>JAKAIE010000049.1 GCA_021814475.1 Nitrospirota bacterium
CTGGTGAGGAACCTCTTCTGATGGTCAGAAGAAAGATCATTTACAGGCTTATTTCGATGTTCCTGCTCTTCGCCGTTATGGTGACCGTGCCGTATACCTTTACCATCATCATCCAGGCGGACAGGATCATGCAAGCGGAAGAGGCTGTGAATCCGCAGAACGGAGCCTTTGCGCAGATGCACCGGGAGTTTTCCCGGAGACTGCTCCAGCATATCACGCCCTACGTATTTTATATCTTCTTCATATCACTTGTGCTGTCGATGCTCTTTGCGAGGAAACTGCTCGTCTCCCTCAGAGAACTGCGGCGCGGTGCGAAGGCGATGATGGAAGGGGATCTGGATATCAGGCTCCGTGCGAGCGGCGACGACGAACTGGCGGATGTGATCAGCGCCTTCAACGAGATGGCCGCCGCCCTGAGACAGAAGACAACGGATCTTCAGAAGAAGGACCTGTATGTGAATGCAATGCTCGACCCCTTATGGGTGGTTGACGAAGAGAACAGGGTCAGCGACGTAAACCCGGCCTTCTCCCGGCTCTTCGGCTACGAAAGGAACGAGGTGATCGGCTCCTCCATCTATGACTTTTTCGATGACGGCAACGGTGCAATCGTCCGCAATCAGCTGAAGGAGAGGCGCGACAAAGGCATTGCGTCGATATACGAGGTGAATATTGTCACCCGTGACGGCAATGCGATGCCTGTTTTACTGAGCGGTTCTCCGATCATGGAGGGAGGCAGGGTAGTCGGAAAGATCGGCATATTCAAGGATTTCAGGGAGCAAAAACAGCTGAGAAATGAGATCGAGCGCTCGCGTGACTATGTCGAGACGGTGGTGAACAGTATCGAAGACCAGATCCTCGTGATTGACAAAGATTACCGCATTGTTTCGGCGAACCGGATGGCTCTCCAGAATGTCAGGGGTACTGCGGTCGGTGACTATTGTCATGTGGTGGCCCACGGACTGAATTCGGCCTGCTGGACTGAGGGTTTTGATTGCCCCGCTCAATCCGTTTTTCAGACGGGCGGCAACTTCAGGACAACTCACCAGCATATCGGGGCCGCCGGGGACAAGAGATACCATGAGATAGTCGCCACGCCGATCAAGGATTCTGCCGGCAATGTGACTCAGGTGATCGAGCTGATACGCGACGTCACGGACCGCATCCTGCACGAGGAGGAGATATTCCTGAAGAACCGCGAACTGACTGCACTGAATAGTATAGCCGGCCTTCTGAGCAGGTCTCTCAGGGCCGATGAGATATTCATGAACGTCCTCGACAGGATGATCGAGATGCTCAAGATGGACGGTGGCGGCATCTTCTTCATCGATGAATCCAAACGGGACATGATATGCCAGTATCACCGTGGCATCTCTGATGAATATATCAGGATGATGGGCAGGGTGAGGCTTGGCGAGGACATCCCCGGCAAGGTTGCTGTATCCGGACAGATCATGACGACCTCTGACATTTCGAAAGACCAGCGGGTTGAACGCTCACTCATGAAGCATTCGGGCATGAAGGGATATTGCTGCATTCCGGTAAGGGGCAAGGAAAGAATTATCGGCGTCTTCTGTCTCTTCAGCTTCAAGCCCCATCTCTTCACCACCGAGGAAGAGAATATCCTGAACTCGATAGGGGAAATGACGGGCATAGCACTCGAGAACATAAAACTCTACGAGAAGATGAGGGGTCTGTACGATCAACAGAGGAAGCGCAGGGAGGACGAGCACATGCAGTTGCTCGGTCTCACGACCAAACTCGGCTCGGCGGTTGATCTCAGGTATGTCATTGGCCAGGCACTCGACCTTATACGGGGCATGTTCAATGCAGACTTTACGTGGCTTCTCGTCAGAACCAGCGAAGACAATTACCTGCTTCGCGCATCGTCGGACTCAAAGGATCTCGAAGACCGTCTTCTCTATCCCCGCGGGGTGAGCTCGATCGAGGCGTATGCCGCAGAAAAAGGAGGTCCGACCGTTATCCAGGATATCAGGGCGGGATCGCGCTTCTACATACCCGAGAAGATCGCGCATTTGGGGTACCAGTCGGCGCTGGCGGTCCCGATGCAGATCGGCGAGCGGACCGTGGGCGCCTTCACGTTCTTTTACCGTACGGTACGGGACTTCAGGGACGAAGAACTCCATTTCCTCAGAATCATCGCAAATATGTTTGCGGTCTCGATAGAGCGGCACGACTATTACGTCCGTTCTATCGAAGAAAAGGGCATCGCAGAGACAATATTGCAGAGTGTCGCCGACGGCATCGTGACGGTTGACACACAGGGCAGAATGCTTTCCATCAACAAGTCGTTCGAGCGGATGACCGGCATGCGGGCGGCGGAGGTAATCGGGCTTCCTATCTGTGATGCCCTGCGCTACAGCCGGGAGAACTTCGACCTGAGAATGGCGATCGGAGAGAATCTCGAGGCCGCCCTGGCCGGCAATACTGCAAGCCGGGACACGTCCATGATGACGGCGTCCGGGGCATACGTTACCGTCCTGATAAGCAGCGCGGCCGTGCGCGGTTCAGGCGGGACTGTCATCGGCGCGGTCAACCTCCTGCGGGATGTCAGCAGGGAAAAAGAGATAGACCGGATGAAGACGGAGATTATCAGGTCTGTCTCTCATGAGTTCAGAACGCCTTTGTCAGCGATCGTTGGCATGACCGAGATGATATTGGACGGGGATCTCGATGAAACGCGTACCACCCAGTATCTTCAGACGATTCTGAGCGAGGGCATGCGGTTGTCGAGCATGGTTTCAGATCTCCTGAGCATCGCCAGGATCGAGAGCGGCATGGAGACAATCCGTCATGAAGCCCTCTCGCTGAGGAGGCTGGTGGAGGACGTGCTGACGTCCCTGGCAACGACTATCGAAAAAAGGGGTGCGAAGGTGTCATACACCCTGCAGGGGGTCGATGCGGTGGTAGGCGACGGTGCAAAGCTGAAACAAGTCCTGCTGAATGTAGTCGAGAATGCGCTTATGTTTTCCGGAGCCGGCTGCAGGGTAGACATTGTGGCTCGTAAAAGGGATAACGACATAGCGATAGAGGTAAGAGACAACGGATGGGGTATCCCGGAAACGGATCTCCCCCACCTGAAAGAACGTTTTTACAGGGGTGTGCATGGAGAAAGGGTCAAGGGTACCGGGCTGGGCCTTTTTCTCTGCAACGAGATTCTCAGACTTCACGGAGGCGGAATGGAGATACGGAGTACGTTTGGTGTGGGCACGGAGGTGACTATTTATCTTCCCGACAAGGCGGAGCCATGAGCAAGGTCATCGTTATTGATGACGAGCCGTTCATCCTCATGATGATCGAGGATAAACTGAGGAGGGCGGCTCTCGAGGTCGTTACCGTCAGGGAAAGCAGAAACGCCCTGGATGTCATCCGGCGCGAGATGCCTGACCTTGTGATCCTCGACTGGATGATGCCGGAGATTAGTGGCATAGACATCTGCCGGGCTCTAAAGCAGGATGAACTGCTCCGCGGGATACCGGTCTTCATGCTTACCGCCAAGGGACAGGACGCGGACGAACAACTCGGCATGAGCATCGGGGTGGAACGGTACATCACAAAGCCGTTCAGTCCGAAGGGGTTGATGGAAATGGTCCTTGAAACACTCTCCCATGGCAAGTCCTGAGAACGATCTGGCACTGACGGTCCGCGAACTGTCAAATGTCTACGAGGAGATATCGCTGCTCTATCGTCTCTCCGAAGTCTTTTCTGTCCTGAGCATCGATGAGATAAGCCTGCGTATCGCCGATGAGGCGGTGAGCTCCCTCGGGGTGAAGACCGCGGCGGTGCTGTTTCTGGAAGAGGGAGGAGAGAGGCTTTATACAAAGGCCTCGGTCGGCGACTGGGACGGAACAAAGGGGTTTCCGCAGGACGACGGTGTCTTCTGGAAGGTGATCCGGGCGAAGAAGCCGTCCGCTTTTTGCCGTCTGGCGGAGACCGAATACAGGAATGCACTGCCGCAATTTTGTTCGCTGATGGTCTGCCCTATTATCGGAAAGGCACGGGTGGTCGGTGCGCTGGTTGTCGCTGACAAGGAGAGCGGAGAGGAGTTTTTTTCGAGCGACTCGAAACTCCTTATGGCAATTTCGTCACAGGCGGGACTGGCTATCGAAAATGCCCTTTTGTACAGCGAACTTGAGTCTCTGCTCATCGGGGCCATCAGGTCGCTGGTCAAGGCACTCGAGGCCTCGTCGTGCTGGACTGCTGGACATACGGAGCGTGTGACCGAATATGCGGTCGGCATCGGCAGAGTCATGGGGCTTTCCGATGATGTGGTGGAAAAACTGAAGATCAGCGCGCTGCTGCACGACATCGGCAAGATAGCCACTCCCAAGGAGATCCTGAACAAGAAAGACTCCCTGGATAAGGACGAGATTATCGAGATCAGGCGGCATCCCGAGCTTGGGGCGGAGATCCTCGTCGAACTGAAGCAGTTCAAGGACATCATCCTTAGCATAAAATACCATCATGAACACTGGGACGGCGTCAACGGCGTCTTCGGCCTGAAACACGAGGAAATACCGATCATGGCCCGGATTCTTGCGGTGGCTGACGCATTTGATGCCATGACCTCGGACAGGCCGTACCGCCAGATGATGTCAAAAGAGGCGGCTGTAGAAGAGGTGCAGCGGTGCGCAGGCACTCAGTTCGATCCGGCAGTTGTCAGTGCGTTTCTTGTATGGGTCGAGGGCTTTACCCCACGACATCGAGTGTTCTCACCGTAAAGCGCACACCGAGTTCCTCTGCGATAGCCCGGCATTTTTCGAGATCGACCCCCTCCATCGCCACTACAGTCACCCTGACGTCGGGAATCGCCTCCTTCGCCTCCCTGATGAAGCGGATGACCTCCTGATAAGCGTTGGGATACGCCGGCCGGCATATTCGGGCGTAAGTTTCCTCATCCTGGGCATCGAGACTTATCGAGATGCTGTCGACCAGACCCGCGAGTTCATCAAGGACCTTCCTCTTGTGGATGAGATTCGCCTGGCCGTTCGTATTGATCCTCACCCTCCCGTTGTGGGCCTTGATCCATGCAGATATATTCCTGACGGTGTCCGGCCGGCTCAGGGGTTCTCCGTACCCGCAAAAGACTACTTCCCTGTACAGGGAAGGGTCGCCGATAGCCTCCCGGATCTCGTCTTCAGAGGGGTCATGGTCAAGACGGAGGTTATGTCCCTTGACAAAGTCGGTCTGAACCCGTACGCAGAAGGTGCAGGCATTCGTACAACGGTTTGTAATATTGAGGTAAAGGCTGTCCCGGATTTTGTACGCGATCTCGGCCTTCTGATCGATCTTACCGAGCCGGAAAAGCCGCTGCGCGTTAAGGGTAGTGATGCGGGCAAGGTCCTCAAGGCTGATACCCCGCAGGTCGGCGATCATCCTCGCGGTGTGCACGAGGTGCGCCGGCTCGTTGCGCCTTCCGCGGAAAGGCTCGGGACACAGGTAGGGCGCGTCGGTTTCGATCAGAAGACGTTCGTCTGGAATAAGGCGGGCAACATCCCTCAGGGCCCCGGCCTTCCTGAAGGTGACCGGTCCGGCGATGGAGATATGATAGCCGAGGCCGATCAGGTCGGAAGCCATCGCCGTGCTGCCGGAAAAACAGTGGAGGACACCCCTTCGTATTCCCGACTCCCTGATTACGGCGATCGTGTCGTCATCTGCCTCCCTGCTGTGGATGATCACCGGCAGGCCGTATTCACCAGACATAGCGAGATGTTTACGAAAGACCTCTCTCTGAATCTCTCTTGGCGAATGATCATAGTGATAATCCAGTCCGGTCTCTCCGAGGGCGACGACCTTGCTATTCGACGCCCACTTTCTCAATCTTGACTCGGTATCGCCGTCGAAGCGCCGGGAATCATGCGGATGGATGCCTATCGCCGCATAGACATCGTCATGCCGCCCGGCCAGTTCAATCGCCTTCGGTATCCCTTCGGAGTCTGAGCCGACGGTAATCATTGCCGTGATGCCGGCGGCCTTTGCGCGGCGGATGACGTCGTCCCTGTCATGGTCGAACTGCTGCATTTCGAGATGGCAGTGCGTGTCGATAAACTGTGGGGAGACGTTGCTTTGCATGTTAAAAAAATATTAAAGCATGAAGGCTGTACATTGCAAGTCAGGGGTGCTATATTTTTTATAAATGGATATGAGCGATCTCTCAGGCAAGTTCTTGATTGCGGTGCCGACACTCGACGACCCGAACTTCAGACATACCGTCATACTGCTCTGCGAGCATTCACGTGAAGGGGCTTTTGGCATCATCCTGAACCGCGTATTAATGAACAGTTTCAGGCCCCTGCTGAAGGCCTTCGATCTCACGGAATCGATGGTGGATATGCCGATTCACTTCGGCGGACCGGTGCGGCCGGAACAGGGATATGTGATCTATTCTCCGTATGATGCTAAATATGGGGCAGTCCGGGTGGAGGGGGGACTTGGTGTTACCACATCCAAGGAGATTCTTCATGACATCGCAGCAGGAAAGGGGCCGAAAAAGTATTTTTTCGCGCTCGGCTTCGCGGGTTGGTCCTCAAACCAGCTGGAGGAAGAGCTGCTCCTGGACAGTTGGCTGGTGGGACCGGTCGAGTCGGCCCTCATCTTTACCGTTCCGCTCGCCGAACGGTGGAAACATGCGGCTAAGGCCATAGGGGTTGACCTCGACAGGCTGGTCCCCAGGAGCGGCAAGGCATAGCGCAGGCCTGTGCCGAATTCCCCCGCCGGTTTTTTTGCCGACCGTGTTTGTGCTATATTTGTTATATTCGTGACGTGCACGTGTCGGGTCGATCCGGCCTGAACCTTATTTATACCGATTTGATTTGAGGAGAATTAAATGCATATTGTCGGTTTCAACGGTAGCCCCAGAAAAGAAGGAAATACGTATCAGGCGATCAAAACTGTTTTCGAAGAACTGGAAAAGGAAGGCGCTACGACAGAACTGATACAGCTCGGCAGCTCGAATATCAGGGGCTGCAGGGCATGCTTCAAGTGCTTCGAAACAAAGGACAACCGCTGCATACAGAAGGACGACCTCAACGGTTTTGTCGAACAGATGGTTGCCGCAGACGGGATCCTTATCGGCTCGCCGACATACTTCGCAAATGTCTCCTCCGAGGTGAAGGCGCTGATCGATCGTGCGGGTCTTGTCTCACGCGCTAACGGCAACCTGTTTTCGCGCAAGGCGGGCGCGGCCGTCGTCGCTGCGCGCAGGGCCGGGGCAGTCAATGTCTACCAGAATATAAACCTGTTTTTCGGCATCGGCAATATGATTGTGCCGGGGTCGTCGTACTGGAATATCGGCATCGGCAGAAACCCCGGTGAAATATTGAAGGACGAAGAGGGAATGAAGACCTTCCGCGACCTCGGCCAGAACATGGCATGGCTCCTCAAAAAGCTGAAGGGTTAAGGCTCATAGACCCAGTGCATTGAGAAGCTCCACAATCACCGTATTCGAGATGACAACACCTTTTCTTGTCAGCCTGAACCGGAGGCTGTCTGTTTCAAGATAGCCTCCGGCTTCAAGGTCCCGCAGGGCAGCTGGCAGGTCGAATCCGGAAAGAAGAGGAGATGTCATGCTGATGCCCTCGGTCCTGCGCAGGCCGAGGAAGATGAATTCCCTGATCGCCTCTTTGGGTGTGATCTGCTGTTCATCCAGACGGGGAACTTCACTCCGAAGAATGTCCGCGATGTATTGCGCAACATCGCCATTATTGCGAAAGCGCAGGCCTTCGATGAAGGAGTGCGCCCCCGCGCCGATGCCGAGGTATTCGCCTCTCTCCCAGTAGTTCAGGTTATGACGGCATTCATGCCCCGGCAACGCGAAGTTTGATATCTCATAGTGGCGAAAACCGTGGGACGCCAGAAAGTCGATCGTATTGTCGTACATGCGCAGGACAAGGTCCTCGTCCGGCAGGGTGAGGGTCCCGGAGGAGAGCAGGGAGAAGAGGGGAGTCGACTTCTCCGGGGTCAATTCGTATGCCGATATATGGGACGGCCCGAGGTCAACTGCCAGAGACAGCGTCTCCTTCCATGATGTCATGGTCTGGCCGGGTATGCCGTACATCAGGTCCAGCGAGATGTTGCTGAAGCCTGCGCGCTTCGCCTCTTCTGTCGCTGCTGTTGCTTCGGATGCCGAATGTATCCTGCCCAAGGTCTTCAGCACGTGGTTATCGAACGACTGCACGCCGATGCTGAGTCTGTTGACACCGAGGTCATAAAGTCTGCCCAGAATCCTGCTGTCTATGGTTCCGGGATTGGCCTCAGCCGTAATCTCGGCATCCCTGACCAATGCAAAATCTCGGCGTAGCCGTTCAAATATCTGGCTGAAATCATCACTGCCGAGAAGAGTCGGGGTCCCACCGCCCATATACACCGTTCTGAGGGGACCGGCGCTGTCTCTTACGAGCGACAGTTCTGTGCAGAGTGCCTCCGAATACCGCGAAGCGGTCTCGCCGTCGTGGGGTATCGAGAGAAAATCGCAGTAGACACATTTTCGGACGCAAAAAGGAACATGGATATAAAGGGAACTGACCATGCTCTATTATGGCATAGTGCGTGACGGCAGCAGATCCGGTGGCGGGTTTGACAACAGCCGGGGTAATTCCTAATATAGACACGATGGATATACAGGAACTTGTCAAGATCATGGCGGCGCTCCGCGGCGAGGACGGGTGTCCCTGGGATAAGGAGCAGACGAGGGAGTCGCTCAAGCCCTTTATTGTCGAGGAGGCCTACGAGGTGCTTGAGGCGATCGACGAGGGGAATCCCGCGGCGATCAGGGAGGAACTAGGGGATCTGCTTTTCCAGATTATTTTCCAATGCCGGATTGCCTCGGAGCGGGGCGAATTTACGCTGGACGATGTGATCGGAGGGATCTCAAATAAGATGATAGGCCGGCACCCCCATGTCTTTGGAGATGCCGACGTCAAAACCTCGGCAGAAGTCCTGATGAAGTGGGATGAGCACAAGAGAAGGGAAGGCAAACAACGGGATTCGATCCTTGAGGGTGTGCCGAAGACGCTGCCCGCTCTCCTTCAGGCGCAGAAACTCCAGGCCCGTGCCTCGAAGGTCGGATTCGACTGGGAGGGGGTGGATGACCTTATGGTGAAGCTCGATGAAGAGATCGACGAGTTCAAGCAGGCGTTCGACGCGAAAAAACCCGATGATATAGAAGACGAGCTTGGCGATGTCCTGTTCATGCTCGTCAATATCGCCCGGTTTATCGGACTGAACCCCGAAGACGCCCTAAGGAAGACGATCAGCAGGTTTATCTCGCGGTTCCGTTATATCGAGATGTCGGCGAAAGAGCAGGGCAGGAACCTTGCCGACATGAGCCTCTCCGAGATGGACGCACTTTGGGACGAGGCAAAGAAAAAGACCTGACCGTATGCCTATTTCACTATGATCCCGGCATACCCCACGACGCTGTCGTAATCCCCGCTCACCTCACCCGAGGTCGCATACTTTATCACCCTGGCAGAGCCTGCGCCGAGGAGCTTTGCCGCCGCGAGCATCACGGTAACCGGGAGATATCCGCACATCGAGATCCGCTCTCTCCGCACGGTCCCGTACAGTCCCTCCGGGTCCATCGCAAGTATCCGGTCTATCGCCTTTTTGTCCTGCGCCCGCGCCTGTGTGTCCGGAAGGTAGTGGCTCATGTCAGAGCTCGCCAGGATCACCACCCGGTAGTCGGCGGTCCGTATAGCCTGCGCGATCGCGCCCGCTAGGCTCAGGCAGTCCTCAAGCGAGGCGGAGAGCAGTGCGATCGGGACGATCTGCGTATCAGTCGAATAAGAGGCTATGAATGGCAGTTGGACTTCCAGTGAGTGTTCGAACATGTGAGCCCTGGGATCGCGGGTGACCTTGTCGCAGTTCAGCGCGATCCTAGATGCCAGTCTGCTGTTGATAGTGAAAACGCCGGTCGGTATGGCCCATTGGCCGCTGTCCATGACCGATATGGCAGAGCCAAGGCCGGTATGGTTCGGACCAAGCATGATAAAGGTATGCGGCATCCTGACGGATGAGAAAACAGCGCCCGCAACGTGGCCGGAATACATAAGCCCCGCATGCGGTGAGACGATTCCGATCACCTCTTCGGCCGGCGCATCCCTGTCGATATACTCTTCGACCTGCTCTTTAAGCCTGTCCCTAGAGCCGTGATAAAACTGTCCGGCAACCGCAGCGTTTCTTCTCATCTCTCCGCCTCCGTGCTAAAAGGTATCGTCCTCCATGTCGTGGAAGGTGGCGTCCGTATAATTCACAAACCGCGTACAGTGAGACATGAACGTCAGGGGAATCTCTCCTGTAGGACCGTTTCTCTGCTTGGCGATGATGATCTCGGCCTTGCCTTTGTTATCGGGGCTGTTCTTGTTGTAGACCTCGTCCCGGTAGAGGAAAATGATGACATCAGCGTCCTGCTCTATTGCGCCCGATTCCCTGAGATCGGCCAGTGTCGGCTTCTTCACCCCTGTCCGCGACTCGACACTCCGGTTCAGCTGGCTTAGGGCGATTACCGGCACGGAGAGCTCTTTGGCCAGGGCCTTCAGAGAACGCGATATCTCCGATATCTCCTGCTCACGGCGTTCCGTATTGCCGCGCCCCCTCATCAGCTGGAGATAGTCCACGACGATCATACTGAGGCCGTGCGTAGCCTTCATCCTGCGGGCCTTGGCCCTCATCTCGAGGATATTGATGGCGGAGGAATCGTCAATGAAGATAGGCGATTCGGCGAGTTTGCTCGCAGCAGAGGTCAGGCTGTGCCAATCGTCCCTCTTGATAAAGCCCTTTCTGATCTGGTTCGAATCGACCATGGCCTCGGAGCAGAGCATTCTGAAGGCAAGCTGCTCTTTGGACATTTCGAGACTGAAGATCGCCACAGGCTCTTTCATTTCGACTCCCACATGCTGTGCGATATTCAGACTGAAGGCAGTCTTCCCCATCGAGGGCCTGCCGCCGATGATGATCAGGTCGCTCTTCTGCAGCCCGGTAGTCATCTCGTCGAGCTCCTTGAATCCTGTCGGGACTCCGGTGACCGTCTCCTTGCGGCTGTGGAGCTGCTCGATCATCTTGAAGCTGTCCTTGATCACGTCCTTCAGTGTAGCGAAGGCTATGTTGATGCGCTTTTCAGAGAGGTCGAATATCTGCTTTTCCGCATAATCGATCAGTTCTTCCGCATCCAGGTCGCTCTCGTAGACATTTTTCGCGATATCGGTAGCGGTATGCAGAAGGCCCCTGACAAGGGCCTTCTCCCTGACTATCTTGGCATGATACCTGATATTGGCGGAGGTCGGGATCATCGTTACCAGCGATGTGAGATACTGGACGCCGCCGACGAGGTCGATCTCGCCCTTCCTTTTGAGGTGATCGGTGAGAGTGATGATGTCGATCGGCTCGTTCTTGTCAAAGAGCTCGATCATCGACAGGAAGAGTCTCCTGTGCGAATCTTTATAAAAATAGTCCGGGACGAGAAGTTCGAGCGAGGTTGTTAGTGCTTCATTGTCGATGAGGATTGCCCCCAGAACGGACTGTTCCGCCTCGACGTTCTGGGGGGGGAGTTTTTCAAGAGTTGATTCTAATTGCTTCATTCCTGTACGACATTAATCTTAATTGCTGCAGTAATATCCTGGGGCAGCTTCACCTCGGCGGTAAAGGCACCGAGCCTCTTGATCGGTTCGTCGATATGGATCTTCTTCTTGTCGATATCGTGACCCTCTGCCTTCAGCGCCTCGGCGATGTCCATATTGGTGACGGATCCGAAGAGCTTGTCCTCTTCCCCGGCCTTTGCCCGGATCGTCAGTGTCAGCGCCGCCAGTTTATCCGCAAGAGCCTTGTTCTCGTCGCGCACCTTGGCGGCCTTTTCCTGGATGATCCGCTTGTTATGCTCGAACTCCTTGATGTTCTTCGTATTGGCCTCGACAGCCAGCTTCTGCGGCAGGAGGTAGTTGCGTGCGTATCCATCGGACACATTGACGATATCGCCGATCCTGCCGAGACTTTTCACATCTTCCCTGAGAAATACTTTCATTATAACAATCTCCTTGAGGTTATTTTCTTTGGATCTATAAGTATACCATAACGATAAAAAACATGGCACAACCAGCGGCAGATATCATGTTTCCCTCAGAAGAAGACGGAAAGATATCCCGAAGCCTTTTTCTGGATATCCAAGTCCGGAAAACAGCAGTCTCTACAGGATGGCTATCGGAACGGGTATGAAGGTCAGCACAAAGATGAGCAAAGCGATTATGCCTGTGATTCTCCGCCTGTTGTCCAGTGGTATATAGGACGACAGGATCGGCGGATGTTTGATGCCAAGAATGACCAGCAGGACCGCCCAGACCAGCCATCCTTCAAAAAGGAAGACCCCCAGTATCACCAAGATCACGATCAGGACCTTGGACAGCAGATGATGACGCTCCCCCAGGAGCGCATAGGCGATATGCCCGCCGTCGAGCTGCCCTATCGGCAGCAGGTTCATCGAGGTGACGAAAAAACCTATCCAGCCGGCGAGAGCTACAGGATGAAGGACGACGTCATAGTTGGGTGGGATAGCACCGAAGATGAGTCGGGAGAGGGCTTTAAACAGAAGGGAATCGCCGAATACCATCATCCCCGGCTCCTTCGTAACAGGGACGACATGAGACATGGTGAGCCCGATAATCACCGCAATGACGGAGACGATAAACCCGGCAATCGGGCCCGAGGCCCCGATGTCCATCAGCGCGTTTTTTGTCGTTATCGGTGACTTCATCTTGATAAAGGCGCCGAGAGTTCCGAAGAGCGTCGGAGCCGGGATAAAATAGGGCAGGGTTGCGTCCACATGATGACTTTTCGAAAAAAGGTAATGCGAGAATTCATGGAACAGAAGAATGGTCATGAGGGTCGCCGAAAAAGGCAGCCCTTTGAGCAGATTTTCCGGATAATTGAATAGCGTGAGGATGCTGATACCTGAATGCTCTACTCCCCCTACCAGCGTCGAGAGGAATGTCAGCACAAACAGGATGAGATGGAGCCAGGGGAATCTTTTCACCGGATGACGATCCCTTCGAGGTCATAGTCCCCTGCACGGGTGATCAGAACGTTCACAAAATCTCCCTTCGAAACAACAGTGTCCCGAAGAATCACGACCCCGTCGATCTCGGGGGCCTGGGAGTAAAGCCTGGCCACGGCGATCACGCCGTCCGTATCGTCGACGAGAGCCCTGAACGACCGCCCGACAAGCTCTCTGTTTTTTTGGAGCGCGATAGGCGCCTGCGCCTCCATGAGACGTTCATAACGGGACTGCCTGATCCTTTTCGGGATCTGCCCCTTCAGTGCGGCCGCAGGTGTCCCTGGCTCCTTAGAATAGGTGAATGTCCCGAGCCGGTCGAACTTCATCCTCCTGATGGATGCAAGCATCTTATCGAAGTCGTCCTCGGTCTCCTGGGGAAACCCGGCGATAACGGTCGTGCGGAGCGCGATGTCAGGAATGATCTCCCTGATCCGTTTGACAAGGTTTTCAAAAAAGGTCCTGCTGCCGCCCCTTCCCATCAGTCGCAGTATATTCTTTTCTGTATGCTGCAGGGGCATGTCAATATAGTTGCAGACCTTGTCCGTAGAGGCGATGGTCTCCAGAAGCGTGTCAGTGATGGCGGTCGGGTAGAGATACAGGAGCCTTATTCTGAAATCCCCGTGGATCGCAGCAATCTCCTTTATCAGTCGGGGAAGATCGTATCCCCGAAGGTCCTTGCCGTACGAGGTGATGTCCTGAGCCACCACGATGAGCTCCTTCATCCCCGATTTCAGGTATTCTTCTGCAGCCGAAAGCACCTGATCAGGTTCCGTGCTCCTGTAACTGCCGCGGATATCGGGAATGACGCAATACGAGCAGCCCCGGTCACAGCCTTCACCGATCTTGAGGTATGCATACGGCTTGTCGTGGAAGGTGTCCGCTTCCCCTGATCCGGATATCTTCCCGAGTATGCCTCTGCAATAGTCGGCTATCGCTTCATCTTCGGCAACCCCCCATAGCGCATCGATTTCAGGTATCTCGCGCAGCAGTTCCGCGCCGTATCTCTTGGCGAGGCAGCCATACACGACTAGTTTCTTCCGGCCCGGCCCGGATTTCAGGGCAGCTGCATTCAGGATTTCATTGATCGACTCTTCCTTTGCAGCGCCGATGAAACCGCAGGTGTTGACGAGTATGATGCCCGCTTCAACAGGGTCTGCCGAGTATAGGATGCCGTACGCAGACAATCTGGAGAGGAGCTTTTCCGAGTCGACCTGATTTTTCGGACAACCCAGACTGATGAGGTGGACCTTACGCATGTTCTTTCTTTACCGATTTAAGGATGATGAAATAGCTTGCGATGGCCGATACCAGCCCCAGCGCCGTATTGCCGACCAGGAAGGGCATTAGCAGGGGCCTGAAATCTCCGAGTAATGCAGCAAACGTAAGATGAGCCCAATCGACCTTCGGCAGTATATGTTTGACGTGGAGCAGTTTTGCGCCGAGCCACGTGCCGAAGGTATAGATCGGCACAATCGTCCACGGATTCGTGACATACACGCCGACAAGGGTGACAAGTCGGTTCAGCCTCAGCAGCGAAGCGGCCGCGATGCCGAGAACGGTGTGGATGCCGAGGAGAGGGGACATGCCTATGAAAACCCCGAGGGCAAATGCGGATGCGATATGCTTCGGCGGTTCGTTGATCGAAAAGATCTGTCTCAGTTTCTGCCTATATGCCAAAGTGCTCGTACCCTTTCGTATTCATCTTCAAATGCTTCCCCAGAGGGTCCAGGACCTTCACACCGGCACGGACTATTTCTCCGATGCAGGTGGCTCCGGATATAGTGTCCGAGGCGGAGGTGAAGAGCAGTTCATAGTCTTCCCCACCGCCGAGGGCCAGTTCCAGAGGCGCTACCTTGAGCAGTCTCGATGCCGCTGCCAGCCCGCGGGAGATCGGGATCTTGTCCGACCATATCTTTGCGCCCACACCGCTCTCCCTGCAGAGCCGTTCAAGATCCATCAGAAGTCCGTCGCTGATATCGATCATCGCCGTGGCGTGTTTTGCAAACCCGTCCGGGCTAACGGCAACCGGCATCAGATGCCGTCGAACCAGGGGTTCGATGACCTCCCACGGAAGATGCGTCTTCGGCACAACCCCCGTTTCGAGGGGAATAGGCCTTCTGAGATGCCTCATAATCGAGAGTCCGGCAGCCGCATCACCAGGCCAGCCGGTGACGTGGATATAATCACCCTGCTGTGCACCGCTCCTTTTGATAACCCTCGCTGCGGAGCCGAGGACCGTCGCCGACAGCACGGTCTTGACGGATACCGACATGTCGCCGCCGATGAGAGAGATCCCGTATGCCTCGACCGCGCAGGCAAGGCCGTCTAGAAACCGGTCGAAGTGTCCCAGATCCGTCTTCGCCGGCGCTGCATAGTTCAGCAGAAGATACTCGGGAGAGCCTCCCATGGCACAGATATCACTGACATTTCTCGAGACGAGCTTGTAGCCGAGCTGAAAGGGTGTTGTCCACCGGAGGTCAAAATGGATGTCCTCAACCATCATGTCGGTGGTCAGAAGCATCTGGCGGCGTCCGGGACGGATTACCGCGGCATCATCGCCTATGCCTACCACCAACCCCGGTTTCCCGCCGCTTAAGGCCCTGAAACGCCGTTTGAGCCGTTCGAGGAGCTGCAGCTCCCCTGTATCGGCAAGTCTCATCTTAACCGGTCCGGCCGCTCACAAAGACTATTTCTTTTTACCTGACGTCTTCCTTGGGGGCCTGAGGGCAACCTGCAGCACCTGGTCCATATCGCTGGCAAATATGAACTCCATGTCCTTCTTTATATACTTGGGGATATCTTCCAGGTCTTTCTTGTTGCGGGCCGGAATGATCACCTTCTTGATCCCCATCCTCTTGGCTGCAAGGGTCTTCTCCTTGAGGCCGCCAATCGGAAGGACTCGGCCGCGGAGGGTGACTTCGCCGGTCATGGCTATGCTCCGGCTGACGGGCCTTCCGGTCAGGGCAGAGGCGAGGGCGGTCGCCATGGTAATGCCGGCTGAGGGACCGTCCTTAGGGGTTGCCCCCGCAGGTACATGCACATGGATATCCGTCTTAGAAAAAACATCCTCCTCAATACCGAGTGAAGTCGAACGTGATCGTATGTAGCTGAGAGCCGCCTGCGCCGATTCCTTCATGACATCACCGAGCTGGCCGGTAAGGGTCAGATTCCCTTTGCCCATCATGGTCGTAGCCTCGATGTAGATGATATCGCCGCCGGCCTCAGTCCAGGCAAGTCCGGTAGCAACGCCCACCTCATCGTGGAGCATCTCCTCTTCGGGCAGGAACTTGGGCACGCCAAGAAATGTCTTGAGGTTTGAACTTTCGACCTTGAAGGTCTTCTGCTTGCCTTCAGCGATCCGCTTTGCCACCTTTCTGCAGAGGTTCGCGATCTCCCGTTCGAGATTCCGGACCCCGGCCTCCCGCGTATATTGGGAGATCAGCAGCAGGAGGGCGCTGTCCGTTACCTCAAGTATCTTCTCCGACAGCCCGTGCTCTTCAAGTTGCTTGGGCAGCAGGTACTTACGCGCGATACCGAGCTTCTCCTCAGAGGTATAGCCCGAGAGATAGATGATCTCCATACGGTCGCGGAGAGGCCCAGGGATAGGATCGGCAAGATTTCCCGTTGTGATGAACATGACGTTCGTCAAATCGAACGGCACCGCCAGGTAATGATCGGCAAAAGCGAAGTTCTGTTCCGGATCAAGGACCTCCAGGAGAGCAGACGACGGGTCCCCCCTGAAGTCCGTGCCTATCTTGTCGATTTCATCGAGCATGAAGACAGGGTTGTTCGTACCGGCCTGCTTGATGCCCTGTACGATACGACCGGGGAGGGCGCCGACATAGGTGCGGCGGTGACCGCGGATCTCGGCCTCGTCACGGACGCCGCCGAGCGACATACGAACGAACTCCCGCCCGAGCGAACGCGCGATCGACCTGCCGAGGGATGTCTTGCCCACACCGGGAGGCCCGATAAAGCATAGGATCGGCCCCTTCATCTTTTCCTTGATCTTCCGTACGCTCAGGTACTCGAGAATCCTCTCTTTGACCTTTTCGAGGTCATAATGGTCTTCATTCAGCACCCTCTTTGCGATCTTTATGTCTAGGTTGTCCTTCGTGCTCTTTGACCAGGGAAGTTCAACCAGCCAGTCCAGATAGGTCCGGATCGTCGCCGCCTCGGCGCTGTCGGGGTGCATCTTTTCGAGCCTCTTGAGCTGCTTTTCGGCCTCTTTGAAGACCTTCTCCGGCATCCTGGCCTCTTCGATCTTCTTCCTGAACTCACGGGCCTCTTCAGCCCTCTCGTCGATGTCGCCCAGCTCCTTCTGGATAGCCTTCAGCTGCTCCCGCAGGAAGTACTCCCTCTGGGTCTTGTCGATCTCACCGCGGGCCTCGGACTGGATCTTCTGTTGCACGATCAGCAGTTCGATCTCATGATTTAGGATGTCGCTCACCCTCCGCAGTCTCTGCACCGGGTCGATGATCTCAAGGATCTCCTGCGCCTGTTCTGACTTGATGCCCAGGTTCGAGGCCACGAGATCGGCCAGTCGCCCTGGGTCATCGAGGTTCTCTATGACCACCATGATATCGGGCAGGACCGTCTTGCCGTAAGATATGGCCTTGTCGAGCTGTTCCTTGACAGTGCGTATCTGAGCCTCTTCCTCAATTGATATTTCGGAGGGCTTGACCTCCTCGATCTTTTCGATATTCGCCGAAAAAAAAGAATCGTCTGTCCTGAACTCCCGGACACGGGCCTTTGCAAGCCCCTGCACCAGGATCTTCACCCTGCCATCGGGGAGTTTCAGCATCCTCATGATCATGCCGACAGTTCCGACGCCATAGAGATCATCCGTGGACGGGTTTTCAAGACTCAGGTCCCTCTGGGTCAGCAGGAGGATCATCCGGTCCTTGCTCAGTGCGTGCTCGATCGCCTTGATGGAGATCTCGCGGCCTACGAAAAGAGGAATGATCATGTACGGAAACACGACGATGTCGCGCACCGGCAGTATCGGCAATGAATCAGGGATCATCACCTCCCGCTCGCCCTTTTCATCAGATTTATCAAGTTCAGCCATGTATATTCTCCTTACATCGGTTTCTTGCAGATAACATCTCTTTTATATTGTATACCAAACAGTGAGGCATTGCCTAACGAAAACCCTGAAAGAATTACGAAGAGGCTGCTGATTGCCGCAGTTTTTTTGTGACCTCGAAGAGATACTGGCTGAAGGGCTCCGAAACCTCACTGTTCTTGAGGGCAAAATCGATTGTTGCCTTGAGATAGCCGAATTTGTCGCCTGCATCATAGCGCTTGCCCTTGAACAGGTAGCCATAGACCCGCCTGCTCTTCAGCAGAGCACCTATGGCGTCGGTCAGCTGGATCTCGCCGCCCCGTCCGGGCTTCGATTTGTCGAGTACGTCGAAGATATCGGGGGTCAGGATATACCGGCCGAGGATCGCGAGATCAGAGGGGGCATGTTCGGCGTCCGGCTTTTCGACGAGATTATTGACGCGGTAGACTCCATCCTCCTCTTTTACGCCGTCGATGACGCCGTAGCGGTGGATCTCTGACATCGGAACCTTTTCGAGCGCCAGGATGGGGCATTTCAGCTCCTTGTAAAGACGAACCATGTCCTTGAGCAGGCTCTCCTCCGGCGGGATAATATCGTCGCTCAGAATCACCGCAAAGGGCTCATCCTTGATGAACGGCCTCGCCCGGGATATCGCATGCCCCAGGCCCAGGGCGTATCCCTGGCGTATGTATGCGATATTGATCTTATTGAGGCGGTTGATCTCCTCGATGAGTTTCTTCTTGCCGCTTTTTTTCAGCTTCGCTTCAAGTTCAAAGGAATGGTCAAAGTGATCCTCGATACTTCTTTTGTGTTTGCCCGTAATGATGACGATCTCGTTTAGGTGACAGGCCAGAGCCTCTTCCACGCCGTACTGAATCATCGGCTTGTCGACGATCGGAAGCATCTCTTTCGGAGAAGCCTTTGTGGCAGGAAGAAAGCGCGTCCCGAGTCCAGCTGCGGGAAATATGGCCTTTTTTATCCCCTGTGTCATCGAAATACTCCTTTTCAAAAAATTGGCACATTATACCACAGATGACACTGCATACTGCCGGAGATCCGTCAATGCTAATGATCAAGAGAAGCCGCGTAAGGGACAAGGCGCCGATATTCCCCGCCGGTAACCGCAGATCGCCACTTTCCGGATAGACGCCCGGTGGCAAGGGAACCGAAGAAGAGGCTGACGATAAGCAGCGCGAACAGAAGCGGGTGAAGCGCATACCGGCGATGCGGAGCCACCTCGAGGGCTCCCTTGGCAGGACACTGACTGACGCAGGTGAGGCATCCTGTACACTCGGGGGAGAGTATCCGCTCGCTGCTTTCAACCTGCAGCTGTGAAGGGCAATGTCGCGCGCAGCGGGAGCAATGGATGCACGCCGCGTTGTTCCGCGTAATCCTGAGCGGGCTGAAGACCGCGATCAGACCGAGGAGTGCGCCGTAGGGACAGAGATAGCGACACCAGAAATTTCTGTAGGCCAGAGAGAGAAGCACGAGTACGCCGAGACTGATCTGAGTCGTTGCAGTCATGCGGGTAAAGAAGTAGAGCATCTTGACGTCGGCAACCTTGTAGTAATCTCCTTCAATGAATCCGGCTATAGACTCCGGGGTCATCCGGATAAATACTACGTAGATAAAGAACGCCATCAGAATATATTTGACGGAACGCAATGCCACATCTATCCGGCGGTTCATGGCGGGCTGTATCCTGAATAGCCTTCGGCGCAGTCTCCAGAGCAGGTCGGAGAGAGTGCCAACAGGACATATCCATCCGCAAAAACCCTTTCTGAGAAAGAAGGCCATCAGCAGCGCCGCAAGAAAAATGACCAGCCCTGCAGGATGGATACGGTCAAAGACTCCGGTCATAATCCAGAGCTTCAGGGACATGAGGGCGCCTATCGGCAGAAAACCCTCAACCGAGGCAGGCCGGGAGACGACAGACACGACGGGAGATCCGGGAATCTGCTGCGCTGCATTTTCATACTGCCCGGCAAAGAGATAAAACCTGTAGCCCGCGTATAGCAGAAAGAAGAATATATACGCCTGGACCCCATAGCGGACATATCGGATATAGGAGCGGTCTGTTTTTTCCATTGTTTATATTAATACGGACCAGGGCAGGAGAATATGATCCAAATCATGGTGCTTCAGGACGACAGGGGCATCCTGCCTGCGCTGACGAAACCCTCTGGACAAGTGCTTTCATGTAATCTCCAGCTCACTTTCACGCCTGCTTATTATATAATTATTCATGCCAGGCATTGAAATCGGTCCGGACAAGACGTGATGATGAACAACAGGGAGGTATGGGTCTTCTTCTTTCTGTTGGGGCTTTTGCTGTTCAACTGGCCTTTTCTCGATATCTTCTCCCTCTCGCTTCCGTACTATCTTTTTGGCGTATGGGGACTATTCATCTTCGTGGTGAGACTCGCGGCGAGGAAAGATTAGCATGTTCGCGGGCTGGCTGCTCTTCATTGTGATCCTCGGCTATCTGGGCCTCCTGTTTCTTGCCGCCTACTTTGCCGAGCGGCGGGAGAAGGCCGGCAGGAGCATTGTTTCTAACCCCTACGTCTACTCCCTCTCCCTTGCCGTCTACTGCACCTCATGGACGTATTATGGGAGCGTTGGCAAGGCAGCGACCTCCGGTATGGCTTTTCTCACAATTTATCTCGGACCGACACTCATGGCGATGCTCTGGATGATACTCCTGAGGAAGATGATACGCATCGCAAGGGAAAACAGGATAACCACACTTGCAGACTTTGTCGGGGCCCGTTACGGCAATTCCATCTTCCTGTCGGTTCTCATCACGATCGTGGCAGTCGTCGGCATCACCCCCTATCTCGGACTCCAGATAAAGGCGATTATGAGCACCTTCACGATCCTGTCGGGGGAATCGACGGGCAGTTTTGCCGCTGGCTGGATCATCACCCTGATCCTCGGTATCTTTGCCATTATCTTTGGCGCAAGGCGGCTCGACACCTCTGAGCGGCATGAGGGCCTGGTCTTCGCCGTGGCGTTTGAGTCGATCGTGAAGCTGGCGGCGTTCCTGTCTGTCGGGGTTTTCGTCACCTATTTTCTTTTCGATGGGGTTACGGACATACTTGAGCGGATACGGGATTCCGGTCATGGCGAACTGCTGCATCTTGGAACCGGCACCCCGGTCAGCTATACCGAATGGGCATCCCTTCTTTTCCTCTCGATGATGGCGATAACCTTTCTTCCGAGGCAGTTCCATGTGGCCGTGGTGGAGAATTCGGACGCGTCCCATGTATCAAAGGCCATGTGGCTCTTCCCCCTGTATCTTTTTCTCATCAATATCTTCGTCATGCCTGTGGCCTTCGGAGGTCTTCTTCTGGGTGGCAGTCCCGCCGGGGCTGACAGTTTTGTTCTGACGATACCGCTAAGGCAGGGGAAGACCCTTCTGGCCCTGTTCGTTTTTATCGGCGGTTTTTCAGCCGCCACCGGCATGGTGATCGTCGAGTCCCTTGCACTGAGCACGATGGTGATGAACAGCCTGGTCATGCCGGCCATTTTCAGGTTCAACAAGATGAAGGGGTTCCCTGCCATTATTCTCAACACCAAGCGGCTCATTATTATCGGATGCACGTTTCTCGGCTATTTCTTTGCAGTTTCGATCGGTGAGTTCTACAGTCTGGTGGACATGGGGCTCAAATCCTTTGAGGCGGTGACAATTTTTGCCCCTTCTATTCTGTTTGGCCTGTACTGGAAAAGGGGCAATAAAAGAGGCGCCGCCGCCGGGATAATCGCCGGGTTCATCATCTGGTTCTATACACTGCTCATGCCGGCGCTGATGAAGTCCGGGCTGCTCAACAGCGCCGGCTTCCTTGAGTCAGTTGTCAATTCCCGTATGTTCAATCCGCATGCCCTGTTCGGTGTGGAAGGCATGGACCGGTGGAGCCACTCCCTTTTTTGGGGCCTGTTGCTGAATATCATCTTATATATCGGGATCTCGATATTTACCCGACAGGACGCCGAGGAGGAGAGGCAGGCTCTCATGTTCGTCGAATCCTATACGCCCAAGGTGCTTCCCGCCGGCGGCAGTTACAGTGTGAAACAGATCGAGGATATACTGGGCCAGTATATCGGCGGAAGAGAGGCGGGGGACATAATCGATAATTTTCTGGCGAGACAGGGAATAAAGCGGGAAACCTTGACCCGTAACGAATTCATCCTCCTGCGCGGTGAGGCCGAGCGGATACTTTCCGGGGCGGTAGGAACGGCGATTGCAACCATCATACTGGAAGACAAGCTGACCTTGACCGAACAGGAGAGGTGCGATCTTTCAAGCTCGATCAAGCAGATGACTGAGACGCTCAGGCTTTCCCGCCAGGAACTCGCCAAGGCAAACAGGAACCTGGCATATCTTAAGGAGTACAGCGAGAATATCATTGAAAGCGCGCCGATCGGCATTGTGACACTCGATGCCTTTTTGCGGGTCAGGTACTGGAACAGGGAGATTGAAACGCTTACGGGTATAAGGAAGTCGGAGGCCTTCAACAAGCATGTGACGACACTCCTGGCCTGGCTGAAGAAGGAAATGGTCATCCAGGATGAGCAGAGGGAATTCACCGTACTGACTCCCAAACACCAGAGCTTCAGGATCAATGTCAGCCCGTTCAAGGACCCGTCGGGTGGATTTGTCGTTATTTTCGAAGATATTACAGAAAAAAGGAAGATGGAGGAGCAGCTTCGGCAGACATCCAAGCTTGCAAGTCTGGGTAAGCTGACAGCAGGCATATCGCATGAAATCGGAAACCCCCTGGCATCAATATCCTCCCTCGTTCAGGAACTCAGGTCCCTCGGCATTGGCGAAATCATCAAGGCTTCGGCGGAAACTGACAGCGGGTCCCCTGGCGGCGGAGCGCAGACAGAGCGAGAGGACGAGTCGGACTTTATCGAGGAATCCCTGAAGACGATAAACAACCATATCGAAAGAATCGCGAACATAGTCCGCAGCCTTGGAGATTTTGCGCGTATCTCCGCGAGGGTGAAGGTGCAGTCCGACCTCGGGGACATCCTGGACCGCACCATACATCTGGTCAAGTACGACAAAAGGTTCCGGAACATACATCTCGTTCCCCAGATCGGTAAGATCCCCTCCCTCATGGTGAATCCTGATCAGATCCAGCAGGTATTTCTGAACCTTATGCTCAACGCTATTGATGCCATGCCCGACGGCGGCGACCTGCTGATAGCCATGACACATCTGGATGACGCGGTCGAAATACGGTTTTCTGATTCCGGATCCGGTATAGACGATGCAGTGATCGACAGGATCTTCGATCCATTTTTTACGACCAAGCCGGTAGGCAGGGGTACAGGGCTTGGCCTGAGTATATGCTATGGAATAATCCGGGAGCATAATGGCAGGATTACCGTGAAGAGCAAGAAGTCCGAAGGCGCTACCTTTATAATTGCTCTTCCTGTGAACGGATGATCGCACGGCCCGCCGTCCTTGCCCTCTCGCGGAGGGAGGTTCCCGGCAGAGCGGGATGACCTTATGAAGAGAAGGATCAATCTGCTCCGCGAGTTTTCCGTGCCTCTCGTCCTTGGCGTTGCGCTGGCCATGATCCGGGCAAATTGCGACCCGCGAGGCTATCAGGATTTTCTCCATGGGGCATTGATCGGCCCTCTCAGCTTTCATTTTCTGACAAACGACATCTTCATGGCTTTTTTTTTCGGAATGGCAGCGGTGGAGATAACCCAGAGCTTCCTGCCGGGAGGAGATCTCAATCCGATCAGGAAGGCGGTAAATCCCCTCATGGCTACCCTCGGCGGTGTCATCGGGCCTGCGGTTGTGTATCTGGGGCTCAACCATTTTATCGGTTCCGCTGACCTGCTGAAGGGCTGGGGGATACCGACCGCAACGGACATCGCCTTTGCATGGCTCGTTGCGCGGGTGGTATTCGGGGGAAACCATCCGGCCGTATCCTTTCTGCTTCTGCTGGCCGTTGCGGACGACGGCATCGGGCTCCTCATAATCGCTCTTTTCTACCCGAACCCGCATAATCCGGTGGCTCCTTTATGGCTTCTCCTGACAGCGGCCGGAATGGCATCGGCGTATCTGTTGCGGATCTTCCGTGTGAGGTCATACTGGCCGTATATCCTTGTCGGCGGCGGTCTTTCCTGGGCCGGACTGTACATGGCCAACCTTCATCCGGCGCTTGCACTGGTCTTCATCGTACCTTTCCTTCCTCACGCAAAAGAGGAGAAGAAGCATTTTTTTGAGGAGGACATATCCGATCGCTCTGCGATGGGCGAGTTTGAGCGGGAATGGAAACTCCCCGTGGATTTCGGCATGTTCATGTTCGGATATGCCAATGCGGGGGTGGAATTCTCCAGTGTAGGAACGGCAACCTGGCTTGTCCTGCTCTCGCTGGTCTTTGGGAAGTCCCTCGGGATTTCTCTAATGGGCGGCCTGGGCCAATGGCTCGGCTTTTCCCTGCCCGCAGGGATGCAAAAAAAGGATCTGATCGTTGTTGGAATCATAGGGGGCTTCGGCTTTACTGTTGCCCTCTTTGTGGCGGGAGAAGCCTTTACTGATCAGGCGGTGCAGGGTGCTGCCAAGATGGGCGCCCTCTTGAGCGCCTGCGTGGCGCTGATTGCCGTCATCGCCGGCAGATTCCTGAGGCTCAGGAGGCAGGCCTGAGTGCCGCGGCCGCGGGAATCAGGCAGGTCACTCCTATGCTATAATGAGGACATCTGTTTAAGGAAAGACTGCATGAAAGAGATTTCCGCCCACCCGGGATTATGTCATTATGGCTGAAAGGTTATTGATTGTAGAGGATGAAGAAACCCTGCGCGAATCCCTGAGAAGGGTCTTTCTGCGCGAGGGATACGATGTCGAAACAGCCGGGAGCGCGGAGGAGGGCGGGAGGATACTGGAGGAGAAGACCTTCGACCTGGTCGTCACCGATATCATTCTCCCCGGGGCCAATGGCATAGAACTGCTGAAAAGATGCAGGGAGCAGAATTCAGATCAGATAGTCGTTGTGGTAACGGCATACGCCTCTCTGGAAACAGCTGTTGAGGCACTGCGGGCCGGGGCCTATGACTATATCGTAAAGCCGATCATGCATGAGGAGATAAAGAGGGTTGTCAGGAATGCCCTTCTCCAGAGGTCATTGAGGGCGGAAAACAGGATCCTCAAGAAGCAGATCGAGGGAGACTACAATTTTGACAGCATTATCGGCCAGAGCAGCACCATCACCTCCCTGCTCGGTGAGGTAAAGAAGATTGCCGATTCCAGGAGCAATACGCTTCTTTTGGGCGAAACAGGGACAGGAAAAGAACTTTTTGCAAGGGCGATTCATTATAACAGCTCGCGTAGGGACAGGACCTTTGTCCCGA
>JAKAIE010000126.1 GCA_021814475.1 Nitrospirota bacterium
AGAAATAATTCCGAATGAGATCTGCCTGCGTTAAGGGCCGTCCTTTAGCATTCAGACTTTCAAAAACTAAATACGGGTTATCATCGGTATCGAGCACAATACTGACAACGGAGAAACAACTCGTAATGATTTTTTTTAACTTCTCATGTTCTAACGGTACTTGCCTGAGCTTCTTCTCAAAAAAATTGTATGCCCTCGTCAGTTGATTGTCTGTTTCATTTGATTTTCCGTTGATAAAGTTCTTATATATGTCTCTGTCAACCTGTGTGGGCATTAACTTAAAAAAGTCGTTGTCTTTTTTGTATGGATTGACAAGCAGGGTATTATTGATTTCGTCGGCGAATTCCTGATTCTGCGTTTCTCTTGCCTTGTTGCGTAAAAGAGTCAGCAAAATAAATATTGTCGTTAAGCGTTGCTGTCCATCGATTAGCAGATATTTTGCTACACCCTCGGGAACTGAAACAGTTGGCATATTTACGATCGACCCAATAAAATGAGCCCGTGGATTTTCTGTTTCGGCAAGTTCAATCAGGTCTTTCCATAAGACATCCCATTCTTTGGTCGTCCAGCTATAAGTTCGCTGGAAAAGAGGAATGACATACTGTTTTGTCCCTTCAATTATGTCTTGGAGTTTCGTTTCTTTTGCCTGCATATTTTGATTTCCCCATAGTATTTATTTTATGATCTTGCCACTTCCATTATCCTCTCAGACAGTCTCAATTGCTGGTGAATAATACGAATGTCCATCCGGCACAGCATCCCATGTCCTGCCTTCAAGTAGCCGCCCGTTTTGCTTCTTAGGTCTCTTTTGTCCATCGGCACCCCAGCCACCCCACTGTTTAAAAAAGAAGGCAGCGTTTTGCTCCCCACACTGATGTTTCACATTCAACACCCAGTCAAGCCTCATCGGCCGTGCCTTCGGTCCTGACTCTCCTCCGACGATAACCCAATGAATCCCCTTTAAATTTATCCTGCCTAAATCCTCAAGCAGCGGCTCAACAGAAACGAAACGTATAGCAGCCGGAACCTGACGGAGCCAATCAAGCCGCGGAAGACCATGTTTTTTGTCTTCAACTGTCACCCCAAGCCAGGCATTACGGGGCGGCTCATAGTTTTTGAAGAATTCAGTCATCCGGGGGGCCCTCTTCGTTAGTACCTGGAAGGTATGCTGCGGTGCCTGCCGGATTATATCAAAAACCTGCCGGATATAATCGTCAGGGATATCCTCATGGAACATGTCGCTCATTGAATTTACAAAATAGACAGTCGGTTTTGCTCTATGCAAGGGTTCTTCAAGACGATAAGGCAGTAAGGTAAGCTTAAAGCCGTTCTCGTAGCCTTTCACTCTCATCGCCTGAAGCCTTCTCGCCATGATCTCTGCGTAGCAATGAGCACAACCCGGAGAAATCTTGCTGCATCCTACGGCAGGATTCCAGGTCTGCTCAGTCCATTCTATAGATGTTTGTGTGCTCATGCCTTTATGTTAACCAACCTTTCACCCCTGCCACTATTTCCCTTGTAATGTACAAACTGGGATCGCCGTCTGCCCTTGTCGTCATCGAGATTCCTGGCCTTGCAGTCTGTCACAAGTTCACCTAATGCCTTCTGAAGATCTCCGATGAACCAGCCGGTTTCCTCAAGCATATCGGCAAATTCTTCTACTCCAAAATAGCGTGGTATTGACGATAACCTGGTAAGCAAATATTCCTTAACTTCAGATAAATCCGTATGGTCTCTGTCGTATCCTGATATCGTATTTGCGGCAAACATCTCTTGCTGTCCGCTCTTTTCGATCCGATGTTCCTGTTTCGCCACCACCCGTAGCTTTTTCTGGACAACGTCGAGTTTTTCGGATGCTTCCATGAATTCAGTTATCCCCTTCGAATGATGGGTAAGATAAACAAGATGATAGGTGCTGACCCACAATCATAAACAGTCGTTCAAGATAGGCTTTCAGCAGACTATGTTTGAAGTATGCCTGCTCACGCCCTTTATAGTGTTCTGGAATTTGTATCATTAGCTTAGTGAAAAATCTGCCTTGCTGTTTTTATCCTGCGCCTCCATTTTATCAGAAACCCTCAAAAACTGGCTTGACGGTTATTACTCCTCGTCTCTTGCCTCGAGTGCCTTTAAGATCTCTGGCATAATACCCTCAAGGAACTCCGCCGGGGTCAGTATGCGGAATGTGAATTTCCCTTTCAGTCCGCTGAAATCCTTTTTGTCGCCTGTAACGAGAAAATCTGCTCCGGCCCTGATCGTCGAGGCAAGAACCGGTATGTCCTTCTCAGAGGTGAGACCGGACAATTTCCTGATCTCTTCCATGGCTGGAAGGGGGATGACCTCCATCTTCAACAACGGAAGGTACTTCCTGTATGCCGGGAGCGCATCCGGCATCTTCTTTTTGAGGTTCCGTTCGATCTCGATGATGTTGAACTCCCCTGTTGCGCAGGAGAGTATCGGGAGTCCAAGGCTCAGAATGTCCAGGATAATGCGGGGCGACCCTTTATCAGAGAAGAGACCCGAGAGTATGACATTAGAGTCAAGGAAGACCTTAACGACCTTTTTTGCCATAGGTCTCTTTGTAGAGCAGGTCCCTCTCCTCTGCAAGCCCTTTCAGAAGATCCTTTTCTGAGAGGCCTGATGCCTTCATGATCCTCCGAAGCTGCCTCCTCGCTTCATTGAGGTCAAGCCTCCTCGGAGTAATGATGACCGAATCCCCCACAGGTATAATGGAGACCTCCTGCCCTTCCTCCAGGTGGCTGGCATCCCGTATCTTTTTCGGGATCGTCAACTGTCCGCGCGATTTTATCTCTGTTGTTACCGCCTTAACCGTTTCCATCACAAACCTCCGGATTTTTCAGAATTCTGAAATTAGAATATCAGAATTCTGAAAAATCCGCAATGCAGGGCGGTTCGCGAACCGCCCCTACATCCGCGGACGGCTCTCGACCATCTTCTGGAGTTCGTATGCGGTGATATGCGTCTTGATCACCGTCTTGTTGATCGTCCTGTATTCGCGGAAAAGGTTCCAGAGGCCGTAAAGTGCAGAGAGTCCAACGATCAGGTAAAAAAGCTCACCGAGAAATTTCAGCATGAATCCGTCAACCATTGTCATGTTCCTCCTTGTAATTGTCTGCAGGGCAATTCATGAAAGCCCCTACTTGTATTTCCGTATAACCGCGGTCACGACTCCTGCGATCTTGAGTTCCTTTTTCGGCCTTATCGGACTGAAGAGAGGGTTCGCGGGGAGCAGCGTGACCTCCGCGCCTTTTTTTTCGAGGTATTTCATCGTCCATTCACCGTCGACCTCGGCGATCACGATGTCGCCGCTTTTTGGGGGCTGCCCCCGGTCGACGATCACCATATCACCCGGCAGGATGCCCGCCCCTGACATCGATTCTCCCGAGACCTTCAGCATGAAGGTCGCCTGGGGGTTCTGGATCAGGAGGTCGTCGAGAGATAGGTTGTCTGCCAGTTCCTCCTCCGCAGGGCTCGGGAACCCGGCCTCGACCGTGCCGAGGACCCTGACCGGGGCTGCGATCGATTTCGGTATCAGCCTGCCCCGGCTGTCCCGTTCGAGGATATTCATCTCCTCGAGTCTGCTGATCAGCTTATGGCTGGCGTTTTTCGAGCGGAACCCCACCAGTTCGCCGACCTCCGAGAGGCTCGGCATCCTGCCCCTGTCGTGATAGAAGCCCGCGATCGCCTGGATGCGGTCCTTGAGGACTGAGCTGTCGGTGTTCCGTGTCATGAAGATATTATAGGTGAACGATCGTTCACTGTCAAGGCAAAGATGAAAAGGGCCGGCTGACAGCTGAAAAGCTGACGGGGTGGTTAGCTGAGGATCTCGATCAGGGCCTTCATGACCGTCTGGTCGTAGGTGTCTTTCTCCTGCCTGAGAATGGCGAGCGCCTCATAGGCCTTCATCTTCCGGGCGGTCGCCTTGTCCGAGATCATGGTGTCGTAGGCATTGGCAAGCTCCACGATCCTGGCGGCAAGAGGGACCTTTTTCCCCCTGAACCCGCCGCCGGTCAGTTTCTCCATATGAAACATAGCGAT
This sequence comes from Nitrospirota bacterium, assembly GCA_021814475.1. Lineage (GTDB taxonomy): Bacteria > Nitrospirota > Thermodesulfovibrionia > Thermodesulfovibrionales > UBA6898 > PALSA-1316. Next base: position 4,060 of record JAKAIE010000126.1, read on the forward strand.
CATGACCGCCTCTTCAGGGACGTTCTTCATGCCCTGGAGGATCTGGACGCTGTTGAGGGCGTAACCCCGGTAGATCGCATATTCTTCCTGTGAGAAGCCGCCGGTCTTGTCGATAAGCCTGCTGGGGATCGCGGTCTTTCCGACGTCGTGCAGTATTGCGCCTATGGCGAGGCCCGCAATTTCGTGGCGCGGGATGCCGAGGTTGGCCCCGAGGACCACGGAGAGGAGCATGACGTTGACGGCATGGACATAGAGATAGAAGTCGTAGATGCGGGAGGTGGTCATCCGGATCAGCAGATGCTTGTTGTCGATCATGAAGTCGGCCATCTTCATGGTCTCGTCCCTCAGGGCATCGAGGTGTCCGGCATGACCAACATCGCTGAAGAATCTGCAGGCCCTGATCTTCAGGAGTTCCCTCATGATCGTATGCTCTTCGAAAAGGTCCGCCCCCCTGATCCCGGAAAGATAGGACTCATAGGCGTCGAGCTTCGAAACAGGTATCACGATGTCGTATTCGAGGTCCTTTATCTTCCTGACGATCGCCTCTCCGGTGAGGTCCTCCATCAGCGGGATCTCTCCGAAGCTGGGATACCTCAGTATGCCGATCCTCAGTCTTGCGGCGACATCGGAGGTGATAAGGTCCCGCCTGAGGATGAAGCTCTTCTCCTTGAAGTAGGAGTAGTCTTCGAAGAGGGTATGCTCGTCCTTCTTCCTGGGGGAACCCGCAGTTCTCCTGAGTTCACTGTATGCCGGAAGGTCACGCTCCCTGATGAAGAATTCGGTGAGGGACTGCATGGCGAGGATTTCGCGGGCGATTTCGCAGAATACCGTGTTTTTCGAAAAGAGGAACTTTATGATGTTCCTGTCTTTTGCGTAAAGGTCAAACGGGATCCTGACGCCGTCGACGAAGATGGACTGATCGACCGGCACATAGACATCCTCAGGGTCGCAGGGGACTATCCGGATCGTGCTCATGGAACCTCTGTTTTACCTTAACCCCTTTGAAGGGCGGATGCAACAGGACGGCCTGGTCCCGGCCCGGTTGTATGTTCCGCCAGGGTCAGGCGGTGACGAAACCCTCGACGTCTTTCTTCAGCCTCTCGCCTATGCCGGTCAGGGAGCGCATCTCCCTTCTGACCCCTTCGGCCTCCTGCTCTATCTCTTTCGAAATTCGGGAGGTAGCCTCGATGTTCCGGACGATCTCTTCCGAGGCCGCGGACTGCTCTTCGACCGCCGTCGCTATCTGTGTCACTTCGTCCCGCACCTTCTGGATCGAATCCACGATCGTCTGCAGGACATTGTTCAGGTTCTGGATATGGCCTGTCGCCTTTGAGACCCCTTTCGTGGACTCGCCCATGGACCTCGCTGTCTGCTCGGACTCGGTCTGGACCGCGCCGATCCTGGAGGATATTTCGGCTGTTGCCTTTATCGTCCTTTCGGCGAGTTTCCTGACCTCGTCTGCGA
>JAKAIE010000050.1 GCA_021814475.1 Nitrospirota bacterium
GTATTCTTGTTCCAATATTTTCTTTCGCAAAGCCTGCTCCTTTCTTCTTGGTGATATTGGGTTACCAATTATAAAGGTTCAGGCTTTTTTTTCGTGTTAAATCTTTCCGCAACAGAAACTAGCTAAATGTCTATCATTCAGCTATAATGTAGTTACTTTGCTTTAGTACGGAGGTCACATGAAAAGTGTCGGCATAAGGGATCTGAAGGCAAAACTCAGCAGCTACATTGATCTGGTCGTGAAGGGCGAGCAGATATTGGTCACCGACCGTGGAGTGGAGGTCGCGATCTTAAGCCGCGTATCTGATGAACGACGGGCGATTATGGATATGGTCCGCAAAGGCAAGGCGGAGTGGGACGGAGGCAAGCCAAAGGGGGGCGAGGGGATCAAGGTGAGGGGGAAGGCGCTGGCAGAGACCATTCTCGATGAGAGAATATGATCCTGTACCTCGGCCCCAGCAGTCTCATCAAGCTGTATGTTCAGGATGAGGATTCGGAAATGGTCCGCAGGTGGGTTCATGAGGCAGAGATTGTGGCCGTCTGTCGCGTGGCCTACGCCGAAATAGCAGCCGCCCTTGATGCGCGCCACAAGGGTGGCGATTTTTCAACAAAGGATTATAATCGGGTTGTAAGCGCTTTTGCAGATGACTGGGCTCATCTTGCCGTTGTGGACTTTGATGACATAGAGGCAGGCCGGCTGGTCAGAAAATATGGCCTGCACAGGATGGCGGCCATCCATCTTTCGGCCGTGCTGCTGGTTAAGAAGTCGGCCAAAGGCCTGGATCTGGCCTTTTCATCGGCCGACGTAGACCTTTGCAGGGCCGCTGCTGCGGAGGGATTGAGAGTGATGAAACTCTCGTAATCTTTTTGTATAGCCGGGAGGTATCGAATGTCGGACTTTTACCAGACAGGTGTGGTAGCCACTTTTCATCGGCTAGGGAACGTTAACATCGACAAACTCGAGGCAGAACTCAGCTGGTACAGCCAGGAGAGGCCGATAGCACTCGTACTGCCATCGTTATACCGCGAACTGCAGGGAGAAGCGCTGAAAGGGATAGTCAGGGAACTGAGTTCAGTCAAATATGTCAAAGAAGTCGTCGTGACCCTTGGTCCAACATCTCCTGAAGAATTCAGATACGCAAAAGATTTCTTTTCGGTACTGCCGCAAAAGACGAGCATCATATGGAATTCAGGGCCGTCGTTAGGCGACATATACAGGTCGATTGAGGCCGAAGGTCTTCCGATCGGGGAGCCTGGAAAAGGCAGGTCTGCCTGGATGGCATACGGCTACATCCTGTCCAGACAGGAATTCCATGTCATAGCGCTGCATGACTGCGATATCCTCAGCTACGGGAAGGAACTCCTTTCCAGGCTCTGTTATCCGGTGGCGAACCCCAATCTGGATTACGATTTCTGCAAGGGGTTTTATACTCGCGTAACTGACAGGCTCCACGGTCGGGCGACAAGATTGCTCGTCACCCCTCTTATCCGGTCTCTCCAGAAGATTATCGGCTATCACCCGCTTCTGGTATTTTTTGACAGCTTCCGGTACCCTCTCGCGGGCGAATTTTCGATGGACATCGACATGGCGCGTATCAACAGAATTCCCGGGGACTGGGGGCTCGAGGTAGGCGTGCTGGCAGAAATATACCGGAATACTTCCCTCCGAAGGGTCTGCCAGGTGGATATCGCCGAAAATTACGAACACAAGCACCAGGAGCTCTCGCCGGGCGATGCATCAAAGGGCCTGCACAAGATGTGCGTCGATATCAGCAAGTCCATCTTCAGGACTCTCGCCTCCGAGGGCATCATATTTTCGAGCGGACTGTTCAGGACGCTGATCGCCACCTATGTACGAACTGCGCAGGACATGCTCAAGAGATTCGAGGACGACGCTGCCATAAACGGACTCTACTTCGACCGCCATCAGGAGAGTCTGGCTGTTGACACCTTCACCCACGCCATAAAGGAGGCTGCCGGGATCATCATGGAAGACCCGCTTGGGGTTCCTTTGATATCGAGCTGGGACAGGGTGACATCAGCGATACCCGACATCCTGATGAAGATACGAACGGCGGTTGAGGAGGACAACAGGTAGGTTCGCAATTTCGGCCGACTGAGTGGAACTTTAATGCAGAAGGGTGAATATGATAAAGGGTTTTGATCATTTGTTATCCCCGGCGATAATATTTGCGGTTTCGGTAACGGCTCTGCTTCTTGTCCGCGGGGTATCCTTCAGGCTGCTGCAGAGATGGGCAGCAAAGACAGAGTTGCGTCTTGACGACCTGGTCGTGGATGCGGTAAAGACGCCCTCGCTCTACTGGGTTCTTGCACTTGGGCTGTACATGGCCATCGGCATGTCGGAATTGCCCCCGAAGTATGCCCGCTATATCATCAAGATTATACATATCCTGGTGATATTCTCGATAACAATCGCCTCGGCCAACCTGGCCGGGAGCATATTCAGGAATTACATACAAAGTTCCAATTTGCCATTTCCTTCGACAGGGCTTGCCTACGGCATACTCAAAGGCACGATAATCGTCATTGGAATTTTGATAATCCTGAGTGTCCTGGGCATATCGATAACTCCGATTATCACTGCTCTGGGCGTCGGAGGACTCGCGGTGGCTCTCGCCCTGCAGGACACTCTCGCAAACCTGTTTGCTGGAATACATATTCTTGTTGAAAAGTCCATTCGGGTGGGCGATTTCGTCAGGCTCGAAAACGGTCAGGAAGGATATGTCTCGGATATCACATGGAGGACTACGAGGATCAGAATGCTGCCTAACAACATGGTTATAATACCAAACAGCAAACTATCTCAGAGTATAGTAACCAACTACTATCTCCCCGACAGGAACATGTCACTGTCGATTCCGGTTTCAGTCAGCTATTCAACCGACCCTGACATGATAGAGCGCATTTTGGTCGAAGAGGCGAAAAAGGCTGTTGGTAAGGTCCCTGGGCTGCTCGGGGACCCGGAGCCTTTTGTGAGATTTATTCCGGGTTTCGGAGCGAGTTCCCTGGATTTTACGCTTATCTGTCAGGTGCAGGAGTTCGTGGGCCAGTATCTGGTGCAACATGAGATCAGAAAGCTGATATTGCGACGCTTCAGGGAAGAGGGTATCGAGATACCTTATCCACAGCAGACTATCCATATCAGAAATGAGGAGGGATAGAAATGATCCAGGTTTTCGAATTTCAGCTATGCGCAAGTATTCTGAAGGCGACAGGCAAGAAAGCCCGTAATCTCAGGGAGCTTCGTGACCTTATCGAGGAGATTGGTGATGACTCCATCTATCATCACACATACCAGTATTTTCTCAAGGGGCATGCCCTCGAATACACCAATGACTTTGCGCAATGGGCAGGCGAGAGTCTCGAAGAGAGAGTCCTGGCCGAGCACCTGTCGAATATCGATCCGTATGATTTCAGCAATATAGGCGATCTAAGACAGGAGTTACTGAGGGTTGTCGATGATTATCTCTCCAATTTTCCGGAACCGCGCGATGCGATGCGGGGCGACGACTTTCATTTCAACCAGACTATCACGTTTGTCTTTCCGGCCGGTTTCTCCTCCAGAAACCTCGCAGAGTTTCTCATGGCGATAAAACACCTCGAGGTAGGTTCGATCTATTACCACTTCTACGAGGCGCGGATGCGCCTTGGGAAGGGGGTCGACGATTTTTCGGCGTGGATCTCCGATGTCATTGGAAAAAAGGATCTGGCAGACAGGATAAGGTGTATCGATCCTCTGATGCACAGCATAGAGGGCGTGCGGCAGCATATCATCGAGGAGGTCGATGCAGTAGTGCGCCAGGATATCGAAGAGGTGTTGTCATGATGCGGGAATACAGCGGTATAGCTCCAAGGGGAGACCTCCAGCTGCTGCAGAGGCTCGGAGATAAGCTGAAGGGCAGGTCATTTCTTCACATAAATTCAACTCGCGCAGGAGGTGGTGTTGCCGAAATACTGCAGCGGATGATCCCGATCATGAAGGAACTGGGCATCGAGGCGCGGTGGGAAGTTATCGAGGGAGACGAGAGGTTCTTCGATATAACAAAGAAGATCCATAATGCGCTTCAGGGGAACCGCGAGCAGATAAGCAGGGAGATGTGGGAATATCATTACGAGGTGAACCGGAGAAACAGTGAGAGGCTTGATCTGGACGCGGATGCGGTTCTTATTCACGACCCCCAGCCGGCACCTCTTATCGATTTCAGGAAAGACGGAAGATGGATATGGAGATGCCACATTGATGTTTCAGACCCTATGCCGGAGGTATGGAATTCGCTGAGACGCCATTGCGAACGCTATGATGCTGCAGTCTTCTCCGTCGCCGGTTTTGCCCGTGCCATGGGCACCGAGGAGTTTATCATTCCTCCTTCGATTGACCCCCTGAGCGAGAAAAATATGGAACTGGGAAAAGATGATGTTTCGTATGCGCTCCAGAAGTTCGCTATCTCGCCGGAAAGACCGATCATACTTCAGGTATCCAGGTTTGACAGGTTCAAAGATCCGGTTGGTGTGATCAGGGCCTTCCGGATGGTCCGGAAATACAATGACTGTCAACTTGTCCTCGCAGGAAGCCGTGCAACGGATGATCCCGAGGGCGAAGCGGTGCTGAAGGAAGTGATGGAGTATGCTGCGGACGACCCGGATGTATATGTACTGCTGTTGCCGCCGTTCAGCGACAGGGATATCAACGCCCTGCAGCGTGCGGCAACAGTGGTTCTTCAGAAGTCTTTGAAAGAAGGTTTCGGTCTTACTGTCTCGGAGGCCATGTGGAAGGGGAAACCCGTTATTGGAGGGGCAGTCGGCGGCATCCCGCTCCAGATCCTGCACGGGGCTACCGGATTTCTCGTTCATTCAATTGAAGGTGCAGCCTTCAGGATACGACAGTGCCTGAATAATCCTGACATGGCATCCAGGATGGGAGAAGCTGGGCGGAAGTATGTCAGGAACAATTTTCTGATTACCCGCCAGGCGAGGGATTATCTGTCTCTCTGGTATTCACTGGAGCATCCTGGCAGCACGCTTCTGAAATTGTGAATAGCGCGAAACAGAAGAAGGGCAGCTGTAAGCGGGGAGGAACAGGATTGCTTGTAAAGGATACGAACGGAACTGGAAGACAACTCAGTAAGCTGAGGCAGTATCTGTCTGCCATCAATATCGGTGATCAGCCGTTAATTATTATTATGGCATTTATTATCGGGCTGCTTGCAGGTGCGGTAAATGTGCTTTTCAGAACTGTGATGAATTTCTCTCACGAAATCATATTTGAGGGTGGTACCAGTCTGCTCCATATCGGCGCGGGAGGCTATTATAAGGTATTCCTGCCCCTCCTGCCGATGGCCGGGGCCTTTCTGCTGATCCCGCTTTCCCTCCTTTTCCCCGGCGAGGTCAACGGCTACGGCTTTTCCAAGTTTCTTGAGATCGTAAACATCAGGGGGGGCGTTATCAAGGCCAGGAACATCTTCATAAAGACGCTGGGGCCTGCCCTCACAATAGGGGCGGGAGGGTCGGCAGGCGTCGAAGGCCCGATCGCCTTTATCGGCGGAACAGTGGGTTCCTTGATCGGGCAGTTCATGGACGCTTCGGAAAACAGGATGAAACTCCTGATAGCATCCGGTGCTGCCGGTGCGATCGCCGCTACCTTTAACGCGCCAATCGCAGGGATCATGTTTGCGATCGAGATCGTGCTTCTGGGCAACTACGAGCTTTCCTCGTTTTCGGCTATCGTCGTATCTTCCGGTATCGCTACGGTAGTGTCCAGAGGATTCTACGGCGAGAGCCCCGCATTCTCTGTGCCTCAGTATAACCTGAGAAGCCCTCTTGAAATACCGTTCTATATCGTCTTCGGGGTGCTTATCGGTATCCTGGCGGTATTCTATATAAGGATATTTCACAGAATCAAAGACGAATTTGATGCCTTCCGCCTGCACCCCCAACTCAAGCCTGTTTTGGGTGCCTTCATTGTCGGCGCCATCGGCATCTTTCTTCCGCAGATCATGGGCAACGGCTATAACTTCATCGAAGAGGCTCTGGCTGGTCGGATCATCTTTCCGATAATCATATTGCTTGTCTTCTTCAAAGTGATTGCAACATCGGTAACACTCGGCTCAGGTGGGGCTGGCGGGGTTTTTGCTCCTGCGCTCTTCATCGGCGCAATGGCCGGAGGGAGCTTTGGACATCTTGTGCATTACCTTTTTCCGTCCCAGACGGCAAGCCCCGAGGCATATGCTACGGTTGGGATCGGCGCTTTTCTCGCAGCGGCAACTCACGCCCCTCTGACCGGCATCTTCCTCCTCTTCGAGATGACTGGTAACTACAAGATCATCATTCCACTGATGTTCTCGGCGATAATCGGCACTCTGGTCGCCAGGAAACTCTACCCCGATTCGATCGATACAGTCGATTTGACAAAGAGGGGAATCAGCATCCACTCCGGCCGCGAGGTCTCGATCATGAGCAGGATATCTGTCGGGGAACTTATGGACCGTAATTTCACTGCTGTGCCGGAGGATATGCTCCTTAAGGACCTCATAGACCTGATGATACGCAAAGACAGATTCTACTTTCCGGTAATTGGCGAATCGGGTGAGATGATCGGGATTGTTTCTGTGCAGGACGTAAGGCCGGCCCTCTTTGAGGAGGAGGTCAAGAATGTGGTTACTGCGGGTGAGGTTGCGACCGAAAAAGTGATAGTGCTCCGACAACACCAGGATCTGAATGCCGCGATGAACGCCTTTTCGCGCAAGGATATTGAGGAGATTCCTGTTGTCTCGGAGAACGATCCCAGAAAAGTTATCGCTATGATTAGGAGGAAAGACCTGATAGACGCCTATAACAGGGAGGTCCTGAAGTCTGGTGAATGATCGCGACCACATAATACTGCCGGGTGCCCGATACAAGGGCGGCGGTCTCTGTGATTTTCGTGTCTGGGCTCCATTCCGCCATTCCATGAGTGTAGTATTCCCTGAGACGGGACATAGGATTCCGATGGAAAAGAGAGCGTTCGGATACTGGTTCGCTGCCGCTACAGAAATCGTTCCGGGGACTCGTTATCACTACATGCTTGACGGCAATGGTAATGTTCGGCCTGACCCGGCTTCCCGGTTTCAGCCTGGCGGGGTCCATGGCCCATCCGCGGTGGTTAATCCTTTGTCGTTCAGGTGGACAGACGAATGGTGGAGAGGCCTTCCGTTGGAAGAGATGATCATATATGAATTGCATGTGGGTTCGGCGACGCCAGAGGGCACGTTCCGGTCGCTTATCCACAGGCTCGATTATCTTCTAGATCTTGGAGTGAATACGCTCGAGCTGATGCCTGTGGCTCAGTTCCCAGGCAGCAGGAACTGGGGGTACGATGGAGTTTATCCATATGCCCCTCAGAACTCCTACGGCGGCCCGGAGGGGCTGAAAACCCTCGTGAATGCATGCCACAGCAAGGGCCTGGCAGTGATCCTCGACGTAGTGTATAACCACCTTGGCCCGGAGGGCAACTACCTGTCAGAATTCGGTCCCTATTTTACAGACCGTTATCACACTCCGTGGGGGGCTGCGGTGAATTTTGACGGTTCCTGGTCTGACGAGGTAAGAAATTACTTTGTGAACAATGCTGTCTACTGGGCTGAAGAGTTCCACATCGATGGCCTACGGCTAGATGCGGTACACGGGACCTTCGATTTTAGCGCACGACATATACTGTCAGAGATCGCCGAGTCTGTCCATTCTTTCGCAGATAAACTTGGCAGACACATTTATGTCATTGCCGAGAGCGACCTTAACGACGCGCGCATCATCACTCCGGTGAATGGCGGAGGATATGGTCTTGATGCTCAATGGAACGACGACTTTCACCATTGCCTTCATGTGCTTCTCACCGGGGAGCGAAGCGGGTACTATGCGGACTTCAATGACTCTGGACAACTGGAAAAGGCCTATGCCGAGGGATTTGTATATTCCGGACAGCATTCTGCCTACCGCAACAGGAGGCATGGCAACTCTTCAAAAGGTCTGCCTGGATCACGTTTCGTCGTCTTTTCCCAGAACCACGACCAGGTCGGAAACCGCGCGCTCGGGGACCGGCTGAGCGTGAGTGTTACACCCGAAAAACTGAGGCTTGCCGCTGCTGCTGTTATCCTGGCGCCTTTTCTTCCGTTAATATTTATGGGAGAAGAGTATGGCGAAGTTGCACCGTTTCTCTACTTCGTAAGCCACTCCGATCCCGAACTTGTCGAGGCGGTTAGAGACGGACGGAAGAAAGAGTTCGCATCATTTGGATGGACCAGCGAAATTGCAGACCCGCAGGCCGAGGCCACATTTCTTAAATCAAAGTTGTCTCCGGAACTCTACAGGACCAAAGGGCATGCATTGCTCCACCATTATTACCGGGAGCTGATTACCATTAGAAAGCGGGAACTGTCGTTGTCGGCAGCGGGCGGCGTGGAATGCGATACCTACAGTTCAGCAGGTGGGAGACTGATTGCCCTTCTTAGGAGTCGTGCAGATGAAATGAGCATATGCGTTTTCAACTTCGACGAATGCGGCCACAAATACGCGGCCGAAATTCCAGGTGGAGAATGGAAGCTGGTCCTCGATTCGGCCTCGCCGGAATGGGGTGGGCGCATTGGCAGCGCGCCCCCATCCTTTCGTGTTTCGGACCGGCCGTTCGAGATTCCGGTAGAAGCGATGAGCGCGGTAGTCTACAGCAGAAGGATCGAGGTGTTTTAATGAATAGTGTCGAGGAAAGCCTGGCCGGAATAGATACCCGCATTCCTGTCTCGGCCTACCGGATTCAGTACAATGAGGGATTCACTTTCCGGGACGCGGAGTTGATTGTTCCGTATCTTGCCGAGCTAGGGATAACCGACGTCTACTCATCACCCTGTTTTGCCTCCAGAGAAGGGAGCCTTCACGGCTACGATATCGTTGACTACAATTCCATAAACGACGAACTGGGCGGGGAAGAGGGGTTCAAATCGTTCGTGAACAAGTTGCGGACGCATTCGATGGGGCAGATCCTCGATATCGTTCCTAACCATATGTGCATAGCGAGCGACCTGAACAGGTGGTGGAGAGATGTCCTGGAGAATGGTCCCGGTTCGGTATATGCAGATGTCTTTGACATCGTCTGGGAGCCGGTAAAGGCTGAATTAAAGAACAAGGTTCTGCTGCCCACTCTGGGGGACCAATACGGCAAGGTGCTCGAAAAGGGAGAACTCCTGCTATCGTACATTGATGGGTCTTTCGCTGTCAGGTATTATGATCGTTCATTTCCGGTCAGACCCAGGACATATACGATTATCCTCAGGACGAATCTGGACACCCTTCGTGAGCATATCTCCGAAGACAGCCAGGTGATGTCCGAATATCTCAGCATCATTACGGCGCTGAACCATCTTCCCTCGCCTCTTGTAAAAGAAAGCAGGAAGGTGCAGGAGAGGTACAGGGAAAAAGAGGTAATTCAGGCGAGGCTGCACCGTCTCTATGCGAATGAACCGGCGATACGCAACCACATTGACGCAGTTGTAGCCGGTTTTAACGGCAGGCAGGGGGACCCCCGGAGTTTCGATGACCTCGACAGGCTCCTCAGTGAGCAGGTCTACCGCCTCGCATTTTGGCGCGTCGCCGCTGAAGAGATAAACTATCGGAGGTTCTTTGACATCAACGACCTCGCCGCAGTCAGGATGGAGGATCCCGCTGTTTTTAGGAAGACCCATGAGCTGCTCTTCAAGCTCATCGGAGAGGGGAGCGTAACGGGGCTCAGGGTCGACCATGCTGACGGACTCGCTGATCCGGCCGGGTATCTGAGATGGCTTCAGCGCGATGCATTTCTGAGTGTCATGCGATCACACTCAAATGGAGTTATCAGAGGACTGCCCGAGGACCTGATCAGGAAGATATACGACCCTTTGGGTGAGGACGGAGTGACACCTGGCGGCGACAGGGAGTTGCGGCAGCGTTACAGACAGATGGAAACAGAAGTTGAGATTCTGAAACCTTTCTACATCGTAGCGGAGAAGATACTGACCAAAGGTGAGCGGATGCCCGAAGACTGGCCGGCATACAGCACCACTGGATATGTCTTTCTGAATTCGGTCAACGGTATATTTATAGATATGAACGCGGAAAAGGCGTTCGACGATATATATACCCGCATCACCAGGCAGAATATCAGGTTCCAGGATATAGCCCATGAAAAGAAAAAGCTTATTATGCAGGTTGCGATGTCGAGCGAGATTACGATGCTCGCGCACTACCTTCAGCAGTTTGCCGAAAGAGATCGACATACAAGAGACTTTACCCTAAACAGCCTCCTGAATTCCTTAGTCGATGTTATCGCATATTTCCCGGTTTACAGGACTTATACCAGCTCGGCGGTTGTGCTGGACCGTGACAGGAAATATATTGAAATTGCTGTTGCAAAGGCAAAGAAAAAGAATCCGGCAATCAGTGGGTCTATATTCGATTATCTCCGCGATGTCCTGCTGTTGAAATTTCCGCAGACTTTCGGAGAAAAGGAGAAGGCCGACTGGTTGAATTTCGTGATGCGGTTTCAGCAGCTCACAGGGCCGATAATGGCGAAGGGTATCGAAGATACCGCATTTTATACATACAACCGGTTCACTTCCCTTAACGAGGTCGGAGGAGCACCTGACAGGTTCGGAACTCCGATCGAGACCTTCCACGGCCAGAATATAGAGAGGCTGAAGTTCTGGCCACATGCCCTCATCACTACAGCGACTCATGATACCAAGAGAGGAGAGGATCTCAGGGCCCGTCTCAACGTGCTCTCGGAAATGCCTGAGCGCTGGAGGGACCACGTACATTCGTGGCACCGCATCAATTATAAGAAGAAGGCGGTAATCGATGGCAGGAGAGTCCCTGACAAAAACGAGGAGTACCTGCTCTACCAGACTCTCGTGGGCGCCTGGCCTTTTCATGAGCGGCTCGATGACCCGAGGGGGACCTTCACGGAGAGAATCAGCCGGTATATGCTTAAAGCTGTTCGGGAGGCAAAAGTCAATTCCAGCTGGATAAATCCTGACAGTTCATATGAAGAAGGACTCGACCTGTTTATCAGGTCCGTCCTGTCCCGTCCGGCAAGGAATGCATTTCTTGCTGATTTTGTGCCCTTTGCGGGAGAAGTGGCTGAATTCGGTATCTATAACTCTTTTTCCCAGACACTGCTGAAGATCACTTCCCCGGGAGTTCCCGATTTTTACCAGGGGACCGAGCTTTGGGATCTGAATCTTGTGGACCCGGATAATAGGTGGCCGGTAGATTTTAAGGAAAGGAGCCATTGCATGGAGCAACTGAAGCAGGGGGAGTCATCTCTTGGACCTGCGGGCCTTGCGAAAAAGGTCCTTGAAGAAAGGAAAGACGGCAGGATAAAGATGTACGTTATCTGGAAGGCCCTGGCATTGAGGCGTTCCATGCGAAGACTCTTCGAACAGGGAGAGTACGTCCCGCTTGAGACCATGGGAGCCGGGTTTGAAAATATATGTGCATTTGAACGGGGAATGGGGGGAAGACGTATTGTTGTTGCGGTTCCTCGCCTTCTGGCGAGATTGCTCAGAGGAAAAGACAGTCTCCCGCTCGGTCCGGACGCATGGGGCGATACCGCGGTTATAGTGCCCTTTGCCTCAGGAGGAATGCGGTTCAGGAACGTATTTACCGATGAAATCATCACTGCTGTCCCTCATGAAGGGGCCACGGTGCTGCCTGCCTCGGCTCTTTTCAGGACGTTTCCGGTTGCTCTTGCCGAGTGTATCGGTACGGCAACAGACGGGGAATAACAGGGTGATCGACCCGGGACTGGGTCAGAGAATCGCGGAGATGGGGGAAGCCGATATCCTCGTCGGCATACCCAGCTACAACAATGCGCGAACGATCGGACATGTTGTCAGGGCGGTCTATGCCGGTCTGCAGAAGTATTTTCCCGAGAAAAAAGCGGTTCTTGTAAATTCCGACGGTGGTTCTACTGACGGGACTATGGAGGCAGTTCAGGAAGCAACAATCAGCGATCTTGAATCTGTCCTTCTGCAGCACAGGATCGGCTCCTTTACGAAGGTCGCAACTCCGTACCGTGGTATTCCCGGCAAGGGAAGCGCCTTCAGGATGATATTCGAGATTGCGGTATTGCTCAAGGCAAAGGCTTGTGCGGTAGTCGACTCTGATCTGAGGAGTATTACGCCTGAATGGATTGAACTTCTTCTGAAACCGGTAATCGATCATAAGTACGACTATGTGGCGCCATTATACCACCGGCATAAATTCGATGGGACGATAACTAACAGCGTCGTCTATCCTCTGACCAGGGCGCTTTACGGAAAGAGGGTCAGGCAACCAATCGGGGGCGACTTCGGATTTTCAGGCGAACTGGCACGGTTTTATCTGGGCAAGGATGTCTGGGAGACGGACGTTGCCCGGTTCGGCATAGATATCTGGATGACGACGACTGCTATCGCCAACGGGTTCAATATCTGCCAGTCGTTTCTTGGGGCAAAGATCCACGATGCAAAGGACCCGGGGGCCGACCTGAGCGCAATGCTTTACCAGGTGGTAGCCTCGACCTTCGATCTCCTCGAGGACTACCACGATGTGTGGAGCAGGGTCCCGTCGTCTGCGCCGGTGCGGGTCTTTGGTTTCGAGTATGCGGTAGGACTTGAGCCTGTCTCGGTAAATCTCGACAGGATGATCGAGCGGTTCAAACTTGGGGTCAGGGAGTTATCCGGGATATGGGAGAAGGTTCTCCCGTCAGATATTCTGAAATTCCTGAAGCAGGTGTCGGAGGCCGGTCCGAGTGACTTTCGCATTCCTGACGAAATATGGGTGGATATCATTTACGCCTTTGCCGTAGGCTGCCACAACAGGGTAATGAACCGGGAACATCTTTTAAAATCTCTTACCCCCCTCTACATAGGACGGACTGCATCGTTTGTGAAGGAGAACTGGGAAAGTGATGCTGAAGATGTCGAAAAAAAAATCGAAAAACTGTGCACCATATACGAGGACAGGAAGGCTTTTCTCATAAACAACTGGAGATAGGAAAAGGAGATTTGTCATGAACATCATACAGAGATTGCTGATCGGACCGCTGGATGATCTCTTCGAGAGGGTCTTCAATTTTATGCCGGCTTTGCTTTCGGCAATGCTGATCCTGCTTGTTGGTCTCGTGCTGGCGATTGTAACAAAGTGGATATTTCAGCGACTGTTCAGAACTATCGGTCTGGACGGTTTTCTGTCCAGGACCGGCACTGCCGAACTGCTGAAAAGGGGCGGGGTTGAGGATTCTCCTGCGGTACTGATTTCAAAGATTATCGGGGGCGTTATCATCGTAATCTTTACTGGCATATCGATGCGCGCCCTTGACCTCCCGGTGGTCGGAAGGCTGCTCGAGCGGCTCCTCTTCTATTTGCCGAACATCTTCGTTGCCCTGGTGATAGTGGCTCTCGGCTACGTGTTGGCAAATTTCTTCGGCCGGACTGCCCTGATTGCGTCGGTCAATACCGGTATCAGATATTCCGGTCTCGTCGGCAAGACTGTCAAGCTAACGCTTATATTCCTTTCCGCGACAATGGCTCTCGAACAGCTCGGAATCGGAAGCGGCACCATCATCATCGCCTTCGCGATCGCATTCGGCGGACTGGTTTTTGCGATCTCCCTGGCCTTCGGGCTTGGGGGCAAGGACATTGCCAGGGAATATCTCAGGAGGAAGTTCGGGGAAGAGGAAAAAGAAGATGAGATCAATCATTTGTAACAGCAAAAAAATGCGGCTGCGAGTCCGGGCGAGTAGTAAGAGTAAGACACTGAGGATGCTGTAGCCACGTTCGGCGATATGATTCTGTGGCTTGGGTTTATCGCTTGTACGGCGCTGATCGTCTATTCGGGGACAAGACTCTCCAGGTACGGCGATGTCATAGCCGAAAAGACAGGCCTGGGAAGAGCCTGGATCGGAGCGGTCCTTATGGCGTCGGTTACTTCCCTCCCCGAACTTGTGACCGGCATCGGATCTGTTACGTATGCAGGTGCACCCGACATTGCAGCGGGAGATGTCCTCGGCAGCTGTGTCTTCAATATGCTCATCCTGGCCTTCCTCGATGCTATCTACCGTCCGATGCCTATATCCGCCAAGGCACATCAAGGGCATGTGTTGTCAGCCGGTTTCGGAATCCTGCTCCTTAGTATCACCGCCGCCGGCATTTTTGTAAACGACGGCTTTTTCTCCCTGGGCTGGATCGGTTCATACAGCGTGTTTTTTATTCTGGTATACCTGGTTGCCATGAGGCTGGTATATTTCTATGAAAAAAAACAGCTGGCAGCCTTCATCCAGGAGATCGCGGCGGATATGAAATATAATGACATCACGACACGTACCGCTTTTCTTCGCTATGCCATGAACGCTGCGGCTGTCATCCTTGCCGCCATACTTCTGCCATATATAGGCACAGGCATCGCGGAATCGACCGGTCTGGGACAGACCTTTGTCGGGACTTTCTTTATAGCCGTCTCCACATCTCTTCCTGAGGTAGTCGTCTCTGTTGCTGCCGTAAGGATAGATGCGGTGGACCTCGCTATCGGCAACCTTTTTGGAAGCAATATATTCAATGTCTTCATCCTTGCAATTGACGATATATTCTATACACAGGGACCACTGCTGTCGTCGGTGAAGAATGCGCATATCCTTTCAGCAATCTTCGCGATCGCAATGACGGCAATCGCCGTCATCGGGCTGACGTATCGCGCTGAAAAAAAGAAATTGTTCCTCGCATGGGATTCGATCACGATCGTCCTGATATACATTGTTAACCTGATTCTGCTTTATTCTCAGCGATGAGCTTTGGGCACATGGATTGCAGGATAATAGTATTTGAAAAGGCCATACGTTGTTTATAGCGCATATGACATAGAGCTAACCAATCGATTTTATAGGAAATGCCGGTATACATCTTTATTTTGTCTGGACAAAAATTGAATAGGACAAATAAAGTTTTGAGATTTACAATAAAGTCCTGAGATAATTTTTCTTGTTTTCACCCCCCCGCAGAAGTAATCCCGGATGCAGAGTTTGCTTCCCCATGCAGCGCAGCGCCAAGGGCACCGACAATATCCGGAGGCTCCGGGACCAGTATCCTTATATCCAGTCTCTCTTGCAGGAGATTCACAGCAGCCGGATTTTTTGCTACTCCTCCTGTAAAGACTATGGTATCTCCGTAACCAACCCGCGCAAGCATAGCGATTAACCTTTCAATTACCGATAGATGCACTGCCCTTGCAATGTCAGCAGGAAGTGTTCCATGGTTTTTGAGAGAGATAACCTCTGACTCGGCAAAGACGGTACACATGTTGCTGATCCTGACGTCTCCCTTGCCGTTCAGCGCTTCTGCACCGAACTCGGAAAGGCCATACCCAAGAGATGAGGCCATAATTTCAAGGAACCTGCCTGTGCCTGCTGCGCATTTGTCATTCATCTGAAAATTAAGCACCCTGCCGCTTTCGTCAAGCGCTATGACCTTGGTGTCCTGTCCGCCGACATCAACAATGGTCCTGCATTCAGGGAAGAAGTGCCTGGCTCCCAGTGCATGCGCCTTTATCTCGGTAATTACTTCATCGGCAAAATGTCTCTTGGCGAGATGCCTGCCATATCCAGTCGCAATAATCCTTGCCGGGTGATATTCCTTTATCATTTCAAGGGACTGGCGGTGAGGATCATATCCGCTCTCAGCTATCTGAAGAGCAACAAGGCGGCCGCCTTCAACAGCAGCCACCTTGATTGTCCTTGATCCGAGATCAATTCCAACTACCATGAGATTACCTTATTTCCTCAGGCCCTTTATCTGCTCGAGGAACGCCTCTATCCTTGTCTGCATCTGGCCGATGTCTTCGGGCGAGTAGTCCGATTCAATAGCGAGAAAGGGTATTCCCTCTTTTTCGCAGGCCTCTTTTATCTTGATCGCCTCGATGTTGTAGGTATGGCAGAACTGGAGAGAGTAATGCAGAATCCCCTGAGCTCCGGAATCACTATATTCCTTCAGGACCTGGTCAACCCGATCGTCATTTGGTGTAAAGCAGGAACAGTCGATCTTCATATAGCGGTCAGTCAGGGCCCTGAGCTGACTGTCAAGGTCTGTCATATTCTCATCCATAAGGTCTTTGAAATAGCGGGTGCCGATGCAGCTTTCGTCATTTACGACAACGCCGCCTGCCTTTTCGACGAGGTTGTGCGCCTTCCAGTTCGGCATCGCCATTGGCGTCCCTGAAATCAGGACTCTCGGCGCTGTGCTAGGAGCAACGGATATGCCTTTTTTGACTCTTTCGTCCAGCTCATCACAAAGCAGATTCACCTTTTCTGCAAACCGCACGGGATCATCGTAAAATGCGATCTGCTCGATAAGAAGCACATCCTTCCCGCTTATGGGTGACGGGTTATGATGTTGGAGTCTGTTCAGCCGCTGAAGAGCCTTTCTTTTGTTGTTCATGGTCTTTATTGCCCCGGTAACAGCTTCGGTAGTTATTGTCTTGCCAGTCACATTCTCCATCTGGGCCTTAAAGTCCTGCACTTCCTCAAGCCAGAGGGTCTTGTCCCTTTCCCTCTTCATCTGGGGTATCTCCATTACATAGGTCGGGACTTCCCTGTTAAGAAGTTCCCAGGTCTTTTTCTTGGCATCACAGGTAGTCTCACCGTAGACGAAATCAACAGACTGAAAATAAGGGCAGACTTTTGCGACCTTGAACCCATAGGCGGACTTGACCATTGGGCAGATGTTCCTTGGCAGGGTCTTTTCTGCATCCGGCACCGGCCCCTGCGAGCCGCCACAGAGCCCGATACATATTCCATTTGCCGCAAGCACGAGCTCTTCAGGCACATACACACAGAAGGTGCCGACAACCGGACGCCCCTCTTTTTTCGCATCGAGAATTTCCCTGATCCGGCCTCCGTGAATTTCGGATATAATCCAGTTGAAGTAATCCATCCGTTGCGGACGGTCCTCCTGAGCAAGAAACGTGGTCTGATATACGTCGCCCAAAACACAACGCATCTTTTCAAAGCGCTCCACATTCATACCGAGACTTTCCCACATGTCGGGATAGCTCTTGATCTCAAACTGCGTTGGTGACATAATTTCTCCTTTGTTCATACCCCTTACCCCCCGTTCAGGTGTGGTCCATGTATTTCAAATCTCTATTCGATTCCTTCATAATTGTTAACGTTAGAATAAAATATAGTAAAGCTATAGTACAAATAGACAATAACTATTTATAACTGTGCAGGTATAGGCATGATCTGAGGTGGCTGCAGGTGATGAATCAGGGGAATAGAGGTGTTATGCGTGAGTGTTTTTTAGCAGCCCGCGAGCAGATAATCAGCAAACATTTTGCATAAATGGGGAAGGGTTCGTTTTCGGTGGTTAATGATATAAAACTGCCGCTTCATATCAGCATCCTTAATCCTTATCTCCTTGAGCATGCCGCATTTCAGTTCATCTTTCACGGCCCTGCGTGAAATTACCGAGATGCCCATCCCTTCTTTGACGGCCTGCTTGACGGCATCAGTCGAGCCGAATAACGCGACAATATTGAGATGCTGAAAATCGATACCCTCTTTTTCGAGTATCTTCTCAAACTCCCTCCTTGTGCCTGAACCTTGTTCGCGCATGACTATGGGTAATTCTGCAATATCCCTAATTCCCATGTTTTTTCGCATTTCAAAAGAGTTTGGCGCAACGGCTATTAGCTCATCGTCAAGGAAAGGCTTGTAATCCACCTGCCTTGATTCCAGCCTGGCGCCGACGATGCCGATCAGGAGTTCATCCCCGGCAACCTTGTCGATAATCGCTCGCGAATCGGAAACCACTATCTCAAAGAGGACGGACGGGTATTTCCGCCTGAAGGATGCCGTAAGACAGGGAAGAATATAGGTGCCGGGGATCGTGCTTGCTCCAACAACCAGATGTCCGGAAAGGTCTTTTCTGAACTCTCCGAGAACATCCTTAAAACCTTCCACCTTCTCTATAATCGCCTGCGCCCTGCCTATGAGAACCGCAGCCTCTCTGGTCGGGATGACCTTTCTGCTTAGTCTGTCGAAGAGTCGGCATTTGAGCTCTTCCTCGAGCGCCTTGACGTGATCGCTCACAGTGGGTTGTGTAAGATGAAGTTCTTCAGCGGCTTTAGAAAAGCTCTTATGCTTATAAACCGATGCAAATACCCTGATATGATGAATATCCATTATTGCATTAGGATACCTTATTCCCGCCGTGCTGTCGATACCCCGGATTTCTTTGGAGTGTCTATGATTTCGTGCTGAACTGTTTTTGCTTCCACCGATAAGTTTCACTGCAATGAAAGGCAGCGAATATCCCTCAATCACCAGGCAGAAAATACTCTTCAGAGACTCCCAGGATCAAAAAAGGGGAGAGACTTGCACGGTTCTCTCCCCTTTTGATCTGTTCACCGCTGCTGGACGTCAAATAAATTGTTCTTCCTCCCCCGGCCTGGAATCTGCCTGACCGCCGGTCCATTGCTGAATCGTGATCCAGGACAGGTTCGAATCTGCTATTATTGAAATAAGCTGAGTTGTGTATCGATGCATAGGGATGACCGGTTATTCTCGCGAGGAGGTTGAGGTGGCACGCACGAAGAAATGGTTCTTTTTTTTAGCGCTCCTCCTGGTTTGTGTACCCTCACTGTCACTGGCACAATCAGAGAAAGAGGCGGTTGCTGCGTTGAAGAATCTCGAGACCAGGGTGGAAGGCGGTCTTACCTATAGTGACTATGCCTCCGCCCTGGACGAAGCTGCGTTCCGGGTCAAGGAGTATCTGGACGGTCCGGATGCCGGCGGCAATCCCGATTTGGCCTCGACGCTCAGCAGTGTTCTTCGGCATTACGAGGCAGCGCGCGAGGTCTGGTCCGTAAAATATGCCGGCCCCGGGGTGACGGATCTCATGACAGACGGGTACTACAGGACCTCTTTCTCAAGGTGTCTGTATGAGTACGGGTCCGCGCCGGCCAGCTCCCGCAAGTTCTTTTCGGACGAAACAACGTATTCGATCGGCATTTTTGACTGTCTGCCCAGGATATGGAAAAAGGCCTCAGAGGATCTGTTTATCGCGTCTGGCATCCTAACCCGGATGGAAAAGGTAAGGGCAGAGAAAGCTGATGAGTTCGCCAGGCTGGATACGATCGCGGCAGCCAATTTTGAAAAGAAGGTCGCTGAAATGGAGGCGACAAGGAAAGAGATCGAGACGATCAAGGCCGACAATGAGAAACTGAAAGAGGAAAACTCCGGGTTGAAACAGGAGTCGGAGAGGCTGAAGAAAGAAAACGAAGCGCTCAAGGTCAAACTTGCAGCCCCGCCGAAGAAAAGGAATATGAAGAAAAAGCAGTGATGCCGGGATACTGATGAAGACGGGAATGAATAAAAGATGGTGAAGGCTGCATCCGGAGGGAAGGGAAGACTCCCCGGCCTCAGAGGGTATCTCGGCAGGCTGAAGATCGGCGACCAGCCGATGGTGATCATCATGGCGTTTATAATCGGGCTCCTTGCCGGCGGTGCGAACGTGCTCTTCAGAACTGCTATGGGCTTCTCTCACAAGATCATCTTCGACGGCGGGAGCAGCCTGCTCCATATAGGCGAAGGCGGCTACTACAGGGTCCTTCTCCCCCTCCTGCCGATGGCAGGGGCGTTTCTGCTCATTCCCCTGAGCCTCCTCTTTCCGGGTGAGGTCAACGGGTATGGTTTTTCGAAGTTCCTCGAGATCGTGAACATAAGGGGCGGAGTCATCAGGGCGAGGAATATCTTCCTGAAAACCCTGGGTCCCGCCCTTACAATAGGTTCGGGAGGTTCCGCGGGGGTGGAAGGGCCGATCGCCTTCATCGGCGGCACGGTCGGCTCCAAGATCGGGCAGATGATGAGTGCCTCGGAGAACCGGATGAAGCTCCTGATTGCTTCCGGGGCTGCGGGCGCGATTGCCGCTACCTTCAATGCGCCGATCGCAGGGATCATGTTCGCGGTCGAGATCGTCCTCCTCGGCAATTACGAGCTTTCGTCGTTCTCGGCGATCGTCGTATCCTCCGGCATCGCTACGGTCGTCTCCCGGGGTTTTTACGGAGCGAACCCGGCCTTCTCCGTGCCGCAGTATGACCTGAAGAGTCCTCTCGAGATATTGTTCTATATCGTCTTCGGGCTGCTCCTCGGCATCCTCGCGGCCTTCTATATAAGGATCTTTCACAGGATCAGGGATGAGTTTGAGGCCTTTCGTCTGCACCCCCAGTTCAAGCCGGTCCTCGGCGCCTTTATCGTAGGCGTCTGCGGCATCTTTCTTCCCCAGATCATGGGGAACGGATATGACTTTATCGAAGAGGCCCTGTCCGGCCGGATCATCTTCGCTGTTATGCTCCTGCTAGTCTTTTTCAAGATCGTGGCCACCTCTGTCACCCTCGGTTCCGGCGGGGTCTTCGCCCCCGCGCTCTTTATCGGTGCGATGGCCGGCGGGGGGTTCGGACATCTCGTGCATTCGCTTTTTCCCTCCCAGACGGCAAGCCCCGAGGCCTATGCAACCGTCGGGATCGGCGCCTTTCTCGCGGCAGCGACACACGCCCCGCTGACCGGCATCTTCCTCCTCTTCGAGATGACCGGCAACTACAGGATCATTATCCCCCTGATGTTCGCGGCGATCATCGGGACCCTTGTCTCCAAAAAATTCTGCGCCGATTCGATCGATACCGTCGAACTGACGAAGCGCGGGATCAGGATCCATGAAGGCCGGGAGGTCTCGGTCATGAGCAGGATATCCGTCGGAGACCTGATGGACACCGATGTCACCACCGTGCCGGAGAAGATGCTCCTGAAGGACCTGATAGAACTGATGATACAGAGGGACAGATTCTACTTTCCGGTGACTGACGACGTCGGGAGGATGGTCGGGATCGTCTCTGTCCAGGACGTCAGGCCCGCCCTCTTTGAGGAGGCGGTCAAGCGCGTGGTGACCGCGGGTGAGGTCGCGACCGAAGACGTGATAGTGCTCCGGCAGCACGAGGACCTCAATGCCGCGATGAGCGCCTTTTCACGCAAGGATATCGAGGAGATCCCGGTCGTCTCGGAGAGCGACCCGGGGAAGGTGATAGCGATGATCAGGCGGAAAGACCTGATCGGCGCCTACAACAGGGAGGTGCTGAAGACGCGTGAACAGGCCCGGGACATCGCGCTGCCACAAGGGATGTAATGAAGTCGGATTCCATACAATTCATGGTAGCATACGACATGGGCATGTCCAGTATGAAGTGCCGGCGGACGGTGATGACGGCGGTCATCCCCCGGAGGATTCCGGGCGACATTGTCAGCCTGAGGCCCATGCGTATCTTTGACAGCCTTTTTGTCAGGTCGATGTTCGGGGATGAAGACGTGTTGCAGGCGTCCGGGCTCGACGGGCCTCCCGGCTGTACATCTCTCTTCCTCTGGTGGTGGATGAGGAAGACCTTCAGGCCTGCCTGGTGCATCGTCCACGGCGGCAGGACTGTGGGCTTCATCGGGCTTTGCAGCCTCTGTCTGGGGCAGTCGGCGGAGATGACCCTCGTCATTACTGATAGCAGAGACAGGCGGCGGGGATACGGCACCGCAGCCTTCATGCTCGTTGCTTCCGCACTCTCCTCCTCTCATGCGGTCGAAAGGATCTTTGTCAGAACCGGGGAGGACAACGGCGCTGCGGTATCGTTCTGGAGGAAGCTCGGCTTCAGGGAGGAAGCTCAATCCGGCGGTATCAGGATGCTGTCACTGGAGATGAAGAATTTCGATCCGGAGGGGCGATCGCCGGTCTTGTGAAATACCTGTTGCGTCCGGCTTCGCATCAACGGTAATATGTATTCCATGGATGCAAAAAAGGTCCTGGTCGTCGACGACGAGCCGGATATCGCCGAATTGGTCTCTTACAACCTCAAAAAAGAAGGCTACAGCGTCTCTACCTCAGCGGACGGTGAAGAGGCTCTGGACAGGATCCGGAAGGGTAACTTCGATTTTGTGGTCCTCGACCTGATGCTCCCCGGCATACCGGGGATCGAAATCTGCCGCATCCTCAGGAGCGAACCCAAGACAAGGAACCTGCCCGTCCTCATGCTGACCGCAAAGGGAGACGAGGTGGACAAGGTTCTGGGACTCGAGATGGGCGCGGATGATTATATGTCCAAGCCGTTCAGCCCGAGGGAGCTCGTGGCCCGCATCAAGGCGGTGCTGAGAAGGACCGGCGCAAGGCGCGTGGAAGACAGGATCATCCTGATCGGCGACCTCGCCATAGACAGGGATACCTATGCGGTCACGAAAAAAGGGGACCGCCTCCCCCTCAGCTCGACCGAGTTCAGGCTGCTCCTCTACCTTGCGGAAAGGCGGGGCAGGATCTTCAGCCGCGACCAGCTCCTCGATGCGGTCTGGAAGGGCGAGGCGTTTGTCGAGCCCAGGACGGTAGATGTGCATATCAGGCGGCTCAGGACACAGATCGAAGACGACCCGTCGGACCCCCGGTATGTCAGGACGAGGCGGGGCATCGGCTATTATATGGATGCGGACCTGTGAGAAGGAATATCTTTAAACGCATCTTTCTGCTGTACGCCGTGGTGATCCTTGCCGCGGTCTTTATCGTCGAGGTGTATATCACCTCATCGGTGAGGGAAAATTACGTTGCAGACCTCAGGAAGAATCTGCTCATCCAGATCACCCTCATTAGAGGGCGGGTATCCTTCGCCGGCCCCGGTATTGATCCCCTCTGCGGTCAACTGAAGCAGGAGACCGGGGCGCGGGTGACGGTGATCGCAGCCAGCGGACGGGTGCTCGGGGATTCGGACCACGACTCGTCCCTGATGGACAACCACCTCCACCGGACTGAGGTGGAACAGGCTTCGCTGTTCGATTCGGGCATGACGATCCGGCATAGTGCTACGCTGCAATACGATCTGCTGTATGTCGCCAGGAAGATCTCCTCCAATGCCGGCGACGAAGGGTTTATCAGACTGGCGGTCCCCCTCAGGGACGTCGACAGGGCGGTGAACCTCCTGAGGATGAAGATGATCTTTGTCGTCGTCCTGGTGCTGCTTACCACATGGATCTTTTCAGTATGGCAGACGGACCATTTAAGGAGGCTGCTGAACCAGATAGCCGCTTTTTCGAAGTCGCTTTCTAAAGGGGATCTGGAGAAGCGGCTTTTTTTGAAGGACGCCGGCGAATTCAATGAGATCGCGGAGAACCTGACCGCGATGTCGGTCACCCTCCAGGGGATGATGACCCGCAACGAAGAGGAGAAAAACCGCCTCAACGTGATACTCAAGAGCATCCCCGACGCCCTACTGATCATCGATGCAAAGGGCTCGATCACGCTGACCAGTTCTTCTGCCCGGGAGTTCTTCGGCAATGTCCCGATGACCGGTATGCAGTTTGTCGACGTGGTCAGAAACCACGAGTTCTCGGGATTGATGGAGGAGGTGCGCGCGAACCTTTCGGCCGGCATGACCGAGTTCAGGCTGGACCATCCGGTCGAGAGATACATCAGCGTCAGGGTCTCGCCCCTGTTTTACCGGGGCAGGGAACTCTCCGGTTTTGTCGCGGTCTTTCATGACATGACGCAGGTCGAGAAACTCGAGCAGGTGAGGAAGGACTTTGTCGCCAACGTCTCCCACGAACTGAAGACCCCGATCACCGCGATCAGTGGCTTTGCCGATACCCTTCTTGAAGGTGCAGCAGAGGACAGGGAGAACGCGGTCCGGTTCATACAGATGATCAAGTCGAACAGTGAGCGTATCAACAGCCTTGTCGACGACCTTATGACGATCTCTAAGATCGAACTCGGTGTGATCAGGGTCGATAAAAAGATGATCGACCCTGACCAGGTCTTCGGGAGCCTCATGGACCTCTTCAGGGACAGGGCCGCGGCCAGGGGCCTTTCACTGGCCGTCCGGAACAGCGCCGGGATAAAGGAACTCAGCGCGGACAGGGACAGGCTCATGCAGATCCTTACCAACCTGGTCGACAACGCGATAAAGTTTACCGAGACCGGGCGGGTAACCGTCGGTATCGACCGTCTCGGCGACCGTGTCTTCTTCTTTGTCGAGGACACCGGCATAGGGGTCCCTGCGAAGTTCCTGCCTCGGCTCGGGGAGCGGTTTTACCGTGTGGACCCGGCCCGCTCCCGCAAGATGGGGGGCACGGGCCTCGGCCTGGCGATCGTAAAGCATCTCGTGAAGGCCCACGGCTGGACCATGGAGATGGAAAGCACGCCGGGCAAGGGGACGACCGTCAGGATCTGCCTCTCCTGAGTTCAGTGACGCGCCGGACGGTGCATTGACATCCATGATCACTTCTTTTATCCTATCAGTACAATAAAACAGGCAGGTAATTACATGGCACTTTTTCCAAAAGAAATAGATTTTTTCGAGATCTTCGACCGGGCCGCCCTGAATATCACAAAGGCGAGCGTACTGCTCGTTGCCATGCTGGAAAAGTTCGATCGTCTTGAAGAGCGGGCCAAGGAAATTTACGAAGTGGAGCAGGAAGGCGATGTCCTGACACACGAGATCATGAAGAAGCTGAACAAGACGTTCATCACCCCGATCGACCGGGAAGACCTGCACGCCCTTGCGTCCAGTCTCGACGACATTATAGACCTGATCTGGGGTGCGGTGGACCGGGTGGTGGTATTCAAGATCGAGGAGCCGACGAAAGAGGCCGTCTCGATGGCGAAGGATATCCAGGCCACGACGGAGGTGATCCATAAGGCGATCCATAAGCTGAGGGAGAAACAGTACGCCCATGTCCAGGATTACTGTATCGAGATCAACCGGCTAGAAAACCAGGTCGACCGCGACTTCAGGGACGCCCTCGGCAAGCTGTTTGAAGAAATCAGGGACCCGATTCTCATCATAAAGTGGAAAGAAATCTACGAGCATCTCGAAGATGCCTCTGACAAATGTG
>JAKAIE010000051.1 GCA_021814475.1 Nitrospirota bacterium
TCCGGATGACGTCATTCAGGGAGTTGCTGCCGAGCATCGTGCTGTTTATCTCCTGGATGCCCTTCAGGAATATGTTTTCCGCCGACTCTTCCATGTCGAGCACGGCATCGATCGTCTTCAGCGAATCGGTTCTGAAGGCCAGCACGTCGGTCTCCTGTTTTTCAGTGGCCGGTTCCTCCATCCAGAGCGCCCCCTGGCGGCTTATCCTTGAACGGCTGAGATTGATGTTCATGACTTCGGCGAAGTCCTTGAGGTCCTTGAGGGAGGAGCCTATCAGCAGGTCCATCTTCCCCGCGGCAGGACCGGCGTGGATGCCGTATGACTTTGTCATGACGCGCAGCCTGGAGTCCTTGGTCTCCCTGTCAGCCGCGGACGCCATGATGTCGGATATCCCAGTGGCGAGGGAGACGACGGCGCCGAGCTTTTCTCCCTCCTCGGGTTCGGGAGACAGGGCGGAGGAGGCCACATGCTTCATTCCGTCAATCATCTTCTGGGGGAAGTTCCATTCCCGGGCGATCGTCGTCCCGATCTCTTCGTAGGAGATCCCGAGTATGAGCCGGGAGGCCGCATCCTCCGTGATCTTCATGTCCTGAGCCGTTTCACGGATCTCGGCCAGGGCCTCCCTCATCGAAAAGGCGACCATGATCTTGCCGAGGGGTTGCAGGAGGGCGCAGAGAAAGGCCTCTTCCTCATCGATATCGGAGATATCATGAGCGAGCCTCTGCGCGATGATCCCTCCGAAAAAGGACTGTATCAGGGCATCGAGGAGTTCGGTGTTTGCGGTGTTCTTCTGGAGCCGGTCGAAGAGCATCAGGGTGAGGGCGATGTTCTTGACCGCCTCGAAACCCATGAGCAGGATCGCGCGGGAGATGGTGGTCACCTCTCCGGACTGGAAATAATGGACGCTGTTGACCACCTTCAGGACCTTGGTCGTCAGGGCGAAGTCCTTCAGGATGATATTGGCAAGCTCAGAGATGGTGGCGTCTTCGGATGCCGTAAACCTGCTGACGAGCGCGATTGTGCCGCTCATAGCAGGGAATTCGCTTGCCTGCCGTATCTTCAGCAGGATTTTTTCTTTTTCCGTTGTTTTTGGCGGGTGCTTTTCCATGGTTTCCGACAGCGGCAGCCCTGCGGTTGCGCCTTCTGTAATCTACCTTCTTCCCCGAGGTATGTCAACCTCCTGCCTGCGTCCGAAGGTACGGTGGAGATGGATGTTTCCTGTGTCCGTTTCCGTTCCGGCGTCATCTCTATTTTGAAATGCCCATCTGTGATATACTTAACAGCACGCGGGCATGGTAACGCCGCGGGAGTGTCTAATCGGTAATTCTAAAGAATATGTGGGGGAACATTGGCACGAGGAAGAGGAGCATTCAAAAGCGAGAAGCGGAAGAAGGAACTCATAAGGCAGAAGAAGCAGCAGGAAAAGAGGCAGAAACGCTTTCATAAGGACGCGACTACGGGTGAAATGGTTGAGACAACGGAAGAGACCCCTGATCCTTCTGAGGCTGCAGTAACTCCTGAGTCCGAAGAGGCCGCTCCCGCAGGAGAAAAGGAAGGTAGTCAGGAGCAGGGCACGGAATAGCTCCGCACTTTAAGATAAATATATCTTCATATCTGCCATATTTCATATTTCAGGAGGGGTCATGCATTTGAACGTCGTAAGGCTGTCTGTTCTGTCGATTATCGCATTTGCCGTATTCACGCTGTCTCAGGCAGGGGTTGCCCATGCCGTTATCCCTGGTTCTCCGTCGGTGACGCTTAATTCGCCGACCGGGAAGGGCACCGTCACCCTTACCACGAACCAGCCCCAGAACTGTTTCTTCGTGGACGGGAGCTTACCTACCGCCGCCCCTGGCGCGGGATATGCCCAAGGTATCCTAGCCCCCACGAGGATGGTCCTTGAGTCTGATCTGCCTGAACAGGACCCGATTGCCGACTATCCCTTCGGCCTGGTCGAATTTGTTCTGCTCTGCTCCCCGTCCGTTCCTGTCGGAAACGGCGTCTCGAACTTCGTGGCACCGCTGCCGCAGTTGAATGTGGACGTGACGATGACCTTCAGCGATGTGTCCGATATGACGGCATATAATTTCAGGAAGTACGGCCCTACTCCGGACAATAACGTGCCGCACTGGTACGATTTCGGGTGGGACGGGACAACGGGTGTTGCCAGCAGGCAGGGGAACTCCGTGACCCTTCATTATGTGGACGGTCTGCGCGGCGACGACATTGTCGGATTCCCGGATTTTGCGATCTTTGACCAGATCGGGCCTACGCCTGTCCAGGCGGTCCCGACAATGAATGAATGGGGCATGATCGTCTTTGTTGCGGTTTCGGGTCTCGCCTCGTTTTATGTTCTCAGGAGAAGGCAGCGGGTCGGCTGAACTGCCGGTTTTTTTTACGTATTTCAGAGGCGGGGGCGCAATCCCCGCCTTTTTTGTCGGATCAGACAATGCCCTGTTTCCATATTATTGTTGTACCCCCTCCACAAAGAGAGGTCCCTTGCCGACGATCAGCGTCGCCGCTCCCTCTGATACGGTGACCGTCAGGCAGTGAATTCTGTCGAATAATCCAGCACCTCCCGGCCGGTATCGGGTTATTCCTTTCTCCTGATGATAGGCCCGTGATATTATTGAACAGAACCGGTATCTGTATATTTTTCAGCAAAACGATAACGCAATCCTCACCCGTAAAGGAGACGCTATGAAACCATGCAGTCCCGCAACATCGAATTCCAGTCCCGCCTCAGACTCGCCGGAGCATTACCTGAGATTCCACCTTCCTCATGTTCACCTGAGATCGGTCTTCGGAGATGATTGGTTCTCGCTGAGGGCAGAGGCCTTTGCCCGTTTTTTCGGGACACCCGTGTTTCTTGTGACGCAGACGGTCGTGGTGGCGATCTGGATTGGCCTGAACGTCTCCGGATACACCAAGTTCGACGTCTACCCTTTTATCCTGCTGAATCTCGCCTTCAGTCTTCAGGCTGCGTATGCGGCGCCTCTTATTCTGCTTGCCCAAACGCGGCAGGCGGATCGGGACAAGGCGCATGCCGAGGCCGATGCGCAACACCGGGAAGCCCTGGCCCTTGCTGCAGAGCAACGACAGACCCTGGCGGCCCGCGAAACCGAGCAGTTGCGGGAACTGCTCCAGCAGAACACGCAACTTACGGAAATTGTAAAAGAACTGAGCCAACGCATTGCGACGTTGACTTTCGAGCTGCACGACAAGGTCGTCGGAGGCAGCAGGCCAAACGCATAGGGGAGTCCGGTCGGAAACTGCCCTGGGATTATCCCTCCGGCCTTTCACCCGATCGGAAATCGTACTATAATTTCCTCAGGACAGAGGAACGAGACGCATGACGCGGAATTTCAAACACATCAAGGAGGATTACCGCTTCACCGAAGAGCACGAACAGTGGCTCGGTAAGATGCGTCCGCTGATGGAGGAGAAGGCGGAAGAGGTGATGGGCACCGTCGATCTCTGGATCATGGGGAACAAGGAGACCGCGAAGTTCTTCTCCGATGCCTCCAGAAAATCCCACGTCTTCGCCTCCCAGAAACAGTGGTTCCTCGAGCTTTTTTCAGGATCGTATGACCAGAGGTTCTACGACAAGCTGGTGAGGATCGGGCTGGCGCACGTCAGGTATAAGGTCGACCCCCATTTCATGAGCCGCGCCATCAACATCATGCGGAACGCCTGTATGGGGATCCTCAGCCGGACCGACGACACGAGAGAGGTTCTGACGAACAGGATCATCGCCCTCGGCAAGATACTCGACATAAGCCTCGACGTCATCAACGCCACGTACTATGAAGAGGAACTCAGGATCTATTCCCCGGTCTACAAGGTGAAGAGCCTCCTCATCGAGTTTTCCGAGAAATTTTCGCAGACGATGAACCTCGTGCTGATCCTTGCGCTGATAGGTCTCACCCTGGGGGTCGTCTGGCTCTTTGCCATCGACATCCGCGCACTCTTTGCCGGGTCTGTGCAGATCGGGGAGGGGATCATTTCCGCCCTCGGTTCGATGCTGATGCTCTGGGTGGTGATCGAACTCATGAATACAGAGATCGATCACCTCAAGGGGGGGAAGTTCCATATCAGCGTCTTCGTGGGGGTGGCGCTCGTCACGACTATCAGGGAGATGATGATAGCCACCCTCCGCCATGAGCCTCCGGCAACGGTATACTACCTGGTGGCATCGATCCTTGTCCTGGGTTTTGTCTACTGGCTGGTGACCAGGACCGAATCCCGCCAGCAATAGCCCGGGAAGGAAAACCGGGTGAAGATACCCCGCCTCGTCCGGCCAGGAATCCCTCTCTGTCTGTCTCAGTCGTTATTCTGGCAGGGGATACAGACAGCCTTCAGTATTGAAAGAGGCCCCGCCTTTTTGAGATGCTCGAGGTGCTCTTCCTTTCTCACCAGCAGGCACCCGGTAAAGCCGAGTGAGTTGACCGAGATATCACCGCAGAACTCCTTTGACCGGGGTACAAGAAGCATCCATTGCCTCGTTGTTACAAGGCAATATGGCCCCGACTGCCTTACGGCCTCTCCCCTGACAGGGGTTGCCATGCCGAGTTCAGCCAGCATGTCGGTGTAAAGTCCGAAACTCTGCTCTGCGGGGTCAAGGGGAAGTCCGCTGCTGTCGAGCTCAAAGCGAGCAAAGCAATGGAGGAAATCAAACGTCCTGAGCCTCGTGATCTTCCCTTCTTCTTCCACCTCGTCGATAAGGGGCTGGATCGGGAGTGCAGGTCCCTGGTCGGCGAGTTGCCTCGGAACGACCTGGAGGTGCTTATGCCGCTGGCTCGCGCCTGCTGCCTCGCCCCCGTTATAGAACCCGACAGCGTCATATTCTTTCATGCAGGTCCATAGGGCAGAAAAATCTGCAGGGGTAAGGAGGTTCTCCTGGTCTTCGAATTCCTTTGTCACGATGAGGAGGTGCCTCTCGATGACGTTGAACTTGTTCAGGAGCGCGACATGAGAAGGTCCCACATCAGCCACGAAGAGTTCCTCTTCATAAGGCAGGAAGGGGTTCCGGCCCTTCTGCTGCGCCTGTTTCAGCCTGTCTTCGTCCTTTCGCACCAGGTTCGAAAGGATGCGGACTACATATCCGATGCCGTCGTGGTCGACGCATTCGGCAGCCGTCCGGATCGGCAGCAGGGCGCCTGAGGCGAGCGCTTTAGCAGTAACTTCATCTATCAGTCCGAGCAGGGTTCCCTTTGTAAACATTCTGCTTCAGTATAACAAAATTGCAGTCGGGGGGTGATCCGAAAGCGGCGGCTAGACCCTTCCGGGGCGCTGGAATATTATTGGGCTGCCAAATGATGTGGGGCCCGCTATAATGACAAGAAAGTAGACCTGACCCCGCCTGGGGCGCTGAAATCCGGGTATTCTTGTTCTCTCTTTTTTGATTCTTCCCCGAACGCATCTATAATAGACCTATGCCGGACATCGGTCATAAAGAGACGTTGCTGCGTGTTTCAGGGGTGCTGTTTCTGGCGGGTCTCATCTGCCTGCTTGCTGTAGACCCCATGAACGCCGGAGAATACCGGGACGTGACGCCGGAGAGCAGGCTCTCCTTCCCCGGGGATTATTACTTCAGGCCCGACTACCGGGTCCAGTGGTGGTACTTCACTGGTCATCTCTTTGACAAAGATGGGCATGAATTCGGCTATGAACTCACCTTCTTCGTCGTAGGGGTACAGAAGCGAAGATACGAATCGAAATTCGGCGTGAACAATATCCATATCTCCCACTTTGCCCTGACGGATGTCGCGGGCAGGAGATATTTATCATCTGAGAAGTCGGACTCCGGGGCCTACGGGTTTGCGGGCGCCGATGACAGGAGACTGAAGGTATGGGTAGACCGCAATTCGATAGACGGTTCCCCCGACAGGATGCACCTCCGGGCCTCGGGCAATCCCGGGGACCTTGATCTCGTCCTGACTCCTTTGAAGCCTGTTGTCCTTCATGGCGATAAAGGCTACTCACGGAAGTCCGAAGAATCGGCCCTGGACGCCTCGATGTACTTTTCAGTTACAGACCTCCAGACCAGCGGTACCCTGAAGATGGCCGGTAAGGTGATCGATGTAAAAGGCAGGAGCTGGTTCGACAGGGAGATCTCAGCGGGCAGGAAAGGCGGGAAGGAGAAGGGCTGGGACTGGTTCGGCATACAGCTCGACGACGGCAGGGAGATCATGCTCTACCTCATGAGGAACAGGGACGGCACGATCGACCGGTCTTCCTCGGGCACCCTGGTACAAAAAGACGGAAGTTACAGGCATCTGAGGCTTGACGACTTTATGATCCGTGCATCCGGCGAATATACATCGGCGAGGACGGCGGCCCGGTATCCGGCACGCTGGGAGATCCGCATACCCTCAGAGGGGCTACAGCTGAAGGTCACCCCGCTTCTGCAGGATCAGGAGTTCATCGCAACCCGTACGACGGGAAATTACTACTGGGAAGGGAGCTGCGGCGTGGAAGGCACGGCAAAGGGAAGGGCGTACGCCGAGCTGACGGGATACTGATGAAAGAACCGATGATAGAGCTGAGAAATGTTGAAAAGGCCTACTCCGGGACTCCGGTGCTCGGGGGGATCACTCTTGCGGTCATGGAGGGCGAGTTCGTCGCGGTCACCGGCAGTTCAGGCTCCGGCAAATCGACGCTCCTGAACCTGATAGGAGGCATGGACAGGCCGGATAAGGGCACGATCGTCGTCGACAGGGGTGAGATATCTTCCTACGACGACCAGCAGCTCACCCTCTTCCGCAGGAGGAAGGCGGGGTTTGTCTTTCAGTTCTTCAACCTCCTGCCGAACATCACTGTCCTCGAGAACGTCCGTATCCCCCTTCTCCTCAACGGGATACGCGATGCCTCGGACGCATACCGTTTTCTCGAAAAGGTCGGTCTCGGCGGGCGTGAGGCGAGTTACCCATATCAGCTCTCCGGCGGGGAGCAGCAGAGGGTCTCGATAGCCCGGGCACTGGTTCATGACCCCGGCGTCATCCTCGCCGACGAGCCGACAGGGAGCCTCGACAGCCGCACCGGCAGGTCGGTCATGGAGCTGATGAGAGAACTGGCGAAAGAGATGTCCAAGACTATCATCCTCGTCACGCACGAGGAGTACGTCTCACGCTACGCCGACCGGACCGTCCATATCAGCGACGGTGTCATACTGACGTGACACTCCTTCAGTTGCTGAAGCTGATCGTTCTGAAAAATATCAGGGCGGACCGGTTCCTGACAGTCCTCTCGATCGTCGGGGTTGCCCTGGGCATAGGTCTCTTCAGCGGCGTCAAGGTCGCCTCGGACAGGGCGGTCTCCTCGTTCGATGCAGATATCAGCGGCATCAATCCCCGTACCAATTACGAGATCCTCGACACGTCGGGGCTGGATTTCAGGGAGGAGATCTACAGAAAGGTCAGGGAGAAAAACGACGCGAGCTTCCCCCTGCTCGAGATCAAGGGCTATCTCCCTGCGTTCAGGGAGACGATCGACATCCGCGGCTTAGACACTGTCAGGGTCTCTGGATACCTTGACATGCCCACGGGGGCTGGGTCCGGTTACGCCGATTACTTCAGGACGGTCAACGGCATCCTGATCACCAAAAGGTTTGCTCACGAGCACCGCCTGAAAAAGGGAGACCTGCTGAAGGCCCTCGTCTACGACAGGGCGTTCGACCTGAAGGTCGTCGATCTCCTGGATATGCCGCCCCTGCCGCAGAACACCTTCATCATGGATATCGGCAATTTCCAGGAATATCTCGGCAGGGTCGGCTGGCTGTCGGGGATCGATCTCATTGCGGACGAGGCCAAGGCGGCGGAGATACGGCAGGCCCTCCCCCGGTCCCTTGCGATAGGCAGGAAGGAGCGTGCCATAGAGGACCAGAAGGCCCTGATAAAGTCGTTCAGGTATAACCTCGAGTTCATCAGCCTCATCGCGATATTGGTCGGGGTCTTCCTCTTGTATAATACCGTTTTCATATCCGTGGTGAAGAGGAGGACCGAGATAGGCATCCTGCGGGGACTCGGCATCGGGAAGAGGACGGTCGTGGCTCTCTTCCTGCTCCATGGTCTCTTCCTCGGACTGATAGGCTCGGCCCTGGGAATCGTCTTCGGCCAGGCGTTTGCGTACGTGGCGGCCGGCGCTGTCGAAAAGACGATCTCGACGATGTACGGGGCGATCTCGATCAGGGACTTTGCGATGACACGGGGAGACATCCTTCTTTCCTTTGTCGTCGGTATCCTCGTCTCCCTTGTCGCGTCCGCGGTTCCTGCCTTCGAGGCCGCAGGGACCCGCCCGGTCGAGAGCGCAAGGGAAGGGACCTTCGAGGCGGGACGGAGGGAGCGGCTTTCGCATCACCCCCTCTTCGGCATGGCTGTCGTGATCTCCGGAGGCATCCTGGCGTATATCGAATACCGATACATGCCCTTTGATTTTCCGTTTCTTGCGTATGCGGGGATCCTCGCCATCATCCTCGGGTTCACCGTCCTCTCCCCTGTCTACCTTTCGCTCCTGCTACGGGCCTTCGGGAGGATCTCCGGAAGGCTCTTCGGATCGACAGGCATCATCACGGCCGGGGACATGCAGGGGAGCATATACCGCTTTTCGGTGGCCCTGATGAGCGTGGCGATCAGCAGCGCACTGATCATCTCTCTCTTCACGCTGATATTCTCTTTCCGGAATTCGCTGAAGGGCTGGATCGGCAGGAACATCACGGCGGATGTGTACATAAAGCCTCTGTCCTGCACTTCGAACTTCTGTTATTTTCCGCTCTCCGAAGATCTTGTGAAGGAGGTCGGTTCCGCGCCTGGGGTTGCCTTCGTGGACAGGTTCAGGACCCTGATGATCGATTTTAAAGGCCGGAAGATCGTGGCCGGCTTCGGCGAGCGGGCCGCGTTGCAGGAGAGACTTCACCGGCCGGGAACCGGGCGGTACCCCGGCGACGGCAGGTCGATAGGGGTCTCTACATACCTGGCGACACGGTACGGGCTCAGGAAAGGGGAGACGGTCCATCTCGACACTCCCGCCGGCAGGAAGGCCTTCGTCATCGGGGACGTCTTCAGCAGCTATTCGACCTCGTCCGGGTTTGTCTACCTCGACAGGAGATGGCTGAAGGAATACTGGGGACTCGATGACACGACGCAGCTCGGTATCTATCTCGATAAGGGTGTTGACGCAGAGGCCTTCATCAGGAGACTGGAAGGGACTCTGCAGCCCCGCTACTCTGTCGGGGTCATGAACGCACGGCAGCTGAAAGACGGCGTTCTGGCGATCTTCGACAGGACGTTCGCGATCACCTATGCGATCGAGCTGATATCGATCCTCGTCTCGCTGATAGGGGTGGTCAATACCCTGCTGGCCCTTGTCCTCGAGCGTAAGAGGGAGATCAGCATCCTCAGATATCTCGGCGCTGACTGGACACAGCTGAGGGCGATGCTCCTGCTTTCGGCCGGCATCACCGGCATCGCCGGAATAGCCCTCGGTGCGGTGATCGGGCCGGCGATGAGCGTGATCTTCATCGAGGTGATCAACAAGATATCCTTCGGCTGGGAGATCCATATCCGCCTCCCTCTCCTCCACCTCCTGCTCACCAGCCTCGGGCTTTTCCTTGCGATCCTGCTCGCCGGCATGATCCCGATGGGGGTCGCCCGCAAGATTGACCCGAAGAGGTTTGTCAGCTTCGAATAGGGCTTAGGTCTCAGCAAAGGGATTGCCTGACGGGGAATAAACGAGATGTCTACTTTATGATGCCGCGGGAGAGGGCGTAGCGGATCAGCTCAGCCCTGTTGCTCAGTCCGAGTTTTTCGAGGATGTTCGTCTGGTGGACGACTACGGTCTTGGTGCTTATCTTGAGCATGTCCGCCGCCTCCTTGTGGGAATATCCCTCCGCCACCAGTTTCAGGACCTGCTTTTCACGGTCTGTAAGACCGTCGTAGCCGTCCTCGGCAGACGGCCCCTCTTTCCCCAGGTATCCGTCGACCACCTTTGAGGCGATCGCGGGGTAGAGGTAGGTCTCGCCATCCCGCACCGCGTGGATCGCGGAGACAAGGTCGCTGCCGACCGCGCGCTTCAGGAGATAGCCCGATACCCCCGCCTTCAGGAAACGGGAGATATATTCCTTGTCGTCGTACTGCGTCAGGACGATGATCTTTATCGACGGGTCGGCCTTCCGTATCTCGACCGTTGCCTCAAGCCCCCCGAGTTTCGGCATCGAGATGTCCATGAGTATGATGTCCGGTCTGAACTTCAGCGCCTTTTCGATCGCCTCCAGCCCGTCGGAGGCCTCGGCAACGACCTCGATATCCTCGGTGTACTTGAGAAAGGCCGAGATGCCCTCCCGTACCAGGGAATGGTCGTCGGCGATCAGGACGCGGATCTTAGGCATGGGCGATCACCGCGTTTTCGAACGGCACGCGCAGGAAGACCTGCGTCCCGTGCCCCACCTTCGAACAGATCCTGAGGTCCCAGTTCAGATATGAGGCCCTTTCTCTCATACCGAGCAGCCCGAGGCCCCTCGTTGTCTCTTCGACGAGGAAGACCGCCTGGGAATCGAACCCGCTCCCGTCGTCCTCGATCTCGATGACGAGTTCCTCTTCTTTCGTTCCGATGTCGACGAAGACGTTTTCGGCGCCCGCATGCTTGGCGATGTTGATCAGCGCCTCCTGGATGATCCTGAAGAGTTCGATCTCGACCTGCGGCTCGAACTCGAGGGTCTGGATCGCGGGCCGGATATTCACGAAGCTCCGGATGCCCTTTGACTCGAGGTTGTGGTCGACGAGCCAGCGTACGGCCGCGGCGAACCCGAGGTCGTCCAGGACCGAGGGCCTGAGGTTCTTGATAATGCCGGAGACATCGTCGATATTCTTTTCGAGGATCTTCCTGATCTCATCGATCTTTTCGGTCGTGATCTTTTGGGGATAGCTCTTGCAGAGGTCGACCTTGATCAGCAGGGCGGCCAGGTCCTGCATGATCACGTCATGAAATTCCCTGGCGATCCTCTTCCTCTCTTCCTCCTGGGAGGTGATCACCTTCTTCAGGAGGTCCTTGATCTTCCTCCGGCTGTCGTCGATCTGCCGGGTCCGCTCCTCGACCTTCTGTTCGAGTTCCATGTTGTACTGGTGCAGGGTTTCGAGCGAATCGGCCAGTCTGAGCCGCATCGTCTCGAAGCTGCTGCTGAGCTTCCCGATCTCGTCGGACCCGCCTACTGCGACCGCCCTGGACATGTCTCCCCCCGCGATCTTTACCGTGGCGTCGATCAGCTCATGGACCGGCCTGACGATCGACCTGGACATGCCGATCGAGATGACGAGGGCGAGCCCGACGAAGGCGATCCCGACGAGGAGAAAAGACCTCTTCATCGTGGAGATCGGTGAGAGGATGTCCTTTTCCGGCTGGACGATCGAGACGCCCCAGGTTGCCAGTTCCAGAGGGGCGTAGGCCATGATGTCGTCCGAACGCCGGGTCTTTGCGCCGGCCACGTTGAACATCGGCACATGGCAGCGGTGGCATTTCGTGATGACCGCCTTTTTGCCGTTGATCAGGTTTAACAGAAACCGTGAATGCCCCTCAGACTGGTCCTTGAACATCCTCTTCGGATCGCTCGAGGCGATGACCACGCCGCTGCTGTCGACCAGTTCCATGAAGGCATTCTTCTCTGAAGGCAGTGACCTGATGATCTCCCTGAAGCTCTGGGATGAAGGATCGATCTCTGCGCCGACAGCCCCTTCGACGGCGCCGTCCCTGTTTTTCAGGGGGACTAGGATATAGATCAGCTTCTTCTGGATCGGCTGTAGCGTGAATATGTCGGATATATATGGTCTGCCTTCCGCGATCGTCCTGCCGACATTCGGCCGGGAGAGCAGGTTCACGTGGTTCTGTGGCCGGTACGGGTAGTTGAAGACCACGGTGCCGTTTTTGTCGAGGATGAAAAGGCCGTCCGAGAAGATGGAGTAGTCGTAGGCCTTCCGGAGCGCCTCTTTCTCATTGGTCCAGTTTTTGTCGTGCAGGTCGATCGCGCCTGAAAGGGATATGTCGTACAGCCTTTTCAGGCTGTTGTCCAGGAGAAGGTCGATGTTCCTGGCGACGATCTTCGAGAGCTCCAGTTTATGCTGGAGGGTGTGGTCGATGCTTTCCCGGACGGCGATATCGCTGATGACGCCGAGACTGACCGAGATGATCACGACTGTCAGCAGGATCGCTATGATTATCTTTTTTTGCATTGTGTGATGGGCACTGTGCTTAAACCATAGATCAAAACCGCCATACTGTCAATATGACGCTGCGCGCCTTTCCGTCTCCGGAAGGCGCGCAGCCTGCACCGCATAAGGGGGGCCTATGCGGTCGAAGAGGGGTTCTTAACGGTCTGTGCAGCCTCCACGGTTTCGGTGTCCGCCGGGGTATGGCGGCTCTCCTCGGGGGGCAGGGACACGCCGAACATTCTTTCGAACTCCAGCGGGTGTTCATGGATCATGCGCTTCTTCGAGATCTTCCCGGTGAAGATGACGGTGTCGACCGGCAGGACCTCCGGGCTGAAGATGGCGTTGTAGATATGCCAGATGATGATCACGAGGAAGGCCAGGAGGGCCTCGTTCGTATGCAGCGCCTTGGCAACCGGGATCACCTCGCCCGGGAGATAACGTGTGACGAGTATCGGGAACCAGAGGGCGAGCCCCGAGGCTATCATCAGCATTCCTCCGACGACGACGCCCCAGTATTCGAACTTCTGCTTGTAGTCGAAGCGGTCGCACCGGGCCGGATGTTCGGAAAGCCCGAGGTAGTACCGGATGTTGTCGATCGCATCCCGGAAGTCCTTGAGCTGGATGATCATCGAGGGCTGCCACTTCAGGAAGAGAACCCCGAAGGAGGCGACCAGGACGTGCTGGACCGTCATGACCGTCAGCATAATGCCGCTGTAACGGTGGATCAGCCGCGTGGTGTCTATGCCGCCCAGTACCCCGATGATCCACTGCGACAGCTCATAGGTATGAAATTTCTGTGAGAGGCCGGTCACTACCAGCAGTGCGAATGTCACGGCGTTCAGCCAGTGCTCGACGATCCTGAATGATCCGAATCTCCTGATATATTCCTGCGATGTATTGTTCATCTCGGTCTCCTTTTCATTTACCTGTTCACCGCATACCGCCACATGTGGAGGATAATCTGCAGCACGAGCCCCACGATCATGAACGGTATGAAGATCTTGTAGCCCCAGTTGATCACGAAGACCATTGCCGACTTCTTGATGTTCGGCTCATAGTGGGATATCCAGCTGTCAGGGAACGAGGCCGTTGCCCCGGGGTGGCACTTCTGGCATCGTTTTACGAGGTTGGCCTTGATCACCGCCGCGTCGGCCCCTTTCATCCTGGCGATGTCGTGGACGCCATGGCAGTCGATGCATACCGCGATCTGTTTCTCGTTTGCGCCGTACTGCCGGTAAAATTTCATTGTCACGCCGTGGAAATCCTGAAGGTACGTATCGACGACCTTTGTCGACAGCCCGTATTTCCGCATGATCTCCTCTTTCCCGTGACAGCCGGCGCAGATCTGGGGCACGGAGATCCTGAAGTCGGCGGTGTGAGGCCCGGCGTTATCGTGGGCCCTGTGGCAGTCGGAGCAGACCGGCACGTCCTCGATGTTTTCGCGGATCAGGGCTGCGCCGTGCACGCTCTTTTCGTAGATGTCGTATATCCCGCTGTGGCACTGACGGCACCTCTTGGCGTTGGCCAGTTTGTCCTTTCTCGCAGAGGCGATGGCATGTGTGCCATGGCAGTCGGTGCAGAGCGGCGCCCTGTTGTTGCCCTGAGAGAGCACCTTGAAATGGATCCCCTCGAGGGTTTTGGTATATTTATCGAAGTGGCAGCGGCGGCAGTTTTCCGCCATGACGAGCGCAAAGTCGCGCCTGCTCCCGAAGTCCCGCAGGGGGTGGGATTCGGCCGAGACCCGGACATGACAGTCGACACAGCTGAGGTTCTTGTGCACCGATTCGGTCAGGTCGTTTTCATCGACGAGGATCGATCCCTTTTCACCGTTTCTGTAATGGACGGTGATCTCCCTGCCGTGGCAGGTCAGACAGTACTGGTTCCCGTGCGAAAGCTCCCTGACCCGTTTAACCGTGTGTGCCCCGTGGCAGTCGGTGCATACCGCCGAGGCCTTGAGGCCATTGGTCAGCCTTTGGTGGATTGCGTTGCCCTCAAGTGTATGGCACTGTGTGCACCGTCTGGCGTTCAGAGCGCTGAATTCTTTCTTGGATCTGAACTTGTCCCATGGATGGCTGTCCGCGGTGAACCCGTGGCAGGCCGTGCAGCCGATAATCCCGTGCACCGATTTTTCTATCTCCTGCGTATTGATCCTGAGGGTGAGGCTCTCCCCGTTCTGGAACTTCATCGTCTGGTCGGACGAGTGGCATCCGAGACAGGCCTTGTCGGCCTCAGACAGGGCAGCCGCCGGCAGGGTGGCAGGGAAAAGCGTGACGCAGAGCAGCGTACACAATGCCGTGATGAAAACCGTATGATAACGTGGACTGGACATGGTTCCTCCAATGCGAAGGGGTGTCCCCTTACCGCGGGGGGACACCCCTGGACGTTTATTCTTTTCCGGTCTCCGCCGGGCCCCCGGTGTCTTTCTCTTCCGTCTTGCCGTCTTTTCCCTTGCGGGGCTTGCCTGCAAGGTAGGCCTCCGAGGGATGCCAGTTGAAGGTGGCTACCTTCGAGAGCTCTTCTGCCTTGCCGCCAAGGAGCTTTTTGACCATCATCGTCATGACGATGGCGATGCCGATGAACGGCAGAAAGGCCGCATAGACCAGACCGAGGACCGGTCCGGCCGCCAGGATAAGAATCGGCCTTGCCTTGTAATAGACCGTATCGCTACCCCCGGGCAGAATGCCTTCACGTGATAGCGTGACCCGCTCGCCGGTAGAAACATTCCAGTAATTTCCTCCCGTTACCTTCTCTCCTCCGTTGTGCCTGATCAGTTTCATCGTCGTATTCTCCTTTTTGGGTAAGTTGTTTTTTTTCCTGATTTCATGGTATCAGGATACGGGGGAATGGGTAATAGGGAAAAATACCTAGTTTTCCGGGAAAAATGTCTTAGAGGACGAAAAAGTTGCCCGCACCGTCAGGAATGCAGGCCTGCGGCACGGTGGATATGGAGGAAACCGCAGGCTGACTCTTAGGGCCTGTCCTCGTCGGCTGAAAAGCGTCTGGAGAGAATATCACGCCCGGTCCCCCGGATCATTTTACGGACCTTCTCACTCGCGCCGCAGGGCGGTGATCGGATCCAGCTGCGTGGCCCGCCATGCCGGATAGACACCGAAGAAGATGCCGGTAGCGGCCGCGAACAGCGGCGCAACAATCAGTGCTTCCGCGGGAATGGACATGGGCCATCCCACAGTATGCCCTATAATGAAAGAAGCCGCCGCACCCAAAAAGACTCCAAGAAGTCCTCCGAACAGGCTCAGCATGACAGCCTCTCCGAGGAACTGAATCTGTATGGCCCGTGTCGTGGCGCCTATGGCGAGGCGTATGCCGATTTCCCTTGTGCGTTCGCTCACCGATACAAGCATTACATTCATGATCCCGATGCCTCCCACAAGGAGGGCGATCGAGGCGATGCTGATGAGAAACAGGGCCAGCGTCCGTTTGGCGGCAATCTGGGCCTTGATCACCTCCTCCGGGTGACGGATATTGAAATCATCCTGCATGCCCGGCAGGATGTGATGTCGCTCGCGCAGCAGCGCGCTGATTTGGCTGATCGCGGGACCGGCGTCATCGAGCGAGTCAGCCGAGCACATAATGTCGTCCAGCCAGGTGAAGCCCTTGCCCCTCAGCTTCTTCTGCACAGTTGTATAGGGCAGAATTATGGCGTCGTCCTGGTCCTGCCCGGTGGCGGATTGGCCCTTTGGCTCCAGCACCCCGACTACACGGAATATCTGGTTGTTGATGCGGATGTCTTTTCCCACCCCCTCCCCCGGTCCGAAGAGCTCCTGACGCACTGTCTGTCCGACCAGACAGAGGTTTGCCGCATGCCTTACATCGCTGCCCGTGAAAGGAGCCCCTTCCGCCAGTTTCCAGCGCCTTATGTCAAGGAATTCGGGGGTGACTCCGCGGTAATGCGTTGTCCAGTTGCGGTTTCCTGAGGCAGCGAGCACCGTCCCGTCCACATTCGGTGAAACGCTCTTAATGTAGGGCACACTGCTGCTGATCGCCTCCGCATCTCCCATTGTAAGGGAACTCATTCCGTGGCTGCCGGACCGCACCCCGTTGATGTTCCGGGAGCCCGCCTCTATCCATATGAGGTTGTCGCCTAAATTCCGGAGTTGCTGTTCGGCCTGCAGTGAACCTGCCGTGCCTATGGCCACTACGCACACGACGGCCGCTATGCCGATGGTAATCCCGATTGCCGAAAGTGCGCTCCTCAGCTTGTTCCTGGCAAGGGATTTGACGGCTTCACGTCCGAAGAGGTTCAGCGGGATAGTGAACACGGGGCCTTTGCCGCAGGCCATAAACGCATCTTCACGTCTCTGACGATGTTTGCCGCAACGCTCTTCAAGCGGGATGGCGCGCTGTTTTTCATATCAAACCTTGGTTCGTTTATTAATATAACACGGGATTACATCCTTCACGCAAAGGGAGAAGCCGCTGGCCCCACGGATCATTTTTCGGGAAGCATGCTTGCGGCGATCCTGACGATCTCGCGGGCGGGAATCTTGCCGGTCAGGGTGATGATCGTCCCCCCTTCGTCCCAGGTCAGCTGGCAGCACGGGACCTCCCGGTCGCAGACCCCCCTGACAAA
This sequence comes from Nitrospirota bacterium, assembly GCA_021814475.1. Taxonomy (GTDB): domain Bacteria; phylum Nitrospirota; class Thermodesulfovibrionia; order Thermodesulfovibrionales; family UBA6898; genus PALSA-1316. The sequence continues at coordinate 16,789 of JAKAIE010000051.1, forward strand.
CAGCGCCTTCCTGTCCTTGACCGTGATCGTATTTCCGGCGTCCCTCTTCCTGATCCTGATCGCGGGTTCGAGTCTGTAGGGCGCGTCTGCCGCAGCCTGCTGGATCACCAGTTCAGTCTCTTTTCTGCCCCGGAAGGAAAACTGCATGATGCAGGCCGCAAAAGGCGTGTCCTGGGCATAGACCTCGGAAGGCGGCCACGCGAGGTTCAGGCCTTCAGGTATGTACGTCGGAAGATAGATCTTTGAGATATGCAGCTCTTTCCGGACCTCGTCAATTGAACCGAACCTCTGCAGCCGGTGCTGCTGGATAAGGGTTGGCATCCAGTTCAGGAGGGCGAGGACAGCAGCCATCACGAAGACGATAAACCCGAACTTGATAAACTGATGCGGTCTGAAACGTTTCTCCAGGCTCATGTCATACCACCAGGTACCCTGCCAGCAGGATGACCGCTGCGGTCAGCAGGAAGGGGAAGGGCCGGAATCCATCCGTCACGATCGGGTCAACCCCGTGCAGTTTGTCGATCCGTTCATCGATCATGATGTTATGACTGTGGGTCTCGACCCGGTCTTTCACCCCTGCCAGTCCCTCCTCGTGATCCCCGGCAGGCTCGGTCTCGGGATGATAGTAGAAGGCGGCAAGCGCGCTGCTGAGCGCAGCCGGGTTCCCTGTGATCGAGGTGGCGATCGCATCGCAGATAAACTCTTCGTCCTGCATGATCCTCCTGAACTCGACAAGACTCACGGGATTATAGAACATCAGCATCCTCAATAGATAGATGAACGGGGTCTTGAGGCTGCTGCCTCTCATGATATGGACCATCTCATGCAGCAGCGCGGCCCGGAGCTGCCTGTCGTTGAGTCTCCGGAGCAGGCTGCCGGATATGATGACCGTGTGCTTCCGGAACCCCCGGGTATAGAGGATGGGGTGGGGCTCCCTGATGACCAGGGAGGAAGGCTTTGTTACCCCCGCCTCTTTGGATATCTCCTCCAGGACAGCGTCCATCCGTGCGGCGCCTTCTCCTGTGGTCTCGTATTCCTTTTCCGTTTCCGAGTGTCTCCGGTACCTGAAGAGCGGAAGGACCTCCTGCAGCGCAAACAGGACGGTAAAGCCGCAGGCCAGCAGGATGAACGCCAGAGAAAAGGGGTATAGGTCCATCACCTTCATGTCGAGCCACCTCTGGCTGTCGAAGAGGGCAAAGGAGAGCCTGAAATGCCAGGAACCACGGTCTGGAGATATTAGCTGGAAGAGGGGGAACATGACCACCGGAAGCCCGAGGGTCAGCAGCCGGTACCTGAATTTCGAGAGGTGGTCGTCGATCTCCCAGGCGTGGAAAGAGACCTCGACCAGTATGAGCGCCACGAAGGCATGAAGGACAGACTGGGTGAGATACGCGCCGATAACGGTGTGGGGCCAGCTCACGTCAGGGTCCTGTGGTTCGCATAGACCATCACAAAATTGTATCATAAATGCGGGTGCGGATAATGGGCATGAGGCTTCTGTTCATAGGCGATTCTCTGACCGAATTCTTCGACTGGACCTCCCGGTTCCCGGAGCATGCCGTCCATAACCTCGGTATTGCGGGCGAGACGGTCGAGGGACTGTACCGGCGTCTTCCGGGCGTCTGCCGCCGCGTCGGGCAGGCGGACTGCATCTTCATCATGTCCGGCATTAATAACCTCTCGATGGAGGACAAGGGCTTTATCGGGACCTACCGAAGGATCGTCCGCGATCTTGCCGGCCGTTATCCTTCCGCCCGCATCTTTGTCCAGAGCCTTCTTCCTGCCCTCTATCCCTTCATCTCGAACGCTGACGTTGATGAGATGAACGTCCTGCTGAAAGGTCTTGCACAGGAGGAGGGCGCCGGGTATCTCGATATCCATTCTCTCTTCCTCGGCGAAGACGGCAGGCCCGACCCTTCCCTCCTCGACGAGGACGGCGTGCACCTGAGCGAAAAGGGCTACATCGTCTGGTCCGGGGAGATAGAGAGACTGCTTCTCCGGCAGTAGCCCGCCGGAATTCCCGTCCGGCAGCGCAAATCAGCGGCTCAATAGGCTATGCTATGAGTCATGTCAGAGAAACCGAGCAGGACACAGAAGAAGAAAGAAGCAGTGGAGTTGCAGGAGTATGGCGAAAAGCTGGTGAAGCTCAGGGATGACCAGATCAACGGGATCGCCCTCCCGGAGGAGATACTCCAGGCCGTCAGGTTCGCAAAAACACTCAGGCACGGCGCGCTCCGGAGACAGCTGCAGTATATTGGCACCCTGATGCGCAGGTACGACGTTGCGTCGGTCCGCGAGGTCGTCGATAATACCGAACAGGCGACCAGGAGGAGAAACCGGGCAACACGGGAGATCGAAAAGTGGAGGGATAACCTGCTGGCCGGCAGCGAGACCGTCATGAAGGAGATAGGCAGCCGCTGCCCTGACGCAGATCTGCAATATGTAGCGGAACTGGTCCGGGAGGCCGGTGCGGAGAAAGAGGCAGGAAGGCCTCCCCGGTCGGCGAGAATACTTTTCCGCTACCTGAAAAATATCCGCGACGAAGAGCGGGGAGATCAGGAGAAAGAGCGCTGAGACAGGCCCTGGCCTGAAGCCCCTGATGCCGGCACGCGCGCCTCGGAGGACGCTACTCTCTTCTTTCGACATTGTATAATAAGGCATCATGCGAGACGAACTGCCGCTCGAAAGTCTCAGGATCTCTGTCAAAGGTATTGTCCAGGGCGTAGGGTTCAGGCCTTTCGTGTACAAGCTCGCCACAGGCATGGGCCTGAAGGGTTTTGTCACGAACAATGCCGGCGGGGTCGAGATCGCTGTCGAAGGGGCCGGTCTCGGGGTCTTTGTCGACAGGTTGAGGGCCGAGGCGCCGCCCCTGTCGAAGATCCTTTCGGTCGATATAGCCTTTGCCGGTCCTGCGGGGTTTCCTGACTTTGCTATCAGGGAGAGCGAAGATACCGGCCGGTTCACACTCATCTCTCCAGACATATCCGTATGTGATGACTGCCTTTGCGAACTGTTCGATCCCCGTAACAGACGGTATCTCTATCCCTTTATCAACTGCACGAACTGCGGCCCCCGGTACTCGATCACCCGGTCCGTCCCCTATGACCGGCCGAATACCACGATGCGGACATTCACCCTGTGCGAAGACTGCATGAGGGAGTATGGCGATCCGGGGGACCGCCGGTTTCACGCGCAGCCGAACGCCTGTCCCTCCTGCGGACCGCAGGTCTCCCTGACAGACTCCGAAGGCCGGGATATCGGCGCCGCCGCTCCGATAACTGCGGCCATACAACTTTTGAAGGAAGGAAAGATCCTGGCGATCAAGGGGCTCGGAGGTTTTCACCTGGCCTGCGATGCCTGTAACCCCGATGCGGTCTCCGCCCTGAGGGCACGCAAGCGCAGGTCCAACAAGCCCTTTGCCCTCATGGCGCCGGATATCGGGGCCATCAGGCATTTTGCCCACGTTTCGACCGAAGAGGAGACTCTGCTCGAATCAGGAGGCAGGCCGATCGTGCTCCTGAAAAAGAAAGAGGCCTGCATGCCGCCCGGTGCGGTCTCGCCGAAGAATGCATGCCTGGGGTTCATGCTCCCCTACACGCCTCTTCACTATCTGCTCTTCAACCAGCCGGTTTCAGGCAGAGAAGGCGGGCCCCACTTCAATGCCCTTGTCATGACGAGCGGCAACATTACGGAGGAGCCCCTGGTGATCGACAACGACGAAGCAGTCTCGAAACTCCGGGGTCTTGCCGATGCCTTTCTCCTTCATGACAGGGACATATGCACACGGGTCGATGATTCCGTTGTGCGGGTGAGGAGAGAGCAGGGCCGGTCCGTCGCGGCATTCGTGCGGCGCAGCCGGGGCTATGTCCCGGAGCCGGTGGTCCTTGGAGGCGACGGACCGGATGTGATGGGCTGCGGCGCTGACCTGAAGAATACCTTCGCCCTGACCAGGGGCGGTTACGCGATCGTCAGCCAGCATATAGGCGACATGGAGAATTACGCGACGCTCGGGTTTTACGAAGAGACCCTGAAGAAGCTGAAGGCCGTCTACCGTGCAGAGCCGGTAGCCCTGGCCCACGACCTGCATCCCGGGTATCTCTCGACCCGGTGGGCGCTGGAGCAGCCACTCAGGCTCTTCGGCATCCAGCACCATTATGCCCATATCGGTTCGGTAATGGCGGAGCACGCCCTGGATACGGCATCGGGCGGAAAGGTGCTCGGCATCTCTTTCGACGGCACCGGCTATGGCGAGGACGGAAATTTATGGGGAGGGGAATTCCTGCTGGCCGACACGGCCGGATTTACGAGGGCGGGGCACATCAGCTACTTTCCCCTTCCGGGCGGCGAGAGGGCTATTAAGCAGCCCTGGAGGATCGCGGCCGCCATGATCAACGGGGCGGCAGGGGATGATGCCTGGGACTATCTTCGCAGGATCGGGTTCGTCGAAAAATATGGAGAGGGGAATCTGGATACGATCCTTCGGATCTCCGGGGACAGGACATTCTCTCCTCTTTCGTCAGGTGCGGGCAGGGTCTTCGATGCGGTGGCGGCGCTTGCCGGGATATGCGACGAAAACACCTTCGAGGGCGAGGCGGCGATCGCCCTCGAAGCGCTGGTGGTCGACGGGATTAACGAGGCCTATCCTGTCGATGTGATTCTCCATGATAAGATGGAGATCGATTTCTGCATGACCTTTCTGTCCGTCATCGCTGATCTGGAGCGGCATGCCGACAGGCGCCTCATTGCGACGAAGTTCCATAACACCGTGGTTTCGGCGATCCTGAATGTCGCAGTGAAGCTTTCCTCCCTGCATAACATCAGCAGGGTTGCGCTCTCCGGAGGGGTCTTCCAGAACAACTACCTGCTGAGCAGGGTCATCGAGGGTCTGTCCGCAGAGAGGATCACGGTGTATTCCAACGAGCAGGTCCCGTGCAACGACGCTGGTATATCCCTGGGCCAGGCATATATAATTAGGGAAAGGTTGAAGGCGGAAACGACGCGATGAAGGCGATAATCGAAAAAATCGGAGAGGTGATGCAGGCGATCGGCAGGCCGGTCAGGCTGATGGAGGTCTGCGGCACGCATACGGTCGCGATCTTCCGCCACGGCATCCGCTCCCTGCTGCCCGGGCCGGTATCGCTCCTGAGCGGGCCGGGGTGCCCTGTCTGCGTAACCTCGATCCCGGACGTCGACACCGCCATCGCGATCTCGCTGAATGAAGATGTAATACTCACCACCTTCGGCGATATGGTGCGCGTGCCGGGAGACAGAAAATCCCTCCTCGATGCGAAGGCCGAAGGCGCGGACATCCGGATAGTCTACTCTCCCCTCGACGCCCTGAAACTAGCCGGGGAGAACCCGCAGAAGAAGGTCGTCTTTTTTGCGACAGGGTTCGAAACGACGTCGCCGTCCGTTGCCGGCACGATCGCAGAGGCCGACCGCTGTTCGGTGCCCAATTTTTATATCTATCCGGTCCACAAGACCGTGCCGCCTGCGCTGAAGGCGCTTGTCGATTCCGGCGAGGTGAGGGTGGACGGATTTATCCTCCCCGGCCATGTCAGCGCGGTCATCGGCAGCCGCCCCTACGAATTCCTGGCCGCGCAGTATGGCACGCCGTCGGTCATCACCGGCTTTGATGCCGCCGACATTCTGACCGGCATACTGATGATCCTGCAGCAGATCTCCGCAGGCAGGTCAGAGGTCGAGATCCAGTATACAAAGGTCGTGAGACCCGAGGGCAACCCGAGGGCGGTCGCAATGCTGGCGAGGCTCTTCGAGCCGGAGGACGCGGAGTGGCGCGGGATCGGGGTGATCCCCGGAAGCGGGCTCCGGCTCAGGCCTGAGTACGGACGGCGCGATATCAGGGATGTCGTGAAGGTGGCTGTGCCCCGGGGCAGCGAACCGAAGGCATGTTCCTGCGGCGAGGTGCTCAAGGGGATGAAGATGCCCCATGAGTGCGCCCTCTTCGGAAAGGTATGCACGCCCGAAAAGCCGGTCGGCGCCTGCATGGTCAGCACGGAGGGGAGCTGTTCCGCCTACTATAAATACAGGGCCTTTTCAGATGGCAAATAGAAAGAATAGGGCATATAAGTCGTATAAGACCTATTCTTTTCTTCAGGAGCAGAATTGGGTCTGATCCAGCTCGGCCATGGCAGCGGCGGCAGGATGATGCATCAGCTGGTGAGGGAGTATTTCGCGCCCGCCTTCGGCATGGCCTCTCTGAACGACTCCGCGATTGTCGCTTCCCTGCCTGCCGGGCGGATCGCACTCACGACCGACTCATATGTTATCTCCCCGATCTTCTTCCCCGGAGGAGATATAGGCCTCCTTTCGGTATGCGGCACGGTCAACGACCTTGCGGTATCAGGCGCAAGACCGCTGTACCTGACCGCTGGGTTCATCATCGAAGAGGGTTTCCCTCTTGCCGACTTGCAAAAGATACTCGAATCGATGTCCGCCGCGGCCTGCCGCATCGGGGTGCAGGTGATCGCCGGGGACACTAAGGTGGTCGACAGGGGAAAGGCGGACCGCATCTTCATCAATACAGCGGGCGTCGGTGTCGTGGAGGACGGGGTCGATATCTCTCCCGTGAATATCAGGCCCGGGGACAAGGTGATACTGAGCGGGCCTGTCGGCAGGCACGGGATATCCGTGATGGCGGAGCGGAACGGCATCACCTTCGATCCCCCCGTGCTGAGCGATGTATGTCCTCTGAACGCGCTGACGGCCAGGATGCTGGCAGCGACAAAAAAGATCCGCGTCATGAGGGACCCGACCCGGGGCGGGCTTGCAACCACGCTGAAAGAACTGGCGAACGACTCGGGCTGCTGCATCACGATCACGGAAGAGCTGGTAGAGGTGCCTCGGGGCGTGCGGGGCGCCTGCGACCTCCTCGGCCTCGATCCGCTGTATATCGCGAACGAGGGATTGCTGGTGGCGGTCGTGGATCCCGATGACGCCGGGATGCTGGTCAGAGAGATGAGGAAAGACGAGACGGGCCGCACGGCTGCGGTGATCGGCGAAGTGGCAGAAACTCCCGCAAAGACCGTCCTGTTGAAAACGGGTATCGGCGGTATTAGAATAGTGGATATGCTCTCGGGCGATCAGCTGCCAAGGATATGTTAGAGATGACCGGAAGGCGGAGGTGGATACCTGTAGCCCTGCTGGCGCTCCTCGTCTTCGCTGCAGGCTGCGCAAAGCCGGTCGCCATGGTCAACGGCCGGCCGATCGACCGGAAGACCTTTGAAGAGGCGATGAAAGAGAGTTCGAAGTCCTCCGCGGAAGGTGAAGACACCGCGGATCGGCAGAAGGCGGAGGGCGCCGTATTGAATGAACTTATCACCAGGATGCTGATGCTCGATGAGGCCGGGAAAAGAGGCATCACGGTCACCGACGACGAGGTGAACAGGGAGATAGAGGGTATCAGAAAGAGCATGGGAGACGCTGCCTTTGCAGAGACGCTTAAGGAGAAAGGCATAACGACCGACGGTTTCAGGAAGCAGACCCGGGAAAAGATGCTCATGTCCCGGTTCACCGAAGGCCTCCTCGGCAACGAGTCGGTTGCAGACGAGGCGGTCAGACGGTATTACTCCGAAAGCCCGCGCCCTTTTTTCAGACCGGTCAAGGTGCTGATGAACATGATCGAGTTCGATTCTGAGGAGGCGGCCGCTGCGGCGATGAGGGAGATCAGAGAGAAGAAAGTTGATTTTGATGACCTTGCCCTGAGGGCCGGAAACGAAAACCGGGCGCATGCCAGCGGTTACGGGTGGGCGAACCCGGACCTTT
>JAKAIE010000052.1 GCA_021814475.1 Nitrospirota bacterium
CCTCTTTTACCGTAGCCATGGCGATACCTCCTTTGGTTTTGTCCTGCTATTCCGCATCCCTGCCGCTCTGCTTGGCAAATACGAGGGCGGTAGCCCTGTAGGCCATATGCGCCATCTTCGAAAACGGCGCATAGGCAAACAGGAAGAAAATAGTGACAAGATGGATGAAATACACCGGATATGCCAGGGTGGGCACATTCAGGACCCTGAGCAGTTCGGAAAGCAGACCCGAGACCACGAGGGTGAGGATAATGCCGATAAAGAGCCAGTCATAATAACTGCCTGCGCCCGCCTTGTCCGCATTTTTGAGCCTGTTGATAATGACGAGCGTAATGCCGATCAGAAGCGCCGCCGCACTGAGGTTCCCGAAGATCTTCATCGGGTCGCGCAGCGGGTACGGCGAGGGCCAGTGCATGCCGTAGAGGTAGACGATAGCCCAGGTCGTAGTGATTGCAAGGCCGACAAAGCCGTAGAAAGTAAAGAGGTGCGACCTCGACCTGTCAACGGTGACTTCGCATTTCTTGAATTTCTTATGGGCAAGGAACTCGGTAACCGTGGCGATGATCGCCCCCACGATAGAGCCCTTCATCTTCCTCCCGGCGGTCAGGTCTTTCCAATACCGTGTCACACCCACGGCAAAGCCGATCAGGGCAAAGACAGCGGCGACACTGAAGACCGTGTCGATAATCGGGACAGGAACGAACTTCTCCGCGTAGATAATCTGCCCCTCGGGGATCCTGAGATTGCCGAGTGCATAAATCACGGAAAGGAAGAGGGCAACCGGGAACCCGAGCATCACGAGCAGAAATTTCGGGTCGGCCACCGCCTTGCCGATAAAACTCGGGAAAGCGTAATGTTCGATGCTCAGCTTTCTGATGGCGCCTAGCACCTCGCCAGGCTTTGCACCCCGCGGGCAGTAGGCGGTGCAGTCGCTGCACTGGTGGCAGAGCCAGATATCAGGATTGCTCATGAGCTTGTCCTTCAGCCCCCACTGCGCCTGGACCATCTCCTTCCTCGGAAACGGCTTGTCGTCAGGCGTGACATTGCAGACGACCGTGCAGGTTGCGCACTGGAAGCATTTCTTGAGCGATTCGCCGCCTGCGTTGATCACACTGTTTATAAACTTAAGATCAGGTTTAATCTGTTCAGTCATATAATCCTCCTCGTTTTATTCCGGGTGTATAAGGGTTAAAATTCCTTGAACGGATTAGGCCCTATCTCTTCAACCCGCGCAACAAAATCATTGATCATCTCCGGAAGTTTGTCGTAATCCGATATCGACACCTGCATCAACTGGCAGCGGTCCGACTCGAGCTGAAGTTTGTCGAGCGTTTCCTTTACCTTGCTGAACCGGTAGTTGGCGAGCTCGCTTCCCTTGACGAAATGGCACTGATAATTCTCACCGTATTTGCAGCCCAGGAGTATCATGCCGTCGATGCCGGTTGAAAATGCATCCGTTACCCAGACCAGGTTTGTCGAGCCGAGGCACCTCACCGGTATTATCCTGACACTCGGGCTTATCTTTATGCGCTTGATGGCAGCGCTGTCGAGCGCGGGATACGCGTCGTTCTCGCAGGCAAGGACGATCACCCTGAAGTCGTCTTCGTTTATGTCGACCCCCTTGATCTGCGATCCTACGATATCGACGCTGAAGTCCTTGAAGGAGACGATCCTTTCAGGGCAGGCGCCCATACAGGTTCCGCACCGGCGGCACCGGTTGATCCGGTAGGAAGGTGTGCCCTTTTCGTCTTCATCGATTGCGCCGAACGGACATTCTTCCGTACACCGCTTGCAGGAGGTGCATTTGATCATCATCGGATCGGGGAAGGTGGTATCCCAGGCACGCGGGTGCACCGCGATGCCCTTGGCAACGTGCTCGACGCACTGGATCGCCTTTAATGCGGCGCCTGCGGCGTCCGAAGCAGCTTCGGTCATATTCATCGGTTGGCGCACACACCCTGCGGTATATATGCCGGTTCTCCTCGTCTCGTACTGGAAGCAGATGAAGTTCGAGTCGGCAAACCCAGACGCCCCTTCAAGAGAGGGAAGCTCCGGCCCCTGCCGGTAGGTGAGATTCAGAAGAAAGGGCGGCTTTTCAGTCCCCTCGATGAACTCCTTCTTTGCGTCATCGCCCTTCTTGCCTGCCTCGACGAGTCCGTCGAGATATTCCTGCGGCCCGCGGGTCGCCGGGACAACGCCGATCGCGAGAACGACGAGGTCGGCCTCGACCTGCACCTTTTCGCCGAGAAGGGTGTTGTCCGCCTCGACAATGAGGTTACCGTTGCCTGCGTCTGTCACGCCTGTCACATCTCCCTTGGTCAGCAGCACACCGGGGTCATTCTGCATGCTCTTATAGAACAGTTCTGTCTGTCCAGGGGTCCTGATGTCCTTGTAAAAGATCATGGCTACTGAATCGCTGCTTTTTTCGCGTACATACTTGGCCTGCTTCAGGGATGTGGCGCAGCAGAAGGAGGAGCAATACGGCAGGTGGTTCGCATCACGCGAGCCTGCGCACTGGATGAATGCGACCTTCTTCGCTTCCTTGCCGTCGGACGGCCTGACGATCTTCCCCTTTTTCGCCATCTCCTCCATATCGACACTGGTAATGACGTTCGGGTTGCCGTAGCCGAGGTGCGTGAGCTTCGAGGCGTCGTAAGGCTTCCAGCCGGCAGCCACGATAAAGGCACCTGCCCTGATCGTCTCGCTCGCGCCGTTGCCGCTGATCGTCACGTCGAAGAGGCCAGGCTGCCCATCCGTCTTTTCGACGATCGAAGACTTGTAGACCTTGATATTGTGGTGTGATTCGACTTCCTTGATCTTCGCAAAGACCTGCGGCTCGTCGAGCTTGTCGAAGGGATATTGCCGGGGAGTCTCTTTGTAAAGCTTTGCCGCCCAGCCGCCGAGTTCAGCCTCCTTCTCCACGATAGTCACCTGGTAGCCTGCGTTGGCAGCCTCGAGCGCTGCGGTCAGCCCGGTAATTCCGCCGCCGATTACCACTAGGGCATTGCTGAGGTCCTGCAGGATATTAGGCTCGGGGAGGTTCCCCTTCTGGGTCTTGATGACCCCCATCTTCACATAGTCTTCGGCCAGTGTCTGGGTCGCGTCGGTCATCGGCTCCGCTGTCCAGGATACGAACTCGCGGAGGTTCACCCGTTCTATAAGCGTGCCCGGGAAATCGAACTCCTCATACTTGACGCGGGGGGAGCATGCGCCGATGACGAGGGTGTTCGTCCCTTCCTTGATGTCGTTCCTGATCATTTCAAGCCCTGCGGGGCTGCAGAGTATATCGTGTTCCTTTATCAGCTCAGCCGCAATTCTCGCGCCGCCGACCGTGTTCTTCTTCAGTTTCTCTATGTCAACGGTATCGCCGATGCCGCAGCCCTTGCATATATATACACCGAATTTCTTCTCCATCGTTACCTCTACCTCCTCACGCTCTGAATGCTTTTGATTGCAACCCCTGTTGCATCCTGGACCGACTTTGCAACATCAACCGGGCTCTTGAGCGTGCCGACGGCGTAGACACCTTTTTTCAGGGTGGCAGGCTGTACAAAGCCATCCGCGGTCAATGTGGCATCAACAGGAATCTTCGAGTTTTTCGTTGAAGGGACCATACCTGCTGCAAGGACGACCATATCAAAGGTCTGTTTTATCTTTTTCCCGGCAAAAATATCCTCTGCCTCGACGATCACGTTGCCGGTAGCCGCATCTTCGGTGATCCTGGCAACCTTGCCCTTTGTCAGCGTAACGTTCGGGTCCTCCTTCACCTTCCAGTAGAATTGCTCATAGCGTCCGGGGGTCCTGATGTCAATGTAGAAGATCTGAGCCTTAGAATCGGGATACTGCTCCCTGAGATAGGTTGTCTGCTTCAGGGAGGCCATGCAGCAGATGAAGGAGCAGTACGGCAGGTGATTTTCATCCCTGCTTCCCGCGCACTGCACAAAGGCGATATTGCTCACCTCTTTGCCGTCCGAGGGCCTGAGGATCTTGCCCCCCGTGGGCCCGTTCGGTGAAGCCAGACGTTCCATCTGCATGTTCGTGATGACGTTTTTGATCTTTCCGGCTCCGAGGTTGTCGAGCTTCGAGATATCATAGAGGTCCCATCCTGCGGCCATGATGATAGACCCGACGTTCAGGGTTATGGTCTCGGACTTCATGTCGAGGTCGATCGCATCGTACTTGCAGGCCGCGACGCACTTGGCACATGCCTTGCCTTTGCAGTACCTGTCATCGATCGCATAGAGAAAGGGAAATGCCTGGTTGTGGGTGATATAGGCAGCCTTGGTCGTGTCAAGCCCGAAGTTGAATTCATTCGGCATCTCGACAGGGCAGGCCTCGGCGCAGGCGTTGCAGCCGACGCATTTGTCGTTGACATACCGGGGCTTCACCTTGACGGTCACTTCGAAGTTGCCCTCCTGCCCTGAGATCTTTTCGACCTCGGCAAGTGTGTAAAAAGTAACGTCGCTGCTGTTTTTTATCCTCTTGAAGTTCATTTCGAGGCCGCAGTTGGGGGGACAGAGCTTCGGAAAATATTTGTTGAGCTGCGTCACCCTCCCGCCGAAATAAGGGGTCTTCTCAACGATGATGACCTCGGACCCTGCCTCGGCTGTCTCGACGGCTGCGGTAAGGCCGCTGAAGCCACCTCCGATAACCAGTACTTTCTTGTTTTCTGCCATGCTTATCCTCCTTTAGGCAGTGAGTCTGTTGCGTGAGTGCAAAATGCATACTGCATAGCACAAAATAATTTTTTGCACTCTGCATTGTGCATTGCGCTGCTCAAAAATAAAGATACCGGGAGGGCCGAAGCCCTCCCGGTGCGGTTGACTAGTCGGCAACCAGCTGAGCGTAGGGAACCTTCTTCATTTCCCACGTGTTGGTTGTGACATCGTATTTTGAATTCACGAAGCACTTCCAGTCTGCATCGTTGATGGCCAGGAAGTCGCCCCTGTAGTAGTAACCAGGGTACCTGGTCTCTTCCCTGAAGAGGATATGACGGGCATGTGCCTCGACGGAAAGGATACGGTGATAGTTTTCCCAGCACCTCATCAGCTCGTGGAGGTTGCTTGCGCCCATAAGGGCAGCGTCTTCCTTGAGCATCTCGAGCAGCTTCAGCCCCTCGTCGAGCATCGTCTTCGAGGTCATGTACCAGGTCGAGATACCGCCAAAGTATTCGTCGGAGATCTTCTGAAGCCTGGTCTGGAGCATCTTCGGCCTTATGTAATGCGGATTGATAGCCGGATCGGTCGAAACGGTCTTGTACTTCTCATACGTCTCAAACGGGAAGTACAGGTCTGCTGCGATCTGGTCTGCGGTCTCCTTGATGGCCGGCTTGTAGCTGGAGTTGTCCATCATGAATGCAAGTGCTGCCTTTGCCGCGATACGGCCCTCGGCATGGGAGCCGGAGGAGAACTTATGGCCGGATGCGCCGCAGATGTCACCGCACATAAAGAGGCCCGGAACAGTAGACATCCTGTTATAGCCCCAGTGGTAGTGATCCGGAGCACCGAGGTCATCAGGTCCGGAACACCAGAAGCCTGCGCAGCCTGCATGGGACCCGAGGAGGTACGGCTCGGTCGGCATGATCTCGGAAGGAACCTTGTCAGGCTCGACGTTCTTGCAAGCCCAGAGGCCTGCCTGACCGATAGCCATATCAAGGAAGTCTTCCCATGCCTCTGCCTCGAGGTGCTTCACCTTCTTTGCGCCTTCCTTCTCGCCGAGCTTCTCTTTGAAGGTTGCATTGATGGCAGCCATTGCGTGATGGGTGTTCATGAGGATCGGGCCCTTGCCGGCCTTCATGTCCATCATCATCATGTGGTTTCTGATGGCGGTGCCGAGCTTCTCCGCATATGGGCTGTAAAGCTTCTTGGTCTCTTCGAGGTTTGTTGCGCAATAGTCCTCGCCGAGGGAGTTGGTTGCCTTCGCCTTGAAGAAGAGGAACCATGCGCCGACAGGGCCGTAACCGTCCTTGAACCGGGCGGGGACGAACCTGTTCTCCATCATGGTCAGCTCTGCGCCGGCCTGGAGGCCGAGTGCATAACCGGAACCGGAGTTCCATACAGGGTACCATGCGCGGCCCTGACCTTCCTGGGTGGATCTCGGCCTGAAGACGTTCACCGCACCGCCGGAGGCGTTGATCATGACCTTTGCCTTGAAGATGTAGATCTTGTTTTCCCGGACGCTGAAGCCGGCTGCAGCAGCAACCCTCTTGGGGTCGTTGGCATCCTTGTAGAGTTTCACGATGAAGACTCTTTCAAAATGGTTCTGTACGCCGCCATTTTCGTTCCTGTTGATCTCGAGCGCCTTCTTTGCCGCCTCTGCAACGATGACCTTGTAGGATTCGCCGTTGATCATGATCTGCCACTTGCCGGAACGGACAGGCTCGCCGCCGTCCTTCAGCAGCTTCTTGCCTGCATCCCTTGCCTGGAAGCCGTCGAGGGAGAAACCGTCATCGCCCTTCTTCCAGATGGGGAGACCCCACTCTTCGAAGAGGTGGACGGAATCGTCGACGTGCCTGCCGAGGTCATACACGAGGTCTTCCCTGATGATGCCCATCAGGTCGCCCCTGACCATCTTCACATAGTCCTTGGGGTCGTTTTCGCCCATGTAGGTGTTGATAGCCGAAAGACCCATGGCAACCGCGCCGCTTCTGTCCGTTGCAGCCTTGTCGACCATCGTGATCTTGATGTTCTTGCCTTTTGCCCAGCGGGCCGCTTCATACGCAGCGCCGCAGCATGCCATACCGCCGCCGATAAGGAGGAGGTCTGTTTCTACCTCAACAACCTCTGGCTTCTGGCAAAATGAAAACGTACAGGTTTCTTTTTCCATTAGTTATGCCTCCTTATTTCATTACGGGCATTGTCTTGCCCGCGCCCTGATGCGTAAAAAATCCGGGCTGCTTGATTTTCGACATATCGGCTTCCGGCTTGCCTGCATACGGATCTACAGAGCCTTCTGCGGTCAGTCTGATCGGGAACTTGAACCTCTTGAGAACGCCGTTCCTGAACTTGATCGTCCACATGATGGAGTCGGTACCCCTCATCGGGATAACGTTGCCGCCCAGCGGAGCGAAATCCTGATACGCCCTGACTTCGATCGCCTGCTGCGGGCAGATCTTCACGCAGTTGTAGCACTCCCAGCACTGCTCCGGTTCCTGATTGTAGGCCTTCATGAGATCCCTGTTAAGGGTCATGAGGTCATTGGGGCAGATATACTGGCACGCAGTCTTATCCTGCGCCTTGCAGCCGTCACACTTCTCGGTAATAACAAAACTTGGCATTGACGAACCTCCTTTGAGATTTTTATTGATGATTTAGAAATGCACTGCAACAAACGAGCTTCCTGATTATGATGCCTGTTGCTTCACCCCCTCTCATCTTGGTAACGGGCGACGGGCAAACGGGCGGATTACTCCACCCGTTGCCCGCAGCCCATAACTCATTAGTATCGATAATTATGCGCCTTCAGAATATTTATGAGTATTAATCTCGACCTTCCCGGCCAGACCGTCATAGTATTCCCCGGGAAGTGCCATGAATTTATTTCTGAAGACTCTGATAGTACTTGATCAGAATTTCAGCCACTTCGGGACGTGAGAATTCTTTGGGCGGCGCAATACCCTTGCCCAGCATTTCACGAACCTTCGTGCCCGAAAGAAGCACGAAGTCTTCTTTCTTATGATCGGGGGCCTCACACATCATCACAACCCTGTCCAGCTTCTTCGAGTACGCAGTGTGGTCAGCCTTGAAGATCTCGATCTTCAGTGCGCCGGCAGGCACCTCTTTATCAAAGATAGTCTGCGCATCGAATGCGCCATAGTGATCACCCACGCCTGCATGGTCACGGCCGACGATGAAGTGCGTTGCGCCCATGTTCTGACGGAATACGGCGTGCAATACTGCTTCACGCGGACCGGCATACAGCATATCGAAGCCGTACCCGGTAACCATTGCACTGTTCTTGGGGAAGTACAGTTCGACCATTTTGCGGATCGCCGCATCACGGACAGGTGCCGGTATATCACCCGGCTTCAACTTGCCAAGCAGCATGTGAATCACCAGACCGTCGCACCCCAGGCGCTTCATTGCCATATGGCAAAGCTCTTCGTGCGCCAGATGCATAGGGTTGCGGGTCTGGAAGGCAACAACTTTCTTCCATCCGCGCTCGGCGATTTCGTTGCGGATTTCAACTGCAGTGCGAAATGTGTCCGGGAATTCGGACTGGAAATATGAAAAGTTGAGAACCTTGATCGGACCGGAGAGACAGACCTTCCCCTGCGCGTTGAATGCCTCAACCCCAGGATGTGCTTCTTCAGGGCGAGGACGATAAATTTCTTTCGACATCAGCGCCATCTCGTCATCGGTAAATTCCTCGACCGCTTTCACCTCCATAACTGCGAGGATCGGGTTGCCATCGATGTTCGGATCTTTCAGTGCGATGGTAGCACCCGCCTTAATGCCGGCCGCATCCTTCACCAAGTTTAACACCGGGACAGGCCAGAACAGGCCGGATGCAGTCTTCATGCTTTTCGCAACAGACAGGGCGTCGGCTTTATTCATATAGCCCGTCAACGGGTTGAAGTACCCGCCGCCCAGCATCACTGCGTTCGCTGCGGTGGCAGAGCTCACCACAATTGAGGCCAGACCTTCAGCCTTTTTCAGCAGGGCTTCATTTTCAGCAGGGTCATATACAAACAACGGATTTAGTTCATCTGAACCGTGCGGCTTGATCAAAGACATTCTGTGTTCCTCCTGTGTAGTAAATTAAAGTCGGTAAACTAATCTTTTGCTGATAATCTGCTCAGTCTGCGCGAAGCGGATGTTCGTCTCCCTGCTTGCCTACCGAAGCACTGTGCGATATATAAATAATATTTATTTATGGCGGTTATAATCTTTTTACAACCCTATAAATATAAGCCTGACCATTTTTTTAAGTCAAATTCATATTTCTGATAAATAGATAAGAATTACTTATTTATCTAATTCCAGAATTATCAGGCTATGCCATAATACCCGCCCGAAGACGTACGACCGAAATGATACATCTCTTACGGGTCATTTGTCCACAGGCTTGCGATTTTTGATACTTTTTTTTATAGTAAAGAACATAAAAAAACAGGGGGCGCGAAATCGCAGCCCCGCCATTATATTCATAAATTCCAATAAAAAAGCAAGGCGGCGATATGAAATTTTTCATCGACACGGCAAATATTGAAGAAATCAGGAAGGCTTGGGAACTGGGGGTCGTTGACGGTGTCACGACAAACCCCTCTCTCCTCGCAAAAGAAGGAAAGGACCCAGTTGAGACATTCCGTGCGATCTGCGGGATCGTCGACGGGCCGGTCAGCGCGGAGGTGGTGGGTCTGTCCTCCGATGAGATGGTCAAAGAGGCGAAGGCACTCGCAAAGATCCATAAAAATATTGTGGTCAAGATCCCGATGACCGAAGAGGGTCTGAAGGCGGTCAGGAATCTTTCGGCGCTCAAGATCAGGACAAACGTGACGCTGATATTCTCATCTGTCCAGGCGCTGCTGGCAGCCAAGGCGGGCGCCACATATGTCAGTCCCTTTGTCGGCAGGCTCGACGATATCGCCCATAACGGCATGGAACTGGTTGGAGAGATCGTCGACATCTTCGAGAACTATCTCTTCGAGACAGAGATCATCGTCGCAAGCGTCAGGAACCCCCTTCATGTGGTAGATGCCGCAAGAATGGGCGCTGACATTGCGACCATTCCCTATTCGGTAATAGCACAGCTTATCAAGCACCCGCTGACCGATATCGGCCTTGCCAAGTTCCTGAAGGACTGGGAAAAGGTGCCCAAGGAAAAGACAAAGCCGCGGAGGTAGCAGAGAGGGCATGCCTATCTATGAATATACCTGCAACGCCTGCAAGGAGGCGTTCGAGAAACTCGTATTCTCGACCACGGTTGTCGTCTGCCCGGCATGCGCGTCCCCGGATGTCAGGAAAAAGATGTCCACCTTCGGAATGGGCGGGGGCGAAAAGCCTTCAGCCGGTCCATCCCGCTCCGGAGCGGGATGCGGTTCCTGCAGTAAAGGTTCCTGCAGCACCTGCCACTAGCCGGTTTACTGTTCGGGAGAGACGAACGGGTTTGACCTCAGCACCTTCGAGACCTTAAGGGGCCTGCCCTCCATCACGAAGACCGCCATGCCGCGGTCCTCGTTCTTTTTTCCTGCATTGGTCCATACGCTCTGCCATGAAATATTCAGCAGCACCTGGCTCTGCTCGATATCAAGCCAGCGCGGGGTGAACACCAGAGCCACCTCATCAAACGCCTTCTTGCCGGCCATGATATCACGGTAGCCCTCTTCGGTAGAGTTTTTCTGCAGCGTTACGCGGTCTTTACTGACAAAGGCGGACCGGACAGTCTCTGCTAGCGCTGCCGCCTCTTGAAAGGTTTTCGATTCCTCGGACACCTGTTTGACCTCTTTGCTGCCGCTGCAGGCGCTGAGTAAGGTTATAAATAACAATAAGAGTGCTGTTTTCTTCATGATATATCCTCCCGCGGATGTGACTCAAGATTAAGGTTAATGATAAAGCGTAACCGCCTTTTTTTCAACAGGAGAGTCCGGGTGAATATTCACCTCTCCCTTTATGAGATACCCGATGTTGATTTTATCGGTCTCCCTCCTGCAAACTATAACCGGTTACGGGTGTTTCGACTTAAAAGGGAATCCTGTTTAAAACAGGAGCGGTCCCGCCGCTGTAATCCTGATCACGGCGCATGCCGTGATAAGAGCCTTTGCCGGTAGCGCGCCACTGTCCGGGTACGGATGGGAAGGCGGGTAAAGGTCGGGAAAGCCAGAAGACCTGCCTGTAACAGACAGTGCGCAGTGAACCGCAGAAAGTGAACAGGGGAAGGGAACAAACTGATCCGTTCACAGGGGGCACTGATACCTGTTGTATGTCCTTCCGTGGAGGAGGGCGAGGATGAAGCGAACCAGGGTGCAATCCTCAGGACATTCCATCGTCCTGAGGATTTTTTATTTTCAGGCAGCATATCCTCTCTCCCCCGGAGAGGGCAGGGCAAGTTGGAGTAGTGGGAGTGAAAGGTTAATACCATATGTTAAATATATACACAATACGAAAGCAGGCTGCCCTGATCCTTTCGATCTGCGGCGCCATACTCCTGTTCTCCACGCTCTCGTCCGCAGAGGTGCCGCGGCGGCTCATCTCCCTTGCGCCGAATATCACCGAGATCCTCTTCGCCCTCGGCGTCCAGGACAGGGTCGTCGGGGTATCGAGCTTTTGCGACTTCCCGGAGGAGGCAAAAAGAAAGCCGAAGGTCGGCGGCATGTCGAACCCCTCGATCGAGGCGGTGATCTCTCTCAGGCCGGATCTCGTCCTCTTTTCGATCGACGGCAATCCGAAGGAGTTCGAAGAGCGGGTGCGGGGCATGCACATAAAGACATTCACCCTCCGGACGAAGCAGATAGCGGAGCTTCCCGAGGGCATCCGGCAGATCGGCGCGGCTGTCGGGGCGCGCCAGCGGGCGGAGGAACTCGCCCTTGATATCGAAAGAAAGATCTCCTCCCTTGAGCAGGGCAGGCGTGCGCGCCACGCATTGGCAAAGAGACAGAAAGTGCTCTTCATCATATGGCCTGATCCGCTGATCGTCGCCGGACCCCGAAGCATCACAGACGACGCGCTCCGTCTACTCGGAGTAGAAAACATCGCCGGAGATACTGTATCGACATATCCGAAGTATTCGATCGAAGAGATCCTCCGCCGGGCGCCCGATATCATCTTCATCGGGAAGGGAAACGGGATGGACAGGGTCTCCGACAGTCTTCTCGGGAGGCTGAAAAACGTTCCGGCAGTCCGGAACGGGAAGGTCTTTTACGTGAGCGATTACCTCTACCGCCTCGGACCCAGGACGATCAAAGGGGTCGAGGAACTGGCAGGCCACCTGGACGCGCGATGAAGAATATCACCTTGAGGATAGGGATTGTGCTGGTCCTGCTCGCAGTGGTATTCCTTGCGTCTGTCGTCGCAGGGCCGAGGATGATCAACCCTTTTACCGCTGATCCCATCTCCCGCGAGATACTTTTTTCGATACGGGCCCCGAGGTCCATCGTGGCGCTGTTGATGGGAATGGCGCTCGGGGCCTCCGGCGCGGTACTGCAGGGGATCCTGAGAAACCCCCTCGCTGATCCCTATATCCTCGGCATCTCGAGCGGCGCATCTCTCTCCGCGGCACTCGGCATCCTCGGAGGCCTGAGTATCTTCGGAAGCTTTACAATACCGGTCTTCGCCTTTATCGGTGCGCTCTTCACAGGCGGGATCGTCGGCGTCATGGGCTGGAAGCGCGGAGGGATATGGCCGGAGAGACTTCTCCTCGCGGGTGTCGGCCTCAGCTTTCTCTTCTCGTCTCTTCTCATGCTGATGATGACCATCTCCTCCGATGAGGGCCTGCGCAAGGCGATGCTCTGGATATTCGGAGACCTCTCTATGTCGGACTGGTCGCGCATCCCCTATGGCCTCTTCTTCATCGCCGGAGGGATCGCACTGTCGGCGATGAGGGCGAGGGCTCTCAACGCCCTGATCCTCGGGGATGAGTTCGCCTACAGCCTCGGCTTTTCTCCCCACCGGGAGCGGGGGATGCTCTTCGTCTCGGTGGGCCTGCTCACCGCTGCGTCCGTATCTCTGGGCGGCATGATCGGCTTCATCGGGCTTCTCGTCCCGCATATGATGAGATTCTTCATCGGCTCGGACAGCAGGGGGCTTATCCTCTCTTCCGCACTCGGGGGCGGGATCCTCCTCTGCCTCGCCGATCTGATCAGCAGGACGATCATGCCGCCGATGGAACTGCCCGCAGGCATCATCACGGCGATCATCGGATCTCCATACTTCCTCTACCTCCTCAGGAAAAAGAATGTCCTCGGCGTCTGATACCGGCATCCTTGAACTCAGCGGGATTCGTTTCTCCTACAGCGGCGGGAGCGCTTTTGTAGACAACCTGGGGTTCAGGATAGGGGAAGGAGAGTTCATCGGGCTCCTCGGGGCGAACGGCTCGGGCAAGTCGACGATCCTGAAGATAGCCGCAGGGATTCTCACGCCCTCAGCCGGGGAGGTCTCCCTCTGGAACAAGCCTCTGCATGCCTATAATAACAAGGACCGTGCAAAGCTGCTCTGCTACCTCCCGCAATCACTCGATATGACCATACCGTTTACCGTCAGCGAACTCGTCGGCATGGGGCTTTATCCCTACGACATCGCCCCTGAAATGTCGGTCGATGACGCTCTCGACCTCGTCGGCCTCAGGGACAAAGCACAGTCCCGGATCTCCGACCTGAGCGGGGGCGAGAGGAGAAGGGCCTTTGTCGCCATGACCCTGATCCAGGGTGCAGGGATATTCCTGCTGGATGAGCCCCTCGCTAACCTCGACATCAGGTACCAGATAGAGCTGGTGAAGCTCCTCCGGGACCTGCGCACTGCAAGAAAGATCACTGTTGTGATGGCGCTCCACGATATCAATATCGCGCTTCAGTTCGAAAAGGTCATCCTGATCAAAAAGGGAACCATCATCGGCCAGGGAAGACCGGAGGATATCCTGACAGAGGAGAACATCAGCGAGGCCTTCGGCGTTCAGGTGAAGATCATGCGCCACCCGGATGGAAAGGCATACATAAGTTACGCGGAAAACTTCAGTTGAAAAAGGAACTGCAGAAGAATACCATGGCTGAGATTAGCAGGAGAACAGTCTTTCTCCTTGGCGGCGCAAGGAGCGGCAAAAGCAAGTTTGCCCTTGCAGAGGCTTCGAAAATACCGGGCCGCAGGGCCTTCATCGCAACCGCAACCGCGAACGATGCCGAGATGTTACAGAGGATCGAAAAACACCGGCAGGCCCGGAGCAGTGAGTGGAAGACATTCGAGGAACCGGTAAAAGTCCCGGAACTCTTGACCGGAATCAGCGGCAGCTTCGAGGTGATCGTCGTCGACTGTCTCACCCTCTGGCTTTCGAACCTCATGTTTTCGGGGAGGGATATCGGGGAAGAATGCGGATCGTTCGTCTCCTGCATCAAGACCTCTCCGGCCTCTCTCTTTGTCGTCGCGAATGAGGTCGGACTTGGTATCGTCCCCGACAACGGCCTGGCAAGGCAATTCAGAGACCTGGCCGGTGTTCTGAACCAGAAGGTGGCTGCAACAGCGGATGACGTATTTCTGATGGCCGCAGGCATCCCCGTGAAGATAAAATGACACGTGAGGGAGAAACGCATGACTCGCATTGAAAATACGGTGGGAAAGATAGGGCAGGTGAATGCCGTATTCCTTGCATCCGCCCAGAAACATCTCGATAATCTTACCAAGCCTGTGGGGAGCCTCGGCCGACTGGAGGAATTCGCACGCAGGCTTGTCGCCATCACCGAAAACACGGGGCCGACTCTGGAAAAAAAGGTAGTCTTCACCTTTGCCGGTGACCATGGTGTCACGCAGGAGGGGGTGTCCGCCTACCCGAGTGAAGTTACCCCGCAGATGGTTCTGAACTTCCTGAGGGGAGGAGCAGGCATCAATGTGCTGGCCCACCACGCCGGCGCCGAGGTGATCGTCATCGATATCGGTGTCGACTATGACTTCGGTCCGCTCGAAGGCCTCACCGGGAGGAAGATAATGCGCGGCACGGGCAATATCGCTAAGGGCCCTGCAATGACAAGAGACCAGGCGATACGCTGCATAGAAACAGGGATCGAACTGGCGGACAGCTATGCCCAAAAAGAGTACGGAATCTTCGGGACCGGCGAGATGGGTATCGGGAACACCACGCCTTCCAGCGCGATCGCCTCTGTGCTGACCGGGCGGAGCGTCGCCGAGGTGACCGGAAAGGGCACCGGCATATCCGACGAATCCCTCGCAAAGAAGATCTCGGTTATTGAGACTGCCCTCTCATTGAACAAACCCCGTGCAGATGATCCGATCGATGTCCTCGCGAAGGTGGGGGGCACGGAGATCGGCGGTATAGCAGGTATTATCCTCGGGGCCGCGGCCAACAGGATCCCGGTCGTCGTAGACGGCTTCATATCAACCGCTGGAGCGCTGATAGCATACTGTATCGAACCGAAGTCCGCCGACTATATGTTTGCCGCACACAATTCGGTGGAGATCGGGCACAGGGTCATGCTCGAAAAGATCGGCCTGAGGCCAATCCTCGACCTGGATCTCAGGCTCGGTGAAGGCACTGGCGCGGCGCTCGCGATGCCGGTGATCGAGGCAGGCCTGAAGATTTATATTGAGATGGCGACATTCGCAAATGCGGGCGTCTCGGGAGAGATAAAATAGAAGCATGAAACGCTTTCTTCTTGCCATGCAGTTCCTGACAATCGTCCCGGTGAGGATCACGGGGAGAACGACTGAACAGGAGATCGCCGGCTCAGCCGTCTTCTTCCCGTCCGTCGGGGCATTGCAAGGACTGCTTGCCGTCACGACAGCCCTGATCTTCACGCGGCTGCTGAACATCGGGGTAGCCTGCGGGATGACAGTGGCAATATTGATCATCAGCAACGGAGGTTTCCATATGGATGCCCTTGCAGATACGTTCGACGCCTTTGCTGTCAAGTCAGGAGGAGATCGTGCAAAGGACCGTGAACGCAGACTTTCCGTGATGAAGGACAGCACGACCGGAGCGATCGGGGTTACTGCGGTGGCGCTCACGGTGCTTCTGAAGTACCTGCTCATCGACAGCCTGATGCGGAACCCGGGAGGCCCGGCCCGCTATGCCGTTCTCTTCCTCGGACCGGTCTTTTCGAAGTGGACGATGGTCCAGACAATGCACAGTGGCATGTCGGCCCGGAATGACGGCCTAGGGAAGCTGTTTATCGATTCGATCAGGGGCAGGGACATGCTGCTTTCCCTTTTTGTGACTGTCGTTCTCTGTGTCCCCGTCGCCGGGTTTCTGAGGGACCTGCAGCCTGCAGCAGTCGGAATCTTCTTTCTGCTGGCATTCACGGTACCGCATCTTTTCACTTTTTTCTGGATAAAGCTCTGCACGGCACGATTCGGCGGATTGACAGGAGACACCCTCGGGGCAGGAGGGGAGCTTTGCGAAATCCTATATTTTATGGTGGCATCGTCGTGGTTACAACACTCTATCTAATCAGGCACGGCGAGACCGCCGGGAGCGGAGAAAAACGCTATAACGGCAGCATCGATGTGCCCCTCTCCGACAGGGGGGCGGATCAGGTCGGAGAAGCTGCGAAATTCATTGCAGACCATCTGCGCGACCACGAGGCTGCACAGGCCCTCAGCTACCTAAAGGATATCCACGATAACGCAGGTGCAGAGGACAGGTCGCCTGAACCGCCGGGGCTTTCTGCGGTCTATTGCTCTGACCTTGAAAGGGCAAGGAGAAGTGCAGGGATCATTGCCTCACTTCACCGTCTCTATCCCGTTGCAATGCCCGATCTGAGGGAAAGACATTTCGGGATATGGGAAGGCATGACCTTTACGGAGATCCGCGAGAGGTATCCTGTCGAGTTCGAATCGTGGGCCGGCGATCCCGTGAGATATAGCCCGCCGGGCGGAGAAAATACACTGGGGGTAAAAGACAGGGTGATTTCGGCCCTTGAAAGGATTTTGGGCGACCATCGGGGAGACAATATCGCCATCGTTGCACATGGGGGGGTAAACAGGATCATCCTCTGCCATATCCTCAGTGTGCCGCTTGAAAACATCTTCAGGATAGAGCAGGATCATGCTGCAGTGAATATCATCGAGTTCTGGGACAGATACCCGGTGGTAAAGCTGATGAACGGAGGAAAAAAGTAGCGTTGCCTTTGGCAACATAATGGTATACCGGGGGAAGAGAAGTGGAAATCTTCCGCTGCCCCGCAACTGTAAAGGGAACGAACGCCTGAAGGCCACTGGCCAACGAGCCGGGAAGGCAGGCAAGTAGGATATTCCGCCGCAGGAACAAAGCGCCCTGAGTCAGGAGACCCCGGATACCGTAAATCATCACCCTTCGAGGGAAGAGGAGACGTATGGAGACATTGAAAAGATTATTGTTGGGCAGGTATGGATTCTGGCTGGCCATTATGTTGCCATGTTTTTGTTCGCAGGCCTGGGCCGGAGAAACACAGTCAGTGGACGAAGTAGTGGTCACGGCGACACGATACGGAGAAAAGATAAGCGACATCCCCTCATATGTCACTGTCATCACACAGGAGGACATACAGGCCTCCACCGCGCAGAACATCCCTGATCTTCTGAAGACCGAACCCGGGATCCATGTTCAGGATGTCACAGGGAACGGCAGGTCATTCAGCGTGGACCTGAGGGGTTTCGGGGAGTCCGCACCGTCGAACACCCTGGTGCTCGTCGACGGGAGACGCATAAACCAGGCGGATCTCAGCGGCGTCGACTGGGAAGATATCCCCCTCGACCGGGTGAAGAAGATAGAAATCATCCGGGGAGGCAGGGGAAGCGTCCTTTACGGGGATAACGCAACAGGTGGCGTCATCAATATCATCACGAAAGAGGGCGAAGGGTTTAAAGGAACCGTCGATCTCATGGCAGGCAGCTTCGGCACGGTGAAGACCGGGGCCTCTGTCAGCGGCACGGAAGGCAACACATCGTTTCATCTGTCAGGGAATTACCTCACCTCGGACGGGTACAGGAACAACAGCCAGACCGACTCAAAGGATGTCGGATTAACGACCGCATATTATCTCAAGGACTCCGTGAGGATAGGACTCAGCGGCGGATACCATAAGGACAAGACTTCGCTGCCCGGAGCCCTGAAGGAGAGCGATTTCGCAGCCGGGGCAGCGAGGACCGATACGAAATTCCCGAATGACTTCGCCGATACAGAGGATTACTACATCAAACTCACCCCGGAGGTCTATTTCGGATCTGACAGCAGCTTCAAGATGGACGCCTCTTACAGGAAGAGGAACTTCGTCTCTTTCAGTTCAGGTGACTGGGGCAACTTCCTCGGGAACAGTTCGATAGAAACGATCGCCCTCTCCCCCCAGGTCGTGCTGAAGCATAAGGCAGGCGCCGCGACAAACATCCTGACCGCCGGAATCGATTACCAGAAGGCGGACAACGATATTGTTAACGATTCATTATTCTTCGGATCCCGCTCAGAGGGCCTTTTCACTCTCAAAAAGGAAAACCAGGGCTACTATCTCCATGACGAAGTTGCGCTGTCCGACGCAGTTCGCATTTCCGGAGGCTACAGGTACGACAGGGCTAAGTTCAGTTTCGATCCGAGCACGCCCGACAGCGTGACCTTTTCAAAGAACGTCTATACCGCAGGGATCAATTACACATTCTTCGGGAAATCCTATCTGTATATGAATTACTCCCGCAGCTTCAGATACCCGCTGATGGACGAGCTCTACAGCTTCATCAGCAACACGGTCAGCAAGTCGTTGCTCCCGCAGACGTCAAACGGCTACGAAGCGGGAATGAGGTACTATTTCACCGACGCCATCTATACGCATGTCAATGTCTTCAGGCTTGATACGGACAGCGAGATCATATACAATCCGTTCACATATGAGAATGAAAACCTCGACGGCAGGACCCGCAGGGATGGCATCGAAATTTCGTGCGATGCGCAGACGGCAAAATGGCTGACTCTCAGGGGATCATACACCTACACGAAGGCCGAGATCAGGGACGGCTCCTTCAGCGGAAAGGACGTACCCGACGTTCCGAGGCATAAGGCGACCGTCGAGGCGATCTCTCCCCTTGGCTCCGGGTTCACAGCTTCTCTCAACGGCGTATATATTGGCAGCCGGCCCTTTATCAGCGATTTTACGAATGACTTCAGCAACCAGAAGGGGTACTTTGTCATGAACGCGAAGCTGGTCTACCAGAAGAAGGCGGTGAAGGCGTTTCTAGGGGTGAACAACCTGACCGGCAAGGAGTACTCCGAGTACGGCGTCATCGGCGGATACCCTGCAGAAAAGGCATACTACCCGTCACCGAAGCGCACCTTCGTCGTTGGGGCAACGGTGACTTTCTAGGAAACGGAGGTGCCCCCTGTATCATGAATAAATTACATCATGCATATTGAGGCTGCAGCTTGGACGCAGGCAGAAATATAGTCCTGTCCGTAGCGCTTCATTTCATGGCCATCGCAATGATCGTCGAGGGCCATATCGGGGGCACCTCCAGGATACCCCCTGCAGGGGGTATCAGCGTATCACTGGAATCCGAGACACCGGAGCGGCCCGCAACTCCGGATAGAGCGGGAGCGCCGGAACAGGTTGCAACTTCCCGGACTCCGGCGGCTGCAACGCAGAAGACCGAAGCCGCTGCAGTAAGGCCTGCGGCCGGGACCACACCTCCCGCCGTCCACCCGCCGGTGACAGCCCCGCTGAAGACAGAGAAGACTGCCAATGCCGGCGCGGCGGCGGGGGCAGCGCCACCCGCGGGTCAGGCAGCGGGCCCTTCCGCCACGTCTGCCCCCGCCCCTTCTACAGGCATCTCTGCGGGGACCAGCGGGGGAGCCGGCTTCTCTTTGCTCACGTCTGCCAAACAGGGTACCGGACGCAACCCCGAATACAGAACCAGGCAGAGGGCAGGCTCGGATATTCTCTCTGTTATTCGCGCGGCAATCTTCAAGGCGAAATACTATCCCTTCATGGCCAAGAAGAAGGAGATCGAAGGTACCGCCACTGTCGAGTTCACAATCAGCGGAAAGGGGTACCCGGAAAATATCCGCATCGTACAGGCTTCGGGCTCGGATATCCTCGATGACGCTGCAAAAGAGACGATCACGAGGGCCGCGCCCTTCCCTCTGGCAAGCGGTTCTATCAGGGTGCCTATCGTCTATAGACTGGAGAAGGACTGACGGCTTTGCCGATCCTGACGACTGGGAAATATGAGTTGCAAAATGGTTGTTATTGCCCGCGATCCGGCTAAAGGGATCTCACAGGAATAAACAGAAAGGCGGCCCCGAACCTTCGGGGCCGCCTTTCTGTTTTACTGCACTATCCGCGTACAGCCTATTTCTGGATGTAGAGCTCCCAGGAATCGCCGCCGGCCTTGACCGACTCGAACTTGTAGCCCTGCTTCTCTGCGTACTTCGGGATCGAATCCTCGGCTGATGCCGGGGCATCGCAGAGGACCTTAAGTAACTGGCCGCTGCTCATCTTCTCGAGGGCCTTCTTCGAAAGAACGAGCGGATACGGACATACCCTGCCGAGAACGTCGAGAACCTGATCCGGTGTCTTGCTGCTGAGTTCACCCATGATAAAAACCTCCTGTTGTATAGTTGATTATTAGAAGAAAAGGACGTGCTGCGACTCGTCCAGAACCTTCTGTATTTCTGAAAACGGTACGACCTGTATCTTCATGTCGGCACCCATATCGTCGGCATCCGGCAAAGAATCCTCGGAGATCCCGTACTTGTCGAGATCCTCCTTGCAGACGAGGACATTGAGGTCCACGAGGAGACAATTCTTCACATGGCTTTCCGTGCTGGTGATGCCGTAGACGTCCATGGCGTTCTGGCCCTTCTGGAGTCCGAGCACGCCCTCACCGATGAAGCAGAGCTTCGGGGTGACGGTGTCGCCGTCTTCCAGCAGGATTTCCACAGTCTGGTAGGCGATGGCATGCGTGATCGCGAGCCGCGACGTTTCGCCTTTGTACTGGGGCTTCTGAACGATAAATGCGCACTTTACGTCACCCATCCTATTCACCTCCAATCTGCAGGACCCTGTCGGCCGCGTGGATCTTCGCGAGATACCAGTGCATCGCGTTCCACTGTATGCCTTCAATGCCTTCAGTCTTCTGGATGCCGCGGGCGACGGTGCAGGCCTCGCAGGTGCAGATCTCAACACCCTTTGCGAGGAGCGCCTGGAGGTATTTTTCCGCAGTGGAATAGTCCTTCAGATGCTTCTGGTGCGCCTTGACGGAGACGGTCGCGTTGCCGGAAAACCAGATGCTCACCTTATGGCCCTTGCTGACGGCGGCATCCGCCAGCTTCAGCGCAAAATCGTAGCCCATGTTGCCAACAATGCTCGGGAAACAGCCTATGGTCAGTGTACCCATTCGTTACCTCCTAAAGCCACGCGATCTGATCGTAGTCATTAAACATCAGATCCACGACATCGCTGTAGTTAACCACCTTGACTCTTGAATCAACATCCGTGTCCTTCAGGCCACGAATCGTCACGTCCTCTGAAAGGACATACAGATTCGGGGTCTTATCGAGCAATGATGATGATTTGCCGTTTACTTTTGATGTTGCATGATACACACCGTTCTGCACGAGTATCAGGCCGAGTTTGTCAGCCTTCAACCTGTCGAGAGTGTCAACCGTCAGATTAATATCACT
This sequence comes from Nitrospirota bacterium, assembly GCA_021814475.1. GTDB lineage: Bacteria > Nitrospirota > Thermodesulfovibrionia > Thermodesulfovibrionales > UBA6898 > PALSA-1316. Next base: position 21,304 of record JAKAIE010000052.1, read on the forward strand.
CACGAAAACACCTAACTTCATACGGTCTCCTCCTGTAATGAATTTGCTTCAGCAAGGATAATTATATAACAACTGGACTGACGATTTGTCAATAAATAAACTGATAAGCGGAGTTTATAGGTGGTCGGATCCGCGGCCCATGGTAATATACCGGCATGAATATCCTCGAACGGCTTTACTATGCCGGCTTTCTGGTAAAGCAGCGGTACTCCCTGGCACACCGCGAACGCCTTCCCTTCAGGGTCGTCAGCGTCGGCAATATCACCACAGGCGGGACCGGGAAGACACCCGCAACGATGGCGATAGCCCGGGAAGCCCTCAACCGAGGGCTTGCGCCTGTCATCCTGACCCGTGGATACAGGGGAAAGGCAAAGGGTCCCTGTTTTGTCACCCGCGGAGATGGCCCGCTTCTCTCTGTCCCGGAGGCGGGAGATGAGCCGTATCTCATGGCCTCCCGGCTCAGGAAAGTACCGATCGTCAAGGGACCCGACCGGTATCAGGACGGGGTCTTTGCGATCGACGGACTCGGCCTGCAGCTCAATGCCCCCGAATCGTGCGTCCTGTTCATCCTGGATGACGGGTTCCAGCATGTCCGCCTCTTCAGGGACAGGGATGTTGTCCTGATGGATGCGAACGACCCGTTCGGCGGGCAGAGGCTTCTCCCAGCCGGCAAACTGCGGGAACCGGCCTCGTCCCTTGAGCGTGCGGATATCATCGTGATCACCAAAAGCGGGCCCCGGATGGGAACGCTGGGGCCTGCCATCGAAAAAACGATCAATACAATCAGGGAATACAATTCAAAGGCCCCGCTTTTCGTTGCTGACCACCTTTCTGTTTCGGCCGCAGACAGGCAGGGCAGGGAATATCCCCCTTCCGCCCTTGCCGGAGAAAAGATATACGGCTTCTGCGGCATCGGCAGCCCGGAGTCGTTCCGCAGGACACTTCTGGATTCAGGGGGAGATGTTGCCGGATTCAGAAATTTCCGGGACCATCACGCCTATACACTCCCCGATATCCTCAGCTTGCGGAGGGAGGCTGAAAGACTCGGATGCCGATGGATTGTGACTACGGAAAAGGATATAATAAAGATCAATCATCTTGATTTGCCTGAAAATATTCTTATAATAAGGATCGACTTTTCGATCGACGGCAGCTTTTATGATTATGTCTTCGGGCGGTGATTCCTAACATCTCCCCAGGGAGGGACACGGTGATCAGATATATAAATGTGAAGAGCAGGACAAGGACTGAATTCATCGATATTACCGAAAAGATTCAGGAACTCCTGAAAGAGACCGGGATAGTCAGCGGCATATGCTACCTCTACGTACCCCATACAACCGCAGCGGTCACAATCAACGAAGGTGCAGATCCGAGCGTACAGCGGGATATAATGACCCTCCTGAACAGGATGATCCCCTTTGAAGGAGACTATCAGCACAAGGAGGGCAATTCCGCAGCCCATATCAAGGCCTCGCTCATCGGCACCTCTCTGAACGTGATGATCGACGAAGGGAGGCCGGTACTGGGCACCTGGCAATCGATCTTCTTCTGCGAGTTCGACGGCCCAAGGCACAGGAGAGTGGCTATCAAGTTCATGAGCGACAAGAAGATGCCGTAGTCCCGGGATCGGGCTCCGGGCTGCTTTTTTACGCAGCTCCAGCAGCGGGCCTGGCCGGGGTAGAAAATCTGCCCAAAAGATGTATAATGATGCAGTACAATCAGACATCCGTATCTTCCGAAAATTAAATCTCTGAAGGAGGGCTTATACAATGAACCTGAAGGAATTGGCCAAAGCTGTCAGTGTCAGCAGGGATGGGGTGACGATCAAGGACAGGGCCGGTGTCGCATCGATGATGGACTCGCTCATCTACGAGGCGGTCTTTGCCGAAGGGGACCGCAAGGTCAATCTTCTCATGCTCGTCAAGGAGATCGCAAAGGCATGCGGGGCT
>JAKAIE010000053.1 GCA_021814475.1 Nitrospirota bacterium
GTATCTCCTGCTCCAGCAGGCTGATCCTGTTTTCGAAAAGCTTGACGCGCGCCTCGTCCCCCGACCTCTCGACAGTCTCGGTCAGCTGCGCGATCCGGTATCTCAGCTTTTCGTTCTCCCGCAGGAGTTCCTTCGTGAACTCCTCCCCCTTTTTGAACATCTGGAGGAACTCATCAGCCTTGTTGGTAATTATGGTGTCCTTGTTTTCCACGTAAGTTACTCCCTGTGACTTACTACTCTTGTTATGGCCGCCGGGATATCCGGAAGCGGCAGAACCGACTCGACGCCCCCGGCCTTGATCGCCTCCGCCGGCATACCGAAGACCACCGCCGTATCTTCGGATTCTGCTATAGTATACCCGCCTTTATTCTTAATTTCCACCATGCCCGACCTGCCGTCGTTCCCCATCCCGGTGAGTATGACGCCCATGACGCGTGAACCGTAAATCTCCGAGGCCGACGTCATCATGAAATCGACCGACGGCGTATACTTATCGTCGAGGCCTCCTTCCTTCAGGAAGGTGACGACTTTCGCACCCCTCTTCCGGAGCCCGAGGTGATAGCCTCCCGGGCAGATAAGGACAGTCCCCGGCTCGACCGGGTCCATGTCCACCGCCTCCTTGATGTGCAGGGGCGACAGCTTGTTCATCCTCTCGGCAAGGGGCCCGGTAAAGCCCTTCGGCATATGCTGGCTTACGACCACCGCAGCATCGAAATCTGCCGGCAGACGGGTGAGGATGATCTGGAGCGCAGCCGGCCCGCCTGTGGAGGAACCGACCGCAACCACTTCTATGTGTCTCTGTTTCCCGTGCGGGCCTGACCTCTCGGGAGACTGCCCGCGTTCGAGCAGCTCGAGGTTCTTGCTCAGCTTGTCGAGCCGGATCGTCTTGATTCCCTTCAGTTTCTCCAGCAGGTCCTTCTCGATGGTGCGCAGTTCGATCGAAGCCCTCTTGGTCGGCTTGGCAATAAAATCAACCGCGCCGAGTTCAAGGGCCTTGAAGACCGTCTTGGAGTCGTTATGGGAGCTGACCATGATGACCGGGGTCGGCCGCTCCCTCATGAGCCACCGGAGGAAGCTGAACCCGTCCATTTCCGGCATCTCAAAGTCGAGCGTAATGATGTCCGGCTTCAGACGGAGGGTCTTCGCCATGGCATCGATGCCGTCCGAGGCGATGCCGACCACCTCCAGATTCAGGTTCTGCTCTATGATGTTCCTTATGATCTGCCTGGTATAGGCCGAATCATCGACTATCAGGACTTTAGTGTTCAAAACGGCTTTCTCCTCTCATACAGCCCCGCCGGTCAGATCCTGGCGTTCAGTTCCTTCCGAAGGGGTTTCTGGTAGACCATGTCATGCTTAAAGTGCTTCAGATTGAAGGCAGTCGAAATATTGATCAGCGACTCGGCATGCCCCAGCAGCAGGTACCCTCCGTCCGTCAGCCGGTCATAGAAGTTCTCGATGACCCTCTTCCGGGACGCCGTGTCAAAATATATTAATACATTCCGGCAGAATATAACATCCATCTTCCCGAGGAACCTGGTCCTGAAAGGATCCAGAAGGTTCAGATAACTGAAGGTGACGTTCTTCTTGATCTCGTCGTTGATCCGCAGCTGGCCGTCTTCGTCGATAAAGTATTTCGTGATGAAATAGGGCTCAGTCGTCCTGAAGGAGTTCTTGCGATAACTGCCCCTCCGGCCGGTCTGGAGCACGCGCTGGTTGATGTCGCTCCCGTGGACCTCGATGTCCCACCCGCGAAAGAAACCGGTCTCGTTGATCAGCATCGATATGGTATAGGGCTCCTCCCCGGTGGAGCACCCCGCCGACCAGATCCTGAGGGTCCTGGTCGACGCATTCCTCTCCCTCAGCTCATCGAGGATCTCCTCACTGAAGGCGCGCAGCTGGTTCTGCTCCCGGAAAAAATATGTCTCGTTGACAGTCAGGATATCCATGATCGCCGGCAGTTCCACCTCGGCGTTCTTGTCATAGCGGATGAACCGGTAGTAGTCCCGGAAATCCTTGAGGTGGTGGTTCTTGACCCTCCGTGACAGCCTCTTTTCGATCAGATACTTGGAAGAGTCGTCGAAATACAGGCCGCAATAATCGCGAATGATGTCCCGGATAAGCCGGAAGACATCTTCGGAAAGGGGAAGGACCTCTTCCTTTTCAAACACGCAGGGTCTCCTCGACCGCCTTGATAACCGTGGGATCCTCTTCAGTATCGAGGAGCCTCTCGAGCTCCTGCCGAACCTGGGGCGAGGCGCTCATACCCAGCGTCCTGACGGCAGCGATCCGTGCGGCCCAGTCCTTGTCCTGCAGGAACGGGAGGAGAAAACGCTCGACTCCTTCGAACGAGGCCAGTGCCGTGATCGCCGTGCGGCGGATCTCGTCGTCAGGCGCGGAGAGCATCTCGATGATCGCCTGGCGGGCAATCTCCCCCCCGGTGGCGCCGAGGGACTCGATTGCGGAGGTGACGACAAACCCGCTGCTGTCCTGAAGCAGGCTGATGAGGGTCTTGACCGCCTCCCTGTCCTTCAGGGCTCCGAGCGCCCTGGCAGCAGCGACCCGGACCGCATTGTCCGGGTCCGAGCTCAAAATCATCAGGGAGTCGAGCACGCCTTTGCCTCCGATCTCACCGAGGCTGAGCGCGGCCGATATCCTGATCGGGGGCTCCTCATCGGTAAGGGCATAGGTGAGATACCTCACCGCGTCCTCGCTTCCTATGGCCGCCAGGGACTCGACCACAGCCTCCCTGACCCGGGTCTGCGCATCCTTCAGTGCGAATCCAAGGTCATCCACGAGTTCAGCCGCCTTGAGCCTTCCGATAAGCTTCGCTGTATTTTTTCTCAGGACAGGGCTGTCGTCCTTCAGCATCGCCACGAGTTCGGCATCCGTCAACGCGCCGTGGAGGGTGGCGAGGGCCTCCACCGCCGCCTCCTGGACGTCCTCATACGGATCGGTCATCAGCGTCTTGACCTTCGGTGCGGCACGCAGGTCCTGCAGCCGCGAAATGCTGACCGCAGCGGTAGCGCGCACATGCCCGTCCTCGTCCGACAAAAGCCCGAAGAGAACATCGTAATAGACCGGGGAGACGATCCTCGCGGTCACCTCGCAGATGAACCGGAGCTGGTGAGAGTTTTCAGTTTCGAAAAGCCTCAGCAGGGACTCGGGGTTATATTTACCGATAAAGACCAGAGCGTTTTGGACGTCTTCGGCAAACTCCTCTTCATGGGATATGTCGAGGAGTGGGCCGTAGGCGGCATCGTCCCTCATCAGGCCGAGCAGCAGGATCGCAGAAATTCTGACCTCCCGCTTGACGGACCAGGCATAACCGATCAGCAGGTCGACCGCCGCGTCCCCGAGGATGCGCCGCATCTCGGAGGTGATGAATTCGGGGTCAACCCCGTTGTGGTAGAAACGTTCGAGAGTCTTGAGCGCCTGTTCCTGGATGTTCTTCGAGGGGTCCTGGAGCATCGGGATGATCTGGTCGAGCGTCGAGGGGTCGGCCAGCCGCCCCAGGGCCTTCAGGATCGGCTCTCTCAGCGGTTTTCTGGCGAGGGCCGCCAGAAGATGCGGGACAGCCCGCCTGTCACCGATCCTCCCGAGGGCGTCGGCCGCCGGATAAGCGGTCCAGAGGTCCCCGCTGTTGAGAATATCCAGCAGCGCCTCGACGACGGAGACCTCGCGCACCTTGCCGAGGTGCTCCACGGCGGTGGCGCTCACGTTCTCGTCCTCGTCCCTGATCGCCTCCAGCATAAGCGGCAGCGCCCTGCTGTCGCGCTGCTCGCCGAGCACGTCGATGATGAACTTCCGGACATCGCGGTTCGGCGTTTTGAAAGCCTCGATCAGGAACAGTGTCGCCCTCTTGCCTAGTTTGATCATCGCCTCGATCGCGGAGTTCCTCGCGCCGGCGTTGTCTTCGATATACAGTAGCTGCACGAGCCCGTGTATGTACTGCTCGATCTCGTACTCGTCAAAGAGGATGTCCACGGCGGTCTTCCTGACCCGCCAGCTGACGTCCTCCATCGCCTTCAGGAGGACAGGAATGCAGGCCTCGTTCCTCATCCCGCGGAGCTTCTCGACCGCCTCCCTCCGTACTTCTACATTACTGTCGTTCATCTGGCTTATCAGTTCCTGCAAGGCCCTCTCCTAATATTTCGATCGATTCTTTGAGCATGATCTTCTCCTCGGACGTCAGCAGGTTGTCGATGTTCAGGAGGATGATGATGCTGTCTCCTTTCCTGCCGAGGCCGGTAATGTATTCGGTCTTGAACCCCCTGAAGAGCGCGGGCGGGCGCGTCATCTCCTCGGGCGCCAGAGACAGGATCTCCCTGATCTCGTCCACGAGGAAGCCCACCTTCTCCTGGTCGTACCGGACGAGGATGATCCTTTCCTTCTTTCCGGCAGGCTCCGTCCCGAACCGCTTTCTGAGGTCGATCAGTGGGATCACCGCCCCCCGGACGTTCATCACTCCCGAGAGGAAGCCGGGCAACCCGGGGATGGTGAAGACCTTCTGGACCTTGATGATCTCGACCACGCGGCTGATCGTGATGCCGAAGACCTCGTCCGATATTTTGAAGACCGCAAATTTCTCCATGCTACCTGAGCTTGAAGCCCTCCATCTCTTTTCTGAGAATCTCGATCTCCCCCGAGAGCGTCAACAGCGAAGAGGAGACCTCCTCCATGTCCTTCACCGAGGCGCTTCCGATGCTGTTGATCTGCTCCATCGTCGTGACGATGGTGTCGTTCATCTTCTGCTGGTTCACGACCGCATGACTGATCCTGGAGATCTTTTCGTTCGCGAGTTCGAGGTTGCGCGAGATGCCCTTTGTGCCGATCGCCTGTTCTTCGGTCCCCCGCCTCGTCATGTCAGCGACCTCCTTCACCTCGCCGACGCTGTCGAGCAGAAAACTGAGCGCCCGCTCCTGCTCCCCCGTCGACTTCGCGATATTCTTCATCATCTTCCTGATCTCGTCGATCGCCCCGGTGATCTGCTTCAGGCCGCGCGACTGCTCCTCGGTTGCCCGCTCGATCGCCTTGGTCATATCGGTCGAATGCTCGGAGGCGGTCAGGATTTCCCTCAGCACCTCGCCCACCTTGATGACCAGACCGTTGCCCTCCTCGACCTTGGCCTTGGCCGAATCGATCGAAAAACTGGCGTCCTTGATGTCCCGCTGTATCGTCTTGACGATGCCGCCGATCTCCCGGGTCGAACTGGCGGTCCTGTCCGACAGCGCACTGATCTCGTCGGCAACCACCGAAAAGCTCTTGCCGTATTCCCCGGCCTGGGCGGCCAGGATCGCCGCGTTCAGGCTCAGCAGGCTGGTCTGCTCCGTCACGTCCTTGATGACCGAGAGGACCTTCTCGATATCAGTCGAACGCGATTCGAGACGCTGCACAATCGAAAAAGAATTCTGCACCTCGGTGGCGATATTGTCCATCCCCTCCACGGCGTTCATGATCGTCATCATGCCGGTGTCAGAGGTGATCTCCTGGACCGCGCCGGCCATCTTGGAGGACTCGCGCGCATGTTCCTCGACCTCCCTGATGGATGCCCCGATCTCCTCGACCGAGGCGGAGGTGTCTTCCACCGCGGTCAGAGCGCCGCCGGCCGTCTTCGATATCGCCCGGGCAGACTGGGTGATCTGGGAGACAACGGAGTACAGGTCTTCCGTCGCCTTCAGCAGCCTCTGGGTATTCGCGGCGATCTCTTCCGCCGTCGCCTTGAGTTCTATCAGGGAGGAGACGTTTTCCACGGAGAAATTGGCCATTTTTTCAGAACTGTCGCTGATATCCGCCTGTGCCTTGGAGGCGTTCTGGATCGCCTTGGTGATGTCCCTGACCGCGCCGGACTGGCGGGTCATCCCCTCGGTCACGTTATTGTATGTGAGATTGACCTGCCTGATCGCCATCGAGACATTCACGGCCGTCGAATTCAGCTTCGAAACCGTGATCATCAGCCTCTCCAGGAGAAACTTCACCCCCTGCGCGATTGTGCCGATCTCATTGTCGCCCAGAGAGGGGACTTCGACCGAGAGGTCTCCGACAGTGATCTTCTGAACCGCCCTGTTAATCTCCGAGACCGGTTTTTTGATATTGCGGTTAAAAAGATAGATCATGAAGACGCCGATCGTCATCAGCATCAGGACCTGGTAGAGAACGATGGTGATCATGCTGTCGGTAATGCTGCTGTTGATGCTCTTCCCTGAATAATCTATGCGCACCTCGCCTATCTTGTTGCCCGAGGCGGTCACGGGGACGGTCAGCCTCAGGGTGCCGCTGATGAGGAAGGGGTTGACGCTCGAAATCTCCCTGCTGGCCGCTTTCACGCTCTCCCGGACCACCTTGTCGTTATTGTCATAGATGCGGACCGACGTGATGTCTTCGTCCTTCATCACCTCTTCGAGATAAACGTCGAGCATGGCGTAATCGTAGCTCTGGAGCGGCCCGGAACTGATGCCTGCAGTCGTCGCCGCAGCCCTCCTGATCCGTTTTTCGAGAGAGTCGAGCAGGGCCGACCGCGTGAACGATATCAGGAATACGCCCCCCAGCGACTGACCGACAAGGAAGATCAGCATGAAGCCGGATATGAACTTCGTCGTGATGGATTTTCTGAATATCATAAAATCGGAACCGCCCTGTCTAGATGGATCTTTTCTGTCATTCCCATTCCTCCCTGGTCCGTGAATCGTTCGTCAGATCAGCCCTATCCGCGACATCAAAACCCTGACGCTGTTGTAATCGTCGTCCGATGCCTCCGCAAACCCCGTATACTTCTCATCGATCGACCTCAGGAGCGCGGCCCCCTCGGGCGAGCTGTCGCTGATGGCCAGGAGCGCCGCCTTCATTTCGGCAATCACGGCGGGATCGATCTTGCCCGAAACAGCTATATTGAACTCGGGGATGTCGTCTGAGAACTTGATGAACTTCAGCCCCATCTCCTTGTATTTGTACGCCGCCGTCTCCATGACCGCGCCGGCGTCAAAATCTCCGTTGAGAACCGCCTTGGCGACATCGTCGTGATGTCCGAGATAATTGTAATAAAAGAGATCCTTTATATCGATGCCAGCAGCCAGGAGCATGCCCCTCGGGACGATATGACTCGAGGTCGAATGCGGATCGCCGAAGGCAAACGAACGGCTCCTGAGGTCTTCGACGGTATTGATATTGCTGTCGCTCCTGGCGATGATGACCGCGTGATGGTACGGCTTGCCGTCCCGCAGCGCCTTGACCAGCACCTGGATCCCGTAGCGTTTATGGGCCTCCACATACGTTGAGGGGGTCATGAAACAGAGCTGGGTGACACCCTGGCCGATATCGTTGATCGCGCCCTGGAAGTCAACCGCAACCTTGAGGTCGATCTTTCTGCCCAGCTTCTTGCCGAGGTGCTCTATGAGCGGGCTGAACTTCTTGAACATGATCGCCGGGGTCTCCAGCGGCACGATCCCCATCCTGAGCAGCCCGGCCGAGGTATCCGCCGAAAACTTGAACCGCTCCATCTCGAGCACGGTCAGTTCGGCATCCTTCAGGAGCTCCTTCACCATCTGGTCGAGCTTGAAGGCCCTCTCCTTGTTCTGGCGGGGCAGGTCCTTGATCTTCTCGACCGAGTTCCAGATCTGGTTCGAGCCGATCTTCTGCTCCCTGATCGCGTTGGAGATCTGCTGGCTCTTGTCCGAGACCAGCTCTATCGCCTGGGAAATCTGCCTGCTGTTGAGAGACTGTTCGGTCGTCGCGGTCTTGACATGGTTCGAAACTTCGCTGATCTTTTCGGTCGCCCCCATGATCAGCTGTATGCCCTTGTTCTGCTCGGTAGTCGCCTTTGCGATCTGTCCGACCATCGTCAGCACCTTCTCCATGGCCTCCGAGACAAGCCGCGCGGCCTTAGACTGCTCGGCGGTAGAGTTCTCGATCGCCGCAGCCATCTCCGATGAATACTTTGAACTCTCGACGATCTTCCTCAGCGCATCGACCGCCTCGTTGGTCACCTTGAAGCCGGTCTCGACGGAGTTCAGACCGTCGTACATCGCCGAGACCGCGTCGCCCACTTCCGACTGTACAGCCTGTATCAGGCCGCCGATCTCCTGGGTCGATATCGAGGTTCTGTCCGCCAGTTCCTTGATCTCGTCGGCGACCACGGAAAAGCCCTTCCCGTGCTCTCCAGCCTGGGCGGCCAGGATCGCCGCATTCAGGGCGAGCATCGTCGTCTGATCGGTGATCTCGTCGATGACCGTCAGAATCTGGCCGATCTCCTCAGAACGGCCCCCCAGTTTAGAGATGCAGTCGGCAGTCCGCTCGACCGAGGCCTTTATGTTCTGCATCCCCTGGATCGTCTTTTCGACCGACACCATCCCGAGCTGAACCGCGTCGGTCTTGACCTTCTCCGAGAGTTTCGCGGAGTCCTTCGCCCGCTGTTCGACCTCCTTGATAGACGAGGCGATCTCGAGGATCGCACTCTGGGTCTCTTCCGCCGCGCCGGCCAGTTCGGCGGAGTTGCTCGAAACCTCCCTGATGGTGGCGGAGAGTTCCTCGATCGACGCCGACGTCGCCTCGACCGCCACCGACATCTCCGTGGTGTTGTTTGTGATCTGCGAGATGCTGACGACCATCTGCTCCATGGCCGCGGCCGTCTCTTCGGCCGATGCGGCCAGTCCGTCCGTCCCCTCGGCGATATCGGATATCGAGGCGTTCAGCTCCTCGATCGAGGCAGAGATGTTATTGACCGCCTCGGTCTCGAGTATAGTGCCGTCGACGACCGCCCGGGACTCCCTGCCGACATCCTCGGCAACGCGCGTCACCCTGCGGGAGACATCCTTGATCCTCTGGAGTATGCTGGATATCGAGATCATGGATGAGCTGACCGCCTGGCTGAATCTGCCGATTTCGTCACGGCTCCTGATGTCGACGTTGAAGGTCAGGTCCCCCTCTGCCAGTTGCGAGGCAGCGTCCTCGAGGGACTTGATAGGGGTGATGACCATCCTGCGTATCATCGCCCAGAGAAAGACACTGAAAAGGACGCAGGCGAGGATCGTGGCCAGGATGACCATAAGGATCAGCCGCATGGAATTGTCATACTCCTTTGCGATGGAAAACGTCAGCTTGACCGCGCCGAGCACTGGCGGATCGTTCGCGTGGCAGGCCTTGCAGCGGTCCGCGTTTTCGAGCGGCCGGTAAAAGATGATCATCTTCTGATTCCTCATGATTACCGGCGCCTTCGTCTGGACGATCTGCTTCATGATATCCGCATCGGGGACCGTCTTGCTTACCGGCGAAAAAGCAATGTTGCCGTCGTAGCGGAGCAGCTTTATCTCATCAACGTTCCTGACTCCCTGCAGGCTCTCCATGAGGGACTTTGCCAGTTCCGCCTTGCCTTCGAGCATGATCCGTTCTATGTCCTTGACGATCACGTCCGCCGTCACCGCGGTGCTGGTCTCCGTGAGGGAATAGAGGCTTGACTTCTCGATTAAATATACCATCGCCCCGGCGGCGCAGATGCCGACCACCAGGAGAACGACCACCAGGGCCAGTATTTTGACTTCAAGTTTGTCGCGCATAGTGCCTCCCTTAGCCAACCTCTATATTCAGGGCGTCTTCAGACCGTACAATCGATATAAAACGCTTGTCAACAATAACCACACCCTCGAGGTACTTCGTTTCCTCTTCCGTGAGGTGCCCGGGGGGCTGAAGGATAAAATCTTCCGGTAGCCTCACCACGCCGATCACCCTGTCGATGATCGCGCCGATCAGACCCAGCGGACCGGACAGGATAATGATCTTGCCCTGCTCTTCCCTGCCCTCCTCGCTGGCACTGCCCCTTGCAGCAACCGCCGCGTCGCCGGTCTTCAGGGAAAGCCTCGTCCGGAGATCGATCACCGGGATTATCTTGCCCCTGAGGGATGTTATCCCGGCGACATAGCCCGGTACTGTCGGCACGACCGTAATCCGCTGGAACCGGATAATCTCTTCCACCTCCGGAACCCTGAAGGCAAACTCTTCGTTGGCGAGGCTGAACGTGAGAAGTTCGGTAATCCCCGCGCCTTCCTCCGCACCGGGGCCACCGCTGACGCCTTCGGCGGCAGCCGGCTCAGCAGGCAGCGGAACCGCAGGGGATTCACAGGAGAGGATACCGGCAGGTTCGTCGGGAAGCGCCTCCTGCTCCTCCGGTGCGGCAGGCACACAGGTCTCTTCTTCGGTCTCCGGCAGGCCGGAGGGCCTCTCTTCGGTTCTCCCCTCAGCCTGTTTCACCTGGCCCTGTTCCCGGGCCTTTTTTCTAATTTTCGCTATATCCATTGAGTAACCCGAGTTCGCGCGCCGCATCCCCGATAAGCGCCTCGTCGATCACGCCGGCCTCCCGGGCAAACCCGTCCAGAAGTGCCGACGTCGCAAGGCTGTTGATCAGCCTCGGGATGCCACCCGAATAACGGTGAAGGAGTCTCAGCGCCTCTTCGGTGAACAGCAGGCTCTCCCGTCCAGAAGTCCTGAGCCTGAAGAGGACGTAGTCCCTGATCTCGTCCTCGCTGATCGGCCCGAGATGGTAAAACAGGCCAATCCTCTGCTTCAGGGGAAGAAAAGACTTGTGGTTCAGTCGCTTTCTTAAATCCGTCTGGCCGACAAGGATCAGGCTGACGAGGTTCGTGTAATCGAGCTGGAAGTTCGTCAGCAGCCGGATCTCCTCGAAGGTGTCCTTCGCCGGGATCAGCTGCGCCTCGTCTATGATTATTACATGAAAGATCCCTGATTCGTAATCCCGGAAGACCTTGCCGCAGATCGCGTCGAGGAGGTCGGCCTTGTGAATAGTCGGGATATCGATGCCCATCCGCAGGGCGATCGTCCTGAGGAACTGGGCCGGGGTGAGAACGGGGTTGATGATATTGATGACATTATACCGGTCGTCGAGCATATCCATCAGCGCCCTCGTCAGGGTCGTCTTGCCGCAGCCGACCTCCCCGGTCAGCAGCACCAGTTCCTTCTCTTCGACCGCATACTGCAGGCGGGCGAGGGCCTCCTCGTGGCTCTTGCTCAGGAAGAGAAACTTCGGATCGGGCGTCTTGCTGAACGGCTTGACCCGGAGTCCGTAGAATTCCTCAAACATAGATCGCGCCTCCCTTCTGCTTTACCACCGTATCGTCGATCAGCGACTCGACATCCAGCACCAGGATCACCTCGTGCTTGCCGATCTCGGCCGCCCCCGCAAAACCCCGCAGCTTTTTCAGGTAATCGCCGAGAGACTTGATGACGATCTCCTGCTGCCCGTATAGTTCGTCCACCAGCAGCCCTACCTTCCGCTCGCCGAAACCGACCACAACCGCAAAGGACCGGTCCGACTGCGCCGGCGCGAACCCGAAGTATGTGCTGACCCGGATCAGCGGCAGCATCTCGCCGCGGAGGTAATAGACCTCTTTCCACTCGATCGTCTGTATGTCCTTGTGCTCGACGATCAGCGTTTCGGACATGGAGGTCAGCGGGACCGCGAACCGTTCGGCTCCGACGCGTACGACCAGGGCCTTGATGATCGCAAGGGTGATCGGGAGGGTCAGCATGAAGGTGGTGCCGACATCCTTTTTCGTCTCGATCTCGGCGTAGCCGCCGAGGACGGACAATTTCTCTTTTACGACATCCATTCCCACGCCCCTGCCCGAGATATCGCTGACCACGTCCTTGGTGCTGAACCCGGGGGCGAAGATGAAATCGATAATCTCCTTTTCGGACAGGTCGGCCCCTTCCTCGGCCAGGCCCTTCTGGACCGCCTTTTCCCGTACCTTCTCGATATTGATGCCTGCCCCGTCGTCCTTGAGCTCGATCACCACATGGTTGCCCTTCTGATAGGCCCTGAGAATCACCGTCCCGGATTCCTTCTTGCCCTTCGCCCTGCGCTCCTCCGCATGTTCTATCCCGTGGTCGATAGAATTCCTGATCAGGTGCATCAGGGGGTCGACGATCTCCTCTGCGAGGTACTTGTCAAGTTCCGTGTCCTCGCCGTAGAGGACGAGGTCGATCTGTTTGTCGATCTCCCGGGAATACCTCCTGACGATCTGCGCCAGCCGGGTAAAGATCTGGCCGATCGGGACCATCCGGATCTCGAGCACCTGGTCCTGGAGTTCGGCCAGCCTGCGCTCGAGGGTCTGGGATATCTTGTGAATGTCGTATACCAGGGCATTGTGGCCGTACTGCTCGACCAGTTCCACGCCGATGCGCTTGATCGCGCCCTTGGCGAGAGTCAGTTCCCCGACCGTATTGAGGATCCTGTCGAGTTTTTCGATATCCACCCTGACCGTCGTCGAGGTGCTCTTCAGATGCGTGTCCTGCGCCCTGGGCTGGGGCTCCGCGACCGCCGCGGCAACGGGTGGCGCAACCGGGGCGGCCGCCCTCGGCGGCACGAGCGTATCCAGATCGTACCCGACCTCCTCCCGCACGTCGCCGATCGGCGCCATGGAACTGAACATCAGGTTAAAGCCGATCGACCCCTCAGGAACGTTCTCGGACGTCGGAAGCGTCGATATGAGCTCCCCCCTCGCCTTGATCGCCTTTGTCAGGCCCTCAAGCGCGGTATCGAATGTATCGAGCGTAAAGACCGCCTTGGCAAGGTAGATCCCCCTGCCTTCCTTGAGATTCGCCTTCAGCCGGTGCTCTTCGTATTCGGAGAGGACCTTCAGAATCGCCTGATCAATCTGCGCCAGGGGAGAATCGCCGTCTGCCCGGCCTTTCAGAGAAACCCTGAAGGACTCGATGTCCCTGGTGTACGCGCTGATATCTCCTTCGTCCGCATCCTGGCTGACCCGGTCGGTGATATCCTTCAGTATGTCGAGGTTCTTGAAGAGGAACTTCACAACCTCGGCGGTCATATCGATCTTGCCGAGGCGCACGTCGTCCATCAGCGTCTCCAGCGCGTGGCTGAGGGTGGTGATCCCCTGGACACCGAAGAGGCCGGAGACCCCTTTCAATGTATGCATCGACCGGAAAAGGGCATTGATCGTGTCGGGGTTGAGGCCGGTGAGGTAGGTGTCCTGTATCTCGAGGATGAGCCGCTGCGATTCCTCCAGGAGTTCCTCGGCCTCTGCGATAAATTCCTTTTTGGAAGATTTCATAATCCGATTGTCTTCTTGATGATATCCTGGAGTTCGCCGGACTTGAACGGTTTAGTGACATAGCCGGTGGCCCCGAGCGCCATCCCCCGTTTCTTGTCTTCCTCGCTTCGCTCGGTGCTGACGATGATGATCGGCAGGTGGATATAGCGCTGGTTATTTCTGACAAAGCTGATCAGCTCCAGCCCGTTGATGTCCGGCATGTTGATGTCGGTGATAATGAGATCGTACTCCTGCTGGGGGAGGAGTTTCAGCGCCTCGAACCCGGATGACGCCTCAATCGTCTGGACATCGCCGAGTTCATCGATAACCGCTCTGATCAGCGCCCTGGTTGTTGCCGAGTCCTCGACTATGAGAATCGTTTTCACAGCACCTCTCCTCGATTATTCAGTTTATCACTCCTGTCGCATCCGCCCGATAACCGGGAGACTTCTCCGGCATAAGATTTTATCAGATAACAGCTAAAAAAATCTCACGGGGTTATCCGCCCTCCCGCTTCAGTTCCATCTCCTGCAGCCGGCGCTGAAGAAGCGACTTTTCGAGCGCGAGTCCGGCATGGTTGATAAAGATCTCGAGCCCCTCGGTCTCTCCGATAGCCTCCCCGGTCGGATGGTTGTCGCAGAAGAGTATCGCCACGACCCTGCCTTCGGCGATGACCGGGAAGATCGCCACATCCTTCGGCCATTGCCCGCCCAGAAGCGCGGTAAGCTGCCCGGTCACCTCGTCCTTTTCGAATGACCCGCGATACGCCATCTGCTCAGTCACGATCCTCTTGAAAAAAGGACTGCGTTCGATATGCAGGACCGTCGCCCGCACCTTTGCGTCAGCCTGATCGATCTCAAGACCGAACTGGCCGAGGCCGACCATCTCCGTCTTGCCTATCATGAACAGGACTCCCCGGTGGAAGATGTCGCTTGCGAAGCGCAGGATCAGGAGTGTGATCTCGGAGGCGGAATTCGGAAAGCGGAGCTCGTGGGTCAGGGATTTCAGCGCAGTAATATCCTTTCTCTCGGATGGCTGCATCTCCCAGTCCGCGTCCCATCCGGAATCCGCTTCGCCTTCGTCGGCCCCGCCATCCGCGAGCGTAAATTCCTCGGTCTGGGTAAAGGTCTGCGCGGATTCGTCCTGGACGCGGGCGCCTTCCATCAGGAGATATTCGGGGCTGAGCCCCTTGCCCAGTTCCCAGCCGAGGTCTGCAAGGGATGTCTTGCCCCCGAGATCCAGGTCATCGAGTTCGAACTGGAAGTCACCGTCCTCCCAGAGGAGCAGGCGGTAGATGACCCTCTCGATCCTCTTTCTGGCAATCTTGTCGAGATGTTCGGCCTTGACCGCGCCGAGGTCAAAGAGGATCTCCGCGATCGGTGTCGCAGGGAGTTTCTTCTTGACCTCCAGTGCCAGGTTCAGGACCGTCTCCTTTATCATCCCGGCCTCGAGAAGGTTATCGCCGATCGAACTGTCGAGGTCGTCGGTTTCGGCCCGGACGATCATCCCGTTTTTGAAAACGATCAGGGCCGTGCCCTTGCTCCCGTTGACGATAAAAGTACCCGTCTTTCTGCCTACACTCAGGATCTGGAAGATATCGGCCAGGGCGAGGTCTTCAAGCCTTCCGGCCAGGCTCATGTAATCTCCGCCCCCTTCGGGATCACAACGACGCCGCCTTCGCTGACGGAAAACCTCCTCCGGTCGGCCTCGGGATCGTATCCGATCGTCGTCCCTGCCGGCACATAGACGTCCTTGTCGATGATCGCCTTCCTGATCCGGCAGTTCCTCCCGATCTCGACGTTCTCAAGCAGGATCGACTCGCGAAGGTCGACGAAGCTGTTCACCCGGACATTCGGAGAGAGCACCGAGTTCTGCACCCTTCCGCCGCTGATGATGCAGCCGCCGCTGACGATCGAATCGAGGGCGACCCCGAGCCTCCCCCCTCTATATTCCTGCGCAAAGACGAATTTCGCCGGGGGGTACTGCCCCTGGTTTGTCCGGACCGGCCAGTCCCGGTCATAGAGGTTGAAGAGGGGGTCGACCGATACCAGGTCCATGTTCGCCTCCCAGTATGCGTCGATCGTACCGACGTCCCGCCAGTAACTCGATTCTTTCTTGTTTTCGTCCTTGAATTCGTACGCGAAGAGTCTGCCGCCGTCCTTCATCGCAGGCAGTATGTTCTTCCCGAAGTCGTGGGCCGAGGAGGTCCCCGCATCCGTCTTCAGTTCGTTGATGATGCTGTCGGCATTAAAGAGGTAGACGCCCATCGAGGCATAACAGTGTTCAGGGTCTCCGGGAATCGTGACCGGCGTCTCGGGCTTCTCGTGAAAACCGACGATCCGGGAACCGCCGTCCACCTCCACGATGCCGAACGCTGCGGCGTCCCGCGCGCTGATCTTGATCGTGGCCACGGTCCCGATAGCGTTGTTCCTGAGATGGAAGTCGAACATCTCGGCGTAATTCATCTTATAGATGTGATCGCCGGAAAGGATCAGGATATAGGGGGGGTCCTCTTTTTCGATAAGGTATATATTCTGGAAAACGGCATCCGCGGTCCCCTGGTACCACCTCTCATCGATACGCTGCTGCGGGGGGATCGAAAAGATATACTCCCCCAGTTCCGGGTTCAGGAGGTGCTCCCAGCCCAGAGCAAGGTGGCGGTCGAGAGAGAGGGACTTATACTGTGTAAGTACGACAATATTTCTCAGATGCGAATTGATGCAATTGCTCAGGGTGAAGTCGATGATGCGGTACTTCCCGCCGAACGGCACGGCCGGCTTTGCACGGTGCATCGTCAGGGGATGAAGCCGCTCGCCCTTTCCCCCGGCTAGAACCAATGCCATAACGCTGTTCATTGCATGCGCACGTCTCGTCCTGTCCATACCCTTTTCCATGACTTTCGCTCCACCGTTCAAAAGACGATCAAACGGGCACAATTCTCCCTTAAATCCGGAGAAAATGACCGGATGCCGCCACCTGTTTTGATAGTCGAGTATATCAGGAAAAATTCAGGAGTGTCAATGAGTTATATGCACTAGCTTGACAATACTCCGGGGCCGGAATTAATTTAGATGATGATTGCGATCGTCGATTACGGCATGGGGAACCTCAGGTCCGTCGAAAAGGGCTTCAAGAAGGTCGGCATCGATGCGCGGGTTACCTCTTCTGCAAGCGTCATCGATGACGCCCGCGCAATCGTCCTGCCAGGGGTCGGCGCATTCCGCGACTGCATCAGGAACCTCACCGACATGTCCCTCACCGGCGCGCTGGCCCGCGCGATCGATAAGGGCAAACCCTATCTCGGCATCTGCCTTGGCCTGCAGGTGCTCCTCAGCGAATCCGAGGAGTTCGGCTCCTGCAGGGGGCTCGACATCTTCAGGGGAAAGGTCCTGAGGTTCCAGATCAGCGAAAAGGTCCCTCACATGGGCTGGAACAATGTCTCGCTGGTGAAGCGTCCGCCGGTCATGGGGGACATCCCCGACGGCTCATTCTTTTATTTCGTCCATTCCTATTACGTCGTTCCCGAGGACAGGGAGATCGTGGCTGCAACGACCGACTACGGCATCACCTTCACCTCTATGATCTGGAAGGACAATGTCTTTGCCACGCAGTTCCACCCCGAAAAAAGCCAGGGCCTCGGGCTCAGGCTTCTGGAGGGGTTTGGAAAGTTCGCACAAAAGGCCTGAAGAGCAGTTCCGGCTCCGCCGGCGGCGCGCGGCTTTTTTCCGTGCACCGTACAGACCAAGAGTGCTACAATGAAACGTGATGGGGGAACGACATTCAGACAGGGTCCCGGTCAGGTTCGACACAAAAATAATTCTTGCCGGCAAGGCCTATGACGGCTACGTCACCAATATCTCCGAAGACGGCATAGGCTGCTCGATCACCTCGGTGCTGAAGGCGCCAAAGGATTTTATACCGATCAGGATACCGGAACTCAGGTTCTCTCTTCCCGACGGCCGGGCGGTAGCCCTGAAATGCGAACTCGCCTGGTTCACAGGGGCCGGCCCTGAAGACCAGAGACTGACTCTCGGCCTGAAGATAATCGACCCTCCGCGGGAATACCGCAACTTCGTGAAAGACCTCTCATCAAACCATCCGGACCTCCCGCAGGGCGACCCGTCTCTCCGCAGGGCGACCCCTGCCCCGAAGAGCCCCGGGGAAGGAGAGGTGCGACCCAAGGGGGCCCCACTCCCGGGAGACGATGTCTATCGCGCCATGGTGGAGTCCGCGGGCGATTCGATCTATATCCTCGATACCGGCTGCCGGTATCTCTTCATGAACCAGGAGCACCAGGCGAGACTCAACATCTCCGGCGCCCAGTGCCTGGGGTGGGCCTATGGCGATTTCCATTCCGCGTCGGAGACCGGAGAGATCAACGGAAAGATACTCGAGGTGGTCGCCTCCGGAGTACCCCTCAGCTACGAACATCAGAGCGAAAGAGAAAACAAATACTACCTCCGCACCCTCTCCCCGCTGAAGGGACAGGACGGGAAGGTCATCGCGGTCGCGGTGGTATCGAAAAATATTACCGACCGGAAACTCGCCGAGGAACTCCTCCTGAAGGCGAACAGGGAACTGGAAAGACAGGTAGAGGAAAGGACCGCCGCGCTCATCGAGCTAAATGAAAATCTCCAGCGCGAAATCACCGGACACCGGGAGACGGAGGCCGCCATGAAACAGGCGTCCGAGGACTGGAGGATCACCTTCGATTCCACCAGGGACATGATGCTTATGCTCGACAGGGAGTTCCGGGTGATCAAGGTGAACAGGGCGACATCGGATCACCTGAAAAAGCCGTACGCGCAGATCATCGGCAGGAGTTTTTATGAAATCTTCAATAACATGGAGGTCCCGGCCGACGGCCATCCCCTGGAAATAATGCAGCAATCGAAGGGCCATGTGGAGCAGGAGGTGTTTCTCAGGGACGGCGACATCTGGGTGCTCACCTCCGCGGACCCGATCCTGTCCGGGGACGCCGTGATTGCTGGAGCAGTGGTGATCATCCGGGATATCACCGAACAGAAGAACCTCCAGAGGCAGCTCCTGCAGTCACAGAAGATGGAGTCCATCGGCAGGCTGGCAGGAGGCGTGGCCCATGACTTCAACAATATCCTGTCCTCGATCATCGGGTATACGGAACTGGCTCTCATGAAACTCCCGGCAGAGGGATTGATCCGGGACTACCTTTGCACTGTAAAGGAATCCGGGGAGAAGGCGGCGGCTCTGGTCCAGAGGCTTCTCGCCTTCAGCCGGAAAC
Source organism: Nitrospirota bacterium (assembly GCA_021814475.1). Taxonomy (GTDB): domain Bacteria; phylum Nitrospirota; class Thermodesulfovibrionia; order Thermodesulfovibrionales; family UBA6898; genus PALSA-1316. The sequence continues at coordinate 18,319 of JAKAIE010000053.1, forward strand.
AGGTCCTGCAGATGCAGACGATCGATCTCAACAGGGTGATAGAGAGCATGACCAAGATGATGACCCGCCTGATCAGGGAGGATATCGCCCTGGAAGTGCATGCCGACCCTGCCGTGCTGCCGGTGCTGGCCGACCCGCTCCAGATCGAACAGATCGTCATGAACCTGATCATCAATGCGCGCGACGCAATGCCCGAGGGGGGAACCCTGATCATCGAGACGTCCAATGTCGTTTTTGACGATGATTTCGTCATCAGCCATGAAAACGTCAGGCCCGGTCCCTATGTCCTTCTTTCAGTGAGCGACACCGGCATCGGGATGAGCAGGCAGGTCCAGGCCAAGATCTTCGAACCCTTCTTCACGACAAAATCCGTGGGCGAGGGAACCGGCCTCGGGCTGGCGACGGTCTACGGGATAGTCTCGCAGCATAACGGGTACATCTACGTATACAGCGAGCCCGGACAGGGCACGACATTCAAGATCTACCTGCCGGTCAGCAGCGAGCATGCGGGCGGGACCGCACAGAAGGAAAACTCCTCCCTGCCGCGGGGCAGCGAGACCCTGCTGGTGGTGGATGACGACCCCACGATCCGGAAGCTGATCAGGGACGTGCTGCAGCCGCTCGGGTACACTCTCCTCTTTGCCCATGACGGCCAGGAGGCCCTCAGTATCGCCGCCCGGCCGGAGTCTCCTGTCACTCTTCTTCTGACCGACGTCATCATGCCCAATATGAACGGCAGGCAACTGGCCGATCTCTTCCGCAGCGGCCATCCCGGCAGCAAGGTCGTCTTCATGTCCGGGTACACCAACGAGACGATCGCGCAGCAGGGGATACTTAATTCACGGGACGTGCTGATCCAGAAGCCGCTGTCCCACGCCAGCCTGGCCAATGTGATCAGAGAAGTACTGGATGCGCCCTAGCAAATAAAGCTTCAATGAATTCCGGAGCGATAAGGCTGGCATTGACGCGCATGCAACCTGAGCATATAATAATTGCATGTCAAGGAGGTGCATGATATGCGTGCAACACTGAACATACCTGACGACCTGATTTCCGAGGTCCAGAAACTGTCCGGAGAGAAATCCAAGACCAAGGCGATCGTCATTGCCATGCAGGAGTTCGTCAAGGAAAAGAAGCTCAGGAAAATCCTAGCGTTGAGAGGGAAAATCAGGATCGAAGACGTCACCAAAGAACTTGATGAACTGGAGATGGAAGAACGGCAAGAGAATGACAAGAGATGGCGCGATCGTTGATACGTCTGTTCTGATTGATTTTCTCAAGGGCAAGGATCCGTCCGCCGCGGCGGTCGCGGAGCTCGTCACATCAAAACGAATATATACGACCGGCATTATCATGGCTGAACTGCTCCAGGGCGCACGCACTGCAAGAGAAGAGGCGTATGCAACCGAACTTCTGGATGCCCTTCCAGCGCTGGAGGTAACGTCGGCGCTCTGGATGAAGACAGGCAGACTAGCCTGTTCGCTACGCAGAAAGGGCATAACCCTTCCTCTCTCCGATATCGCCATATCCATCCTTGCCATGGAGCATAACCTCTCAGTCTTCAGCCTCGACAGCCATTTTCATAGAATACCGGGGCTGACGCTGTATAAAGCCCAAAAAAGGAGGGCATTCCATGTTGCACTGGCTCCGCGACCATCGTCGCGCCGAGGCCCGAAAGCGCCCTTTCCCTCCTGAGTGGGAGACCTTCGTGCGGGCAAATGTGGCTCACTACTGTGTGCTCGACGACGCTGACCGCTCCGAACTGAAGGCTATAATGCAGGTCTTCCTGGAGGAAAAACAATGGGAAGGGTGTGGGGGGCTTGATCTCACCGACGAGATCCGTGTCACCATCGCGGCCCAGGCGTGTCTGCTGCAACTGGGACTCCCCCATGACTACTATCGCAACGTGCAGTCAATCCTCGTCTATCCCTCCACAGTAGTGCCCCCCGAACATCGCCCCGGTATATTCGAACACGTGGACGGCCCGGTAGCGGTCCCAGTCCCCATACTGGGCCAGGCCTTTGCCCAGGGTCCGGTGATCCTGGTGTGGGACGCTGTTCTACACGGGGCGCGCCACCCCGAGCAAGGTCATAACGTGGTTTACCACGAGTTCGCCCACAAGCTCGACATGCTCGACGGAGTTGCCGACGGCACTCCGCTTCTGGCCGACCGCGACCAGTTTGCCGAATGGGTGGCTGTCTGCTCCTTCGAATTCCTGCGGTTGCGCCGCCTCGCTGAGGAGGGCCACAAAACCTTTCTCGACGCCTACGGCGCAACCAACGAGGCCGAGTTCTTCGCCGTGGCAACCGAGGAGTTTTTCGATCGCCCCATTGATCTCCGGAAGCAAGTCCCCGACCTCTACCGCGTCCTCAGCGCCTTCTACCGCCAGGATCCGGCGGGGCGTGCTAACAGCACCTGCATAGTAAAAGAGTGAGCGGGTTCCAGGCGGGCCGATGCAATTCGGGCAGCCAGCGTTTACGCAGGGCTGTTTGCAGTTCCTTTTTTAATAGGTAGTTTTTGTGATGTTATCCGGAAAACTGTATAATTAGTCCTAGCCATTGAATAGTGTTCACTGGCGGGAATCAGCATATATGAGAATCTTACCAGGAAAATCTTAGTTCATGAAAATAAAAATTGGCATCTGAATAAGGAGGGGTATGGCCACAACCCCGGATATGAATAGTTTAAATTCAAAGTATCATGTACATTGGCACGTCCTTATTACGCATTTTCCCATATCTTTTTTTGTAACCGCCTTTGGTTTTCAGATCCTGCATCTTTTCAGTGATCCGGAATGTTATGAGAAGGCAACTACTGTAGCTTTGCTTGCCGGAACCTTCGTGATGATTCCGACCCTATGGAGTGGCTGGCGTACCTGGAAAACCAGCTATAAAGGTGCTCGCATTTTTATATTTCAAAGAAAGATCATGATAGCTTTCATCATGCTGGGATTGAGCATAAGCTTGTCGGTCTGGCGCGTGGTTTTCAATAGTTCCTTCGAAAACCAAACTACCAGTACATGGCATTGGGTATATCTCATCGGAAATGTATTTTTGATGTTAGGGGCTTCTGCAGAGGGATATTATGGAGGTCGACTCAATCACCACTGAATGGCGCGGCACTTTCCATAACATAGCCCTCCGATCCGTTCATTGTTTCAATCCACGCGCCCACGCGGGGCGCGACAAAGCTGTGTGATCCGGCCCTTTCTCTATCGCGGGTTTCAATCCACGCGCCCACGCGGGGCGCGACAAAAAGAGCGTTTTTCTTTTCCCGGCGCTGCAGGGTTTCAATCCACGCGCCCACGCGGGGCGCGACTGCTCTGGAGTCAGGGATCGAAACCCATGTCCAGTTTCAATCCACGCGCCCACGCGGGGCGCGACTTCAAGCACAGCCATTTCCTCAAACCGTTCAGGGTTTCAATCCACGCGCCCACGCGGGGCGCGACGTTCGCCGGTATTCCGACCGTGCAAAGCTGGACTGTTTCAATCCACGCGCCCACGCGGGGCGCGACTTGCGGGATTCATCGACATCGCCCGGGGTAAATGTTTCAATCCACGCGCCCACGCGGGGCGCGACGATTCCCTGTCGTGGTTCGGGCTTTACGAAGATGTTTCAATCCACGCGCCCACGCGGGGCGCGACACACTCTGCACACCGGCGTAGTCCTGGGTGTCGAGTTTCAATCCACGCGCCCACGCGGGGCGCGACTTCTTGAGCATGTCCGTGCTGACATTGGCTCCCGTTTCAATCCACGCGCCCACGCGGGGCGCGACCTCCCGCTGTTTCCGGCAGCGCATTTGTGCCGGGTTTCAATCCACGCGCCCACGCGGGGCGCGACTTCCAACTACCGCCACCGCCGCCAGTCCTGCCGAGTTTCAATCCACGCGCCCACGCGGGGCGCGACTCGCCACGTTGTTTGCGCTGAAATGATCTATATGAGTTTCAATCCACGCGCCCACGCGGGGCGCGACCGTCGCCCCTGCCGACTTCGGCGCAGCGCATCTCGTTTCAATCCACGCGCCCACGCGGGGCGCGACGGGGATGGGGCTTAACCTCGCCACGTTGTTTGCGCTGTTTCAATCCACGCGCCCACGCGGGGCGCGACAGATATTTTTCAAGCTCATCAACGCTCATATTCAGTTTCAATCCACGCGCCCACGCGGGGCGCGACCAACGTGGGTTGCTCTTTGCCGTTCGCTTCCGTGTTTCAATCCACGCGCCCACGCGGGGCGCGACTGAATATATTCTTTTATTGCAGGAGATTCAAAAGGTTTCAATCCACGCGCCCACGCGGGGCGCGACGCGCCATACACAAGGCGACGGGGAAAGGGGTGGTTTCAATCCACGCGCCCACGCGGGGCGCGACCAGGGCCGCGAAAGGTAGGGCCGGTATCGAACGTGTTTCAATCCACGCGCCCACGCGGGGCGCGACTGCCGGCTGAAGTCCGGTCGTATCTCGACGGGCTGTTTCAATCCACGCGCCCACGCGGGGCGCGACTCACGCTTCCCGCCCTGCTTCACCTGGACCTGAAGTTTCAATCCACGCGCCCACGCGGGGCGCGACCTGGCCCTCGGGTTGAAGAAGCCCGAAGAGATGTTTCAATCACGCGCCCACGCGGGGCGCGAC
>JAKAIE010000054.1 GCA_021814475.1 Nitrospirota bacterium
TGTTTTTACAGGACATAAAATCACACGCCGGCTACAGTCCCTGACCATGGTCCCCACGGGGTGGTCAGGACAGGCGGAGGAAAAACCACAGGAGGAGCACCATGGTCGCAACAATGAAGGAACTGCTCGAGGCAGGTGTCCATTTCGGACATCAGGTGAAGCGCTGGAACCCGAAGATGAAGAAGTATATCTTCGGCGAGAGAAACGGTATCTATATCATCGATCTGCAGAAGACGATGAAAGGTCTCGAGGAGGCATACAATTTTGTGAGAAGCGTCTCCGCATCGGGGCAGTCGATCCTCTTCGTGGGTACGAAGAAACAGGCCCAGGACGCGGTGATGGAGGAGGCCAGGCGTTCGACCTCCTATTTCATAAACCAGAGATGGCTCGGCGGCATGCTGACGAACTTCCTGACCGTCAAAAAGAGTATCGAGCGGCTGAAGAAGATCGAGACGATGAAAGAGGACGGGACGATGAGCCTGCTGCCGAAACGCGAGGCATCCATTCTCGAAAAAGAGCGCGCGAAACTCGACAAAAACCTTTCCGGCATCAAGGATATGAAGGAGCTGCCCGGAGCCATTTTCATCATAGACCCCAAAAAAGAGAGGATCGCCATCGCCGAGGCAAGGAAGCTCTCCATTCCGATCGTTGCGGTTGTCGATACGAACTGTGATCCGGATGAGGTCGATTACGTAATTCCCGGAAACGATGACGCCATCAGGGCGATCAAACTTCTCGCCGCGAAGATGTCGAATGCGGTTCTCGAAGGCCGCGAGGCCATCGAAAAGGAGGCCCAGCAGGCGGCTGAGGCAGCGAAGATCGAGGAGAAGGTTGTGAGCTCCGAGGCCCAGGAGGTTGCAGGATGACTGAAATTTCTGCAGCAGTCGTAAAGGATCTCAGGGAGAAGACCGGGGCCGGCATGATGGAATGCAAAAAGGCGCTCACTGGCGCAGGGGGCGACTTCGAGAAGGCGATAGATATACTCAGGCAGAAGGGCCTTGCCTCGGCCGCCAAAAAATCATCCCGCACGGCCTCTCAGGGGCTTGTCAGCTCATATATTCATATGGACAAGATCGGTGTGTTGATCGAAGTTAACTGCGAGACAGATTTTGTAGCCCGTACCGATGACTTCCAGGAACTGGTGAAGGATGTCTCCATGCATATCGCGGCAGCAAGCCCCACCTATCTGTCCCGCGAGGATGTTCCACCGGAAGTCCTTGACCGCGAGAAGGAGATCTACCGCGGACAGGTGACGAACAAGCCTGCGGAGATTGTGGAGAAGATAGTCGAAGGCAAGGTCGAAAAATTCTATTCGGATGTCTGTCTCGTGGATCAGATTTTTGTGAAGGATCCTGACCAGAAGAAGAAGATCAAGGACATCGTGACCGAGAAGGTCGCCAAGCTTGGCGAAAATATCGTGATAAGAAGATTCGTCCGGTTCCAGCTCGGCGAGGGACTGGCTTCCGAGCCGAAGAGCTGCTGACGCCGCAATGAAGAATAAATACTCGCGCATACTGCTCAAAGTCAGCGGCGAGGCCCTGATGGGCGATAAGGGATATGGCATTGACGCCGGCACGGTCGACTTCCTTGCCAAGGAGCTGAAGGATATCTCTTCAATGGGGGTCCAGGTATCGATCGTGATCGGGGGGGGGAACATCTTCCGGGGCGTCCAGGCAAGCCTTGAGGGCATGGAACGCGCATCCGCCGATTACATGGGGATGCTGGCGACGGTGATCAATGCCCTCGCCCTGCAGAATGCGCTCGAAAAATACCAGTTGCCCACACGCGTCCAGTCAGCGATCGAGATGCAGGAGCTTGCCGAACCGTACATACGGCGCAAGGCGGTCCGGCATCTCGAAAAAGGCCGCATCGTGATCTTTGCGGCCGGGACCGGGAACCCCTATTTTACGACCGACACCGCCGCGGCCCTGCGCGCAATGGAGATAGGCGCCGACATCATCCTGAAGGGTACGAAGGTGGACGGCGTCTACTCCTCGGACCCGGTGAAGGACCCAACAGCGAAGAAGTTTTCGGAATTGACGTATATGGAGGTGCTCAAGCGGGGGCTTGGGGTGATGGATTCGACTGCAGTGTCATTATGTATGGACAACGACCTCCCGATTGTGGTATTTAATCTGAAAGGGAAGGGCAATATCCGTAAGGTGATCGAAGGCAAGAAGGTCGGCACAATTGTAAGGGGGACCCATGATCCAGGAGCTGCGAAGAAGAATAAATGAGAGGATGCACGGCGCGATCGACGCGCTGAAGAAGGAATTCGCCGGCGTCAGGACGGGGAGGGCATCCCTTTCGCTCCTCGATGGCATGGCGATCGATTATTACGGCGCCTTGACCGCTGTCAATCAGCTAGCAAACCTGAGCGTCCCCGATCCCCGTCAGATAGTGATCCAGCCCTGGGAGCAGAAGATCATCCCGGATATCGAAAAAGCTATCATGAAGTCCGACCTCGGCCTGACACCGATGAACGACGGCAAGGTGATCAGGATCAATATTCCGGCCCTGACGGAGGAGCGGAGGAAACAGCTTGTCAAGGTGGTCAAGAAGCGGGCCGAGGAGGCGAAGATCGCAATCCGCAATATCCGCCGGGATGCCAATGACGAACTCAAGAAACTCGAGAAGGACGACCACCTGAGCGAGGACGAAGTCAAGAAAGAGCACGAGGAGATACAGAAACTTACCGACGGGTTCATCAAGAAGGTCGACGAAATACTGGAGCATAAAGAAAAAGAAATTATGGAGGTGTAAGGAGATATGAACAGCAATTTTGTTGTGAAAGTGGAAGATGCGAAGCTTCCCGATGTCCAGAAGGCCCTTCAGCAGGCGGGAATCAAGGTCCGCAGCATTATCGAAGTATATAAGGAGGATGTCGTCGCGAAGGATAGCCAGAAATAATGGCTGCACGCAGGAAGACTGAGGAACCGGATCCCCCGAAGGCCCGTCCGTCAGTGGGTTCGAAGAAGGGTGCTTCCAGAGCGGCAACGTCGTCAGGGAAAACGGCTGCCATAACAAGCAGCGGGTCGTCGAGACCTGCGGCAAACAAATCTGCTGCGTCAGGGAAGAAAGAGGTTGATAAGGGTGCCGTAGGACCCGGAAATAATAATATGAAGAAAGATATCAAAAAGGAAGAGCCTCAAAAAGACAGGCTGAATGAGCTGAAAAATGCGCTTCTGAAGAAGCGTGAGGAGATTGTCAGGGAGGCAAAAGAGGAGATCGCCAAATATGTGAGCGGCGATGCGAGGCAACTCGTCGATACCGCGGTCGATGAAGGGGACTGGGCGACTGTCGATATCTCCGAGGATGTCAATCTTATGCGGCTCGATGCGCACCGGAAACTGCTGATTAATATCGACGAGGCGCTGCGGAAGATCCGGGAGGGCACCTACGGCACCTGCGAGGACTGCGGAGAAGAGATTAGTGAAAAGAGGCTCGGGGTTATGCCGACGGCGACCCTCTGTATCAGCTGCCAGGAAAACAAGGAGCAGTTGGAGGCTATTTCGCGGGAAGAAACGGAGTAGTCATTCGAGTGAAAAACAGCCCGCTTTGTCTTTCCTCCAGCGGGCTGTTTTGCGACTTGACCTCAATGAAGGCCGACCTGGCCGATATTTTTGCCGTAGACCTCGGAGAGGATCTCCTTTGCGCCTTTTGAGAGAAGTTCGTCTGCCAGTGCCGTGCCGAGCGATTCGGGGTCGTCGCTCTTCCCCTCCTGATGAGCACGGATGATCCTGTCCCCTGAAACGCTGCCGACCAGGCCGTCGATGACGATCCGGTCTCCTTCAATCTGCGCATACGCGGCAATAGGAACCTGGCAGCCGCCCTCGAGTTTTTTCAGACAGGCACGCTCCGCCCTCACGCAGTTCGACGTTTCGATATGGTTCAGCGGGCTGATGAGCTTGTTGATGAAATCGTCTTCAATCCTGCATTCGATGCCGATTGCGCCCTGACCGATTGCAGGGAGGCTGACCCCGGCGGGGATAAGCTCCGTGATCCGAGCGGACCAGCCCAGTCTCTTGACACCCGCAGCGGCCAGGATAATCGCATCGAACTGCCCCTCGTCAAGCTTCCTCAGTCTGGTATCGAGATTGCCCCTGAGCTGCATGATCCTGAGATCGGGCCTGCTGCTGAGTAATTGGCAGGACCGCCTGAGACTGCTGGTGCCGATCGATGCCCCGTGCGGGAGTTCCGTGTAGCTCTTTATCCTGAAGCCCATGCCGTCCTTTGCCGAGATGAAGGCATCCCTAGGGTCTTCCCGTCTGCAGATGACCGGGAGATACAGCGTTTCGGGGAAATCGGTGGGCACATCTTTCATGCTGTGGACGGCAAGATCCGCCTCGCCTTTCAGCATCGCCTCTTCGATCTCCTTGACGAACAGACCCTTCCCTCCGACCTGGGCCAGGGGAACGTCCAGTATCTTGTCGCCCGTGGTTTTGATCTTGTTCAGCTCCACCTCAAGCCCCGGGTTCATTCTGAGCAGTTCCGATTTGACCCACTCGGCCTGCCAGAGAGCAAGCTTGCTGGATCTTGTGCCGATTATCACTTTTTTCTTCAATTCCCTCTTGCCTCCCATGATTCTTCTGCCCGCACCTTCAGGCATACAATTCGATGTATTCTAACACATCGGCCCGGCCCGTGTTTCGGGACTGTACCGGCATGACTACTCGAAATTATATCCCATTTTCTGGTATATTCTTAAACCGGTATTTATCGATACCCTGTCTCGCATTTTGGGAGGCAACTACATACACTGAAGGGAGACGTAAATGAATATTTTGATTTTTGGCCCCAACGGCAGCGGCAAAGGAACACAGGGCGCCATTGTGCAGAAGAAGTACAATGTGGCACATGTCGAGTCAGGAGCGATATTCAGAAAAAATATCAGCGGCGGCACTGAACTGGGGAAAAAGGCAAAGGCATACATTGACAAGGGAGACCTGGTGCCTGATGATATCACGATTCCCATGATCCTGGACCGTCTGAAGGAAGACGACTGCAAAAACGGCTGGCTCCTCGACGGGTTCCCGCGCAACGTGGTCCAGGCCGAAACTCTTCACAAGGCCCTTCAGGCCGCCAACATCAAACTCGACTATGTCGTAGAGATCGCCCTTGACAGAAAGATTGCCGCTGACAGGATCATGGGCAGGAGGCTCTGCGTCAACGACAACAACCACCCGAACCATATTCATATCGATGCCATCAAGCCGGTCGAAAAAGACGGCAAGCTGGTATGCAGGGTCTGCGGCGGAGAGTTAAAAACCAGAGCTGACGATCAGGATGCCGCGGCAATCAATAAACGCCATGACATCTACTACGATACAACGACCGGCACCATGGCGGCCGTGAACTATTTCAAGAAGATTACCGGGCCGAAGGTCATCACGGTTGACGGTGCCCCGGCGATCAACGTGGTATCCGAAACCCTTATGAAGCATCTGGATTAATTCCTTATAGGCAGGTTGTAAAACGGGAAGGGGCAACAGGAATGCCCCTTCCCGTGCTTTTCTCAGGGCTGATATAACCCCATAGCCTCTCTGACGAGGACCATTGTTTCGGCGGCAGCCTCGCGGGCCTTCTTCGTTCCTTTTTCGATAATATGGCGGAGCCGGGCGGGATCATGGATCAGCTCCTCCCGTTTTGACCAGATGGGTTCGAGGACCCTCAGGACATTCCTTATCAGAATCTTCTTGCAGTCTATGCAGCCGATGCCGGCAGTGCGGCATCCGGCTGCGACTTCATCCTGCTCTTCCTGCGAAGAGAAGACCTTGTGAAGCTGATAGACCGGAGAGAGTTCGGGGTCGCCGGTATCCGTCCGTTTTACGCGGGCCGGGTCGGTCATCATAGTGCGGATTTTCTGCTCGACTTCCTTGGGGCTGTCTGAAAGATAGATCGCGTTGCCGTAGCTCTTCGACATCTTCCTGCCGTCGATGCCGGGCACCTTCGGGAATTTTGTCAGCAGGGCGTCAGGTTCAGGGAATATTTCTTTGCAGTACAGGTTGTTGAATCTGCGCGCAATCTCGCGGGATATTTCCAGATGGGGCACCTGGTCCACGCCGACAGGGACGTATTTTGCCCGGTAGATAATGATATCCGCGGTCTGAAGGAGCGGATAACCGAGGAAGCCGTAGGTCGACAAGTCCCGCTCCTTTAGTTCCTGTTGCTTTTCCTTATAAGTGGGGACCCTTTCGAGCCATCCCAGCGGGGTGATCATGGACAGCAGCAGGTGAAGTTCCGCATGCTCGGGGACCTGAGACTGGATAAAGATCGTGCATCTGTCCGGGTCGAGTCCGGACGCCAGAAAGTTGATCAGCAGATCGTTTACGGATTCTGTCAGCGCCCCGGGATTCGCATACCCCGTGGTGAGGGCATGCCAGTCTGCAATGAAATAATAACAGTCGTACCTCTCCTGGAGCCGCACCCAGTTCTGGAGTGCGCCGACGAAATTGCCGAGGTGCACCCTGCCGCTCGCCTGCATGCCGCTTAAGACTTTCTCTCCTGTATTCATAAAGACTGAACCTCCCTGAAAAAATGAGCCGATACATTCCGATGCAGCATCTGGTGGTCAGCGCCCGCCCGGCCCGGGGCGCTCCCCAGGACAGTTTATCGCGGTTTCCCGGTCTTTGAGGAGAGGGAAATAACGGCGGCGGTTCTGATTGCGGCCTTCAGCGCAGCATCTTTTACCGGGGCGATGAGACTGTCCACGAACCGGGCATCGTCAGAAGAGAGCTGCCCGCGGGCTGCCGGGTCATGTTCCGGCTCACGCTTCTTTGCCGGGGAAACCTTTCCGATCCTGAAACGGACTTTCATTACGCCATAGGGCTTAAGCTTCCCGAGTATCTCATCATGGCAGAACTGCAGTTGCTGCATCCATATTGGAGAATCGGTATTCAGCAGTAATTCACCCTCAAGAAGCCTTGAGGGTGACATATGGAGTGAAAGTGGTTTGCCGAAAATGGCATCCCATTCGCTGGTGATGCGAAGAAGGCGGACGCTCTCTTCAATGCCGAGCCTCTTTATGGCCGGTGTCAGGATTGAGCCCGCCCGCTGCATTAGACGACTTTTTTAACGGTTCCTGATCTGAGACACCGTGTGCAGACGTACGCGCGTTTGACACCATGATCGGTCTGGATCCTTGTCTGTTGCAGATTAGGAAGGATCTGTCTCTTCGTCTTGTTATTTGCATGGCTCACATTGTTGCCGATAGTTCTCTTCTTGCCGCAGGAATAACAACTTGCCATCTCTAATAAACCTCCTTTCAGAATTGCATAAATAAGGACTTTTATGATAACATTTTAAGATTGATGATACAAGAATCATGCTCACTCTTTCTAAAAATCATTGCCTAAGGCCGGGTTAAGATATGTCAAAAGTCAGAATATACGAATTAGCAAAGAAGCTTAACAGAAACAATAAAGAGATTCTCGATGAACTTCAGAGGCTCGGCATCGAGGGGAAGACGCATTCCTCCAGCATCGATGCCGACATTGCCGAGAAGATCACCCAGGCTTTGGCATCCCAGACGTCTGCAACGGCGGCCTCTGCTCCTGCGGAGGAAAAGCGAGTTGTGTCCGCTGCCGCCGGACCGCATCCGGGTGAGTCCGGGAAGAGGCAGGCCGAAACAGCATCCCCTGCAGAGGCGGCCGCAGAAGAACCGTCTCCTTTTCCGGAGGCGGAAGAGACAGTTTCTGCCGCCCCCGGCGAGGCGGAGATTGCGCCGGCCGCTGAGTCCGAAGAAGGAATAGCACTCCCGGACAAATTCAAAAAAGAGGCCGAGGCCGAAAAGATAGAAAAGTTCAAGGCGCGGCCGGGACTCCACCGGGCCTTTCAGGCCATCAGGAAGATAGAGCCGAGAAAAGGGCACGATGTCAGGGGAGGCAAAAAGGGCGGGGGGAGATTTACCGGACGCCAGGACCAGAAGCAGCAGCTGCAGTCTACAGCCCCCCGAAGGAAGACCCTCAAGCTGAGGGAAGGGACAACGGTCAAGGAGTTTTCCGAACTCATAGGGCTGAAGATATCTGATGTGATAAAGAAGTTCATGGAACTCGGGTACATGCCCACGATCAACCAGCCGGTCGATGCGGATGCGGCCCTCCTCGTTGCGGAGGGATTCGGCGTCAAGCTCGAACTTGCATCCGTTGAAGAGGATATCCAGGTCGAGGAGATTCAGGAAGATGCCATGAATCTCAGGCACAGGGCGCCTGTGGTGACGATCATGGGGCATGTCGACCATGGCAAAACATCGCTTCTGGATGCGATTCGTGAGGCGAAGGTAACCGAGACGGAGGCTGGCGGTATCACCCAGCATATCGGCGCATACAAGATAAATCTCAATAACAAGGACATTGTTTTTCTTGATACCCCGGGCCACGAGGCCTTTACCGCGATGAGGGCCAGGGGTGCGAAGGTGACGGATATCGTCGTCCTGGTGGTGGCCGCCGACGATGGCGTGATGCCCCAGACGATCGAGGCGATTAACCATGCCAAGGCCGCAAATGTTCCAATCGTCGTCGCCGTCAACAAGATAGACAAACCCGACGCCAATCCCCAGAAGGTGAAGAGTGAATTGTCGGAGCACGGCATAATCTCCGAGGAGTGGGGCGGGCATAATATATTCGTTGAGGTTTCGGCAAAGAAGCGTATTGGCATCGAACACCTGCTTGAGATGATTCTGCTCCAGGCCGAAATCATGGAGCTTAAGGCGAATCACGACCGCGAGGCACGTGGCACAGTGATAGAGGCGAAGCTCGACAAGGGCCGCGGGCCTGTCGCTACCCTGCTCGTTCAAAACGGTGTATTGAAAGTAGGGGACGCACTTCTGTCGGGCGTGCATGTGGGCAAGGTCAGGGCCCTGATCGACGATGTCGGCAGAAGGATCCAGACTGCAGGCCCATCCACCCCCGTAGAGGTTATCGGCTTCTCTGAAGTGCCTGCGGCAGGGGATGTCTTTACCGTGGTCGAAGACGAAAAGAGGGCGCGGCAGATCGCCCTGACGAGGTTCCAGAAACAGCGCTCCGCCGAACTGGCGCATGCGAAGAAACTGACCCTTGATGAGCTCTATACGAAGATCCAGGAGGGCCAGATCAAAGAACTGAATATCATCATCAAGGGTGATGTCCAGGGCTCTGTCGAGGCGATCAAGGACGCCTTTGAGAATATCGGGCATGCCGAGGTGAAGGTCAGGGTCATACACACCTCTGTCGGCGGCATCAATGAATCCGACGTCATGCTCGCGACGGCTTCGAATGCGATCATCATCGGCTTTAATGTGAGACCCGAGACCAAGGCCTCGCAGATGGCCGAAAAAGAGGGCGTGGATATCCGGCTGTACAATGTTATTTATGAGGCGATAGAGGATGTTAAAAAGGCCCTTGAGGGCATGCTGGCGCCTACATTGAAGGAAAAGGTGCTCGGCAGGGCGGAGGTCCGCCAGCTCTTCCCTGTGTCGCGGCTCGGGACTATTGCCGGTGCCTATGTCATTGACGGTTATATGTCGAGGGCATGCGACGGCATCCGGGTGCTCAGGGACAATGTGGTGGTCTACGAAGGCAAGATGAGCACTCTCAAGAGGTTCAAGGATGATGTCAAGGAGGTGCAGACCGGGTACGAGTGTGGCATACTGGTCGAAAACTTCAATGATATCAAGGTGGGCGATATCCTCGAGAATTATATCATCGAAAAGATAGCCTCGAAACTCTGATTGACCCTGCAGAAGATCCGGATTGCCAGTTGTCATGTCCGCCAGCAATCTTTTTGAAAGATTGATATACGTTTTTGTGAACCGAGGCTTATAGCAGATGCTCCCATACAAACGATCCCAGAGAGTCAGCGACCTGATAAGGGAAGAGGTTGCTGATATAATCATGTACAAGCTCAAGGACCCGCGGATAGGTTTTGTGACGGTGACCGGGGTCGAGCTTTCCCCTGATCTCAAGCAGGCGAAGATCTTTGTCAGCGTACTGAAGGAAGAAGAGCGTGAGCCGACACTCGATGCACTGAACGCGTCAAAGGCCTTTATGCGCACGATCCTTGCAAAGCACCTCCGGATGAAGTTTATTCCGCATATCGATTTCCGGCTCGACAGTTCAATAGAATACGGCTTCAAGATCGATAAGCTGCTGAAGGAGATACAGGAAAAGGAGTGAGGGTCCCTGGACGACTGGTTTCGGCGTTGCGCAAGGAGGAACGATACCTGATAGCGACGCATATCAGCCCTGACGGCGACGCCCTCGGATCCTCCCTCGCGCTTGCCGAGGCGCTGTCATCGATCGGGAAAAAGGTCGTGCTGTATGACCGTGACCCCGTTCCGAGGAATTATCAGTTCCTGCCCGGCTGGAAAAAATTCAGTGCTGATCTGAAAAAGGCACTGCGTGACGATCCTGTCCTTGTCATCCTTGATTGCAATGGCCCTGAAAGGGCTGCGCTCGAGGGGATTTCCTTCAGGAAGACGATCGTCATCGACCACCACGAAACGGAGAGGAATTTCGGAGATCTGCGATGGGTGGAAAAGGAAGCTGCAGCGACGGGCATCATGATACATGCCCTGATAAAATCGCTCGGGATCGGGATTACGCCTTCAATGGCGGGGAGCCTTTATACCGCTATTGCGGTTGACACCGGCACTTTCAGATTCAGTAATACCTCGGCCCCGGTCCTTCGCGCTGCAGCAGAACTTGTCACCGCCGGCGCTGAACCGAATGCCATAGCCGAATATCTCTATGAGACCTGGGACTCCAGGAGGTTCCGGCTTTTCGTGATGGCCATGAACACCATGGAGAGAATAGACGGCGTTGCTATTATTCATGTGACCAGTGACATGTTCAGCGAATCAGGGGCCTCGGCAGAGGACACAGAAAATTTTGCCAATCTTCCCCGAAGGATTGACGATGTCCGGATTGCTGCCATGTTCCGGCAAACAGGTCCCGGGGAATGGAAGGCAAGTCTCCGGTCGAAGGGAACCGTAAACGTGGCCCGGATCGCGGAGCAGTTCGGCGGCGGGGGGCATAAGAACGCGGCAGGATTCAGAATAAAGGCGGACCTGGCGACTGCGAAGCGGTTGCTGCGGGATGCTGTTCGCAAGACGCGCCGCAGCGACAAAGGCTAGCGCCCTTTCATCGTGTGGACGTAAAAAGGGATCGGGAATAACGGCTGCGCCATGGATCTTATAATCAACCTGAATAAACCGTCCGGCATCACCTCCCAACAGGCGGTTGCGCGGGTGAAACGCATGCTTCGCGTGAAGAAGGCCGGGCATACGGGGACGCTGGACCCACTGGCTACAGGGGTCCTCCTCATCTGCCTGAATGAGGCGACAAAGGTCTCTCGCTTCTTCCTTGATATGGACAAGAAATACAGGGCCAGGATGAAGCTTGGCGAGCGGACTGATACCTATGATGCGGAGGGGAGAATTACCGCGACTTCTGACGCATCTGCTCTTCGGGAGGGCGAGATCCTCGAGGCGGTCCTGAGTTTCAGGGGAGCCATAGATCAGACGCCCCCCATGTATTCTGCCGTGAAGATGAATGGTAAGGTGCTGTACGAACTTGCGAGAAAGGGAATAGAGGTGGAACGGCAGAGCAGGTCCGTTACCATATACGATATCGCCGTTGCCGATATACACATTCCCTACGTCGACCTGATTGTGGCCTGCTCGAAGGGCACCTATATACGGAGCCTCTGCGACGACATCGGGCAGAAGCTTGGAGTTGGGGCACATCTTACTGCCCTCGAAAGGGTAGCGGTCGGCAGCATTTCTGTCAGGGACTCACTCAGATTCGAGGATCTTGGAGAACGAGAGTTAGTTCCCGACGGTGGCTCTATCCTGTCAATAGACGGAGCACTGGGCCATATGCCCGAGCTTTGTCTCGATGGCCGGGAAAGTCTGAAGGTAAGATATGGACAGAGAATTCCGATGAGAGAGCAGGGCCATTATGCGGAAGGGGATGCAATGAAACTCAAGGGCCCGGGGGGGGAGTTGATCGGCATTGGAAGTATCTGTTCCGGAATGATAATTGTCGAAAGAAACCTGAATTTATAACTTGATTTTTCGAAATGTTAAACTAATTTCTAGGGCATGAGGCCAAACTATTTGTTATCACAGAATTAATTAATTGAAAAAAATCTTGACTTTCTTTTTTTTTTCTGGTATTCATATGACTATGATTTTTGGCGGTAAAGGATCCATAGGGTTAGACATAGGCTCGAGCTATATCAAGACAGTCAAGCTGAAAGAGTCGAAGGGCAGCTATGAGCTTGAACTGTTCGACGTATATCCTCTTCCTCCTGAACTGATCGTCGACGGGTCGATTATTGATTCGATCCGACTTATCGATTCGATCAAGGATATGGTCAAAAAGGCCGGCATCAAGACAAAGGATGCGGTAATCGCGATTTCAGGCCATTCTTCCGTGATTATCAAGAGGATAGCCCTTCCCGAAATGTCCGAGGAGGAGCTCCAGGAGTCGATCAAGTTTGAGGCAGAGCAGTATGTGCCCTTCGATATCGAGGACGTTGATCTCGACTTCCAGATTATCGGCCCCAAAGAAGAGCCTGGACAGATGGATGTTATCCTTGTTGCGGTCAAGAAAGATATCATTAACGAGTATATTTCAGTCGTCAAGGAAGCCGGGCTCAACCCGATAATTGTGGACGTCGATGCTTTTGCACTCGAAAATATGTACGGCATCAATTATGAAATCGATGCCGACCGCAATGTGGCGCTTCTGAACATTGGCGCGAGCACCATCAATATGAGTATTCTCAAGGGAGGCATCTCGGTCTTTACCCGGGACAGCTCCCTCGGCAGCAACCTGCATACCGAGGCCCTCCAGCGCGAATTCAACCTCTCGTACGAGAATGCTGAGAAGCTTAAACGGGGCGAGCCGATAGAGAATGTAGACCCGGAGAACGTCGCATCGGTTATCGAGGCCGCCTCTGAAGAAATCATGAGTGAGATTGTCCGGTCCTTCGATTATTACAGGAGTACCACGATGCACGAGGATATTGCCGAGGTTGTCCTCAGCGGAGGCTGCGCCCTTCTCAAAAATTTCGCGCCGATGATTGCCGAAAAGACAGGGATAGAGACGCGGGTTGCCGAGCCGTTCAAGAACATCAGGATACCGAAGAAGTTCGATATGTCCCAGCTGGATGAAATAGCTCCCATCATGTCCATTGCGGTTGGGTTGGCCATGAGGAAGCAGGGGGACAGATGATCAAGGTCAATCTCCTTCCGGTCAAGAAAAAGAAGAAGTCCAGGCAGTTCCCTGGATTTATTGTAGCCATGTTTTTTATTACTATTGCAGCGATTGCGGCCGGGGTGTTTCTCTCGTACCGGTACAGCGAAAAGGTCCTTGCCAAAAAGTCGCTTGTCGCCGCCAACGATGCCAAGATCGCCGAGCTGGACAGAAAGATCAAGTCGGTTGCGGACTACGAAAAACGCAACCAGGATTATAAGGCTCGCAAGGATATTATCGAAAAGCTGGGCAAGAACAGGACGCTGCCTGTCAAGGTGCTTGACGAAATCAGCGCCCGGCTGCCAAGCGGCGTCTGGTTCAACTCCGTGGATCTCCAAAATTCCGGCTCTGACATAACGTTGCAGTGCGTAGCTTTTACGAATACGGATGTCGTGAATTACGTGAATAACCTGAAGGGATCGACGCTGTTTTCCGATGTCTTTCTCAATGAATCGGTCCAGAGTCAGATTTCCGGCTTCAACGTGTATACATTCAGTCTCATCATAAAGGTGAAGGCATAAATGGCGACATTAAACGCACCGATAAAGTTAGACGTCAAGAATCTTCCGGGCTATGCGAGGGCAATCATTGCCGTTCTGCCGGCTATTATTATTTTAGTGGCAGCGGTGGTGATTTTTATTATGCCGAAACAGAAGGAGATAAAGGCTCTTGATGCGCAGGTCGATACTCAGAACAACAAAATTGCGGAAAGCCAGGCCAAGGTCGCCAAGCTCGATATCCTGATGAGAGAAAACCAGAAACTTGCTGAAAGACTGAATGAACTGAAAGAACTCCTCCCTGTTGAAAAAGACGTGTCCGGTCTCCTGAAACAAATTTCCGATCTGAGTATTGCGTCAGGACTGGACGTGAAATCCTGGAGGCCAAAGCCAAAGGTGAAACATCCCAGCGGCATAATTTTTGAGATACCCAGTGATATCATAGTGTCGGGAACATATCATGATTTCCTGTCCTTTCTGGCCGGACTGACAAAGCTGCCGAGGATAGTGAATGTCAATACGATCAGGTTGAGCGGAGCAAAGAAGGGCAGGGATCCGGCAAATACAGTCCTTGATATTACATTCACGCTGTCAGCCTTCTCCTCGGTCCCTGAGGGCGCAGCCGGGAAATGACACGATGACGAAGAAATTCATAGTGCGGTTTCTAATATGTACATCAGTCGTGGCGGCTCTCGGGCTGACGGGCTGTACGGATAAGGCGACGGCGCCGGTCCCGGCCATTCAGCCGCCAAAGGCGACGGCGCCTGCTGCGCAAGTCCCTCAGGTGGAGGAACCGAAGGCCGAAAAAGAGGTATACGCCTATGATGGGAAAGGCCGCCGGGATCCGTTTATGTCTCTCATCGTTAATATTAAAGAAAAGCCCCAGCACAGGAAGAAGGCAAATCCCGTTGAAAACTTTGATGTTGACGAGATCAAGCTGATCGCAATAGTCTGGGAGAAGAACAGTTACTACGCCATGATAACCCTGCCCGACGGAAAGTCCTACACGATCAGGAAGGGGTCAGTCCTCGGACTGAACGGCGGCAGAGTTGATGATATTACAAAAACGAGCGTCAGGATCACCGAACAGGTCAAGAACTATAAAGGTCAAACCGTAACAAAAGAGACTATACTGAAACTCCGCCAGGAGGGGGAATAATGAAAAAGATAACCTATCCAGTACTGCTCATATCAGCAGTCATCATGTTTGCGGTCTTTGCCGGCTGTGCTCCACGGGCCGCAGTAAAAAGCGATTCCCAGGCTGCGGAGGAGCCGGTTGTCATTACTGATATGAAGATCCGCGATAACAGCCTCGAAATTGTCAGCAACAAGCCCTTTGTCTACACGATATACAAGGGGACTGATCCGTACAAGATGACGATTGATATTCCCGATATGGGCGCCGGGATCTTTCATGAAAAGATTATTTCCGACAAGGCCGGAATTAGCGAAGTTATACCCGAACAGGTGGACACACCGGTCAAAGCAATGAAGATAACCATTGCACTGCAGAGTCCGTCCACGGTGACTCCTGTCTATAAAGATACGACGCTCACCCTTATGATAAAACCCGAGGAATCAGTGGAATCAGCTGCGGTACAGAATAAAGCTGAGGAGGTTCCCCCTGCAGAGGTAAAGAAGGCTGAAGATTCTTCCCCTGCCGCTGAGGGGACGCCCCCGCCGGTTGCGGAAAAGGTCAATGCGCCTGAGTCAGCTGCGCCGGTAGAGAGCGCGATCGCCTATATACCGCACGCTACCGAAATCACGGGTATCGAGGTGAACAAGGTTTTGGATGCTGTCAAGGTTGTGATTCAGGGCAACGGCTCGATGATGCCGAACGTCTTTCCGATAGACGAAAGGATTGTGATCGACATCCCCGGGGTCGTCATGCATACTGCTGTTCCGTCGGCGGTCACCTCACCGCTGAAGGGTATCCGTGCAGGTCGGCATAAAGACAGGGTCCGGCTGGTTCTCGATCTGAAGGAAAAGACAAAATTCGAGGTAACGGCAATCGGCAAGTCCATAGAGATCGCACTCAAAGGCAAGCCATCTGCGGAGGATGCCAGTGAAAATAAGGCAAGAAATCGGCAGCCGGAGCCTGCTTCAATGCGGACGCCTCAGCAGGAACCTTCACCGGAACCCGCAGCGCCTGTGAACGGGAAAGGTCCCGAAGCTGAACAAGGAAAGACGGCCGCGCGATATACCGGCAAGAAGATATCACTCGATTTTCAGGACGCCGAGGTCGGGCCTATCTTCCGGCTGCTTGCTGATGTCAACGGATATAATCTGGTCCTTGATCCTGCGGTAAAGGGCAAGATCACTATCAAGCTCATGAACGTACCCTGGGACCAGGCCCTCGCCATTATCCTGAACACCTTCAACCTCGGAAAATCAGTTGATGGAAATATCTTGTGGATTGCCCCCCAAAGCGTCTTTTCGAAGATTGCCGAGGAAAAGTCCGCTGCCAAAGTGACCGAGGAGAAGGCGGAGGATCTTGTTCAGGAGATCATCAGGGTGAACTACGCATCGTCTGCGGATCTCGCTGCGGCCTTTACGACAGGCAAACTCCTCAGCCCCCGCGGCACTATAACTCAGGACACCCGGATGAACACCCTCATCATAAAAGATACGCAGAAGAGCATAGACAAGATGAAGGAAATGGTGAAGATCATGGATGTCACCAAGCCTCAGGTCATGATCGAGGCGAAGATAGTCGAGGTCGGCAACGATTATAACGAGACCCTCGGCATTGCTTGGGGCGGGGCCCTGTCGGTCAGGAGCGGGGCAAACCCGATAAGCGGCAATTTTTCGGTTAATACACCTACAGTGACAGCCGGCCCGGGCACGACGAATCCCGGAGGGACGCTGGGGTTGACGGTCGGCGCCGCAAATACGCTGAAGGTGGATCTTTCGCTTTCTGCGCTTGAGTCAATCGGCAAGTCCAAGACCCTTTCAAACCCCAAGGTGCTGACACTGGACGGTGAAGCGGCGACCATACAGCAGGGCCGGAATTTCTTTATCTCGATTCTGACGTCCAACGGTCCCCAGACGCAGCAGCAGACAGCGACACTGAGTCTCCAGGTGACGCCTAAGATTACTCCTGACGGGTATGTCCAGCTTAAAGTGAATGCAACCGACAACAGCCTGGAAAGTGTAAACCCCCCGGTAGTGAATACCAAGAGCATCAACACGCAGGCTCTTGTCAAAAACGGAGAGACGCTGGTTCTTGGGGGAATCTTTACGACAGATGTAACTGAAGGGGAGACAGGGGTTCCGCTGCTGAGCAAGGTCCCGGGTCTGGGGTGGCTCTTTAAGACAAAGACCCAGTCAGGACCGAATGTAAAAGAACTCCTGATCTTCATTACCCCGACAATCATGTCGCAACCGGCTGACAACAAACTGTAGAAATTAATAATTTTATTGAAAGTGTCACACAAGGAGGATGTATGAACAGCAGATATCATCACATTGTTTTCATATTTTTTACATTGGCAACCATCATCAGTTGTGGCGGCGGCGGAGGCGCTCCCGGATCTACCGGCAGCGGCGATACCGGCATCATGATTAAATCTTCGCTCCTGTCGATGACTTCACCTGATATAGATACATATCGAGATTGCTGTGCAGTGGACGCTACCACAGGAAGTTGCACTACCCTTGAAAAATTCACGCGGGACGACGCCACTCTGACCGTGACGACCGAGAATGCCACACCCGGTGTTACCACTGAACAATTCCCCGCCAAGATACAGGAGTGCACGATATCCTACATCAAGTCGAATGATGATCCGGCCGCGCCGATTATCGAGGCTCTTACGATCTATCCAAGCTGCACTCTGGCCGTAGGCTCGAATACATGTGATGTCACCATTATCGATATCGCAAGAAAGTTGCAGTATTCCAATCCGGTCCTTGTCGATCATACCATCGTCCCTGCGCAGAGGCCGACCCATTATGTGGCGCGCATGACGTGCACCTATACGAATAACTTTGGCAAATCCGGAATGTTTGAAGCAGATTATGATCTCTGGTTTGATGATTTCAATCACTGCTAGCAGGAGGGAATACATGACAAAAAAAATTATAAATATATCAGCTGTCCTCATGCTCTGCATTGCGCTCTTCGGGTGCGGAGGAGGGGGGAGTTCAACCAGTATTCCGGTAGGAGTGAACCCGGGCGTCGCGTCCAGGGTAGAGCTGATGGCAACATCGTATGTGAACCAGACGAACGGGTACTGTTATTTCAAGACCAAGGTTACCGACGGGAACGGCCTGCCGATACCCAATACGCAGGTGATATTCACGAACCTTTCGCTTACAGGTGTTCTCGACCACACGACCGCGGTGACAGGCGCCAATGGCATCGCGACCGCGACTCTGTATTCGACTATAGCGGGTTTTGCGACCATCCAGTCAGAGGTGAGGACCGGCACGGAGCAGATCAGAGACAAAAAAACGGTCTATTTTACTCCGTTTGATATGGCTTTCCCCTCGATGGGCGGAGGCGTTACGCCGAACCTCTCGAGTATAACCCTCACGTCCGATAAAACCACGCTGTTGACGACGCCTTCTGATACGGACGCAACCATCACTGCAACCGTTACCGACTCCACCGGGGCGCCTCTTCTGAACAGTGCGGTTACCTTCGGGGCTGACAGTCCGGAAGTGACATTCCCGCTCGGTTCATCCCCGACTGCGCCGGTGGTGCATACTAATGCCGCAGGCCAGGCATCCATACTCGCCAGGGTGTCGCCTTCCATTCTGACGAACTCCGAAAGCATGGTTAATATTACCGCTTCTGCAGTTATTGATGCTAAAACTACATTGCCGGCAGTTATTACCCTTTTTGTGAAGCCGGTTACGATCACCTCAATTACCGTGAGCGCGAATCCCCTGATAGTGGACTCGGCAGGCACATCCCGAATAACGGCGGTAGTGAATACAAACGCAGGCCTGGCGCCGGATGGAGTTGCCGTGAATTTCTCGTCAGTTGCGAAGTCGTTCCTGTCCTCAAGTGGAGCGATTACCCCCTTCTCGATGACAACCGGGGGGATCGCAACAGCAACATTTACGGCGCCGGCGGTAACCGCAGATACAAACTGGCTCTTCGGCATAACGGCTACGGCAAACGGCGTAACGAGTAATGAGGAAACGGTGAAGCTGATACATGCGACGCCCACGCCCCCTGTTACACCGCCAACGGCAATACAGCCCGTGCCCCCGGCGTTCACGGTTGTTGGTGCTAACTTGAGCATCACAACAATTACAATTTCAGGGGGGGTTGGACCATACACTGTAACTTCCAACAATCCTCTCAAGGCTTGTAATGATCTGAATGCCAATAACCTGTGTTCGGATCCGACTGATTCGGGAATATGGTCTCATGCTTCTTCGCAGATTGCGGTTACTGTGCCCGCCGGAACGGCAGCAGGATCAGTCACTCTTAATATCACTGATTCTGAAGTGCCTGCCAAGACCGCAACGGTAGTCATCACGATACAATAGTGTGACGACCCTGATATGCTGGAGAAGACCGGTGTGAGGTGCGTATATCAGGGCGCAGCAAGTCATATGTTTGTCAGACCCCCGCTGCAGGCGAGGGGCTGAGTGAGTAATGGATTTATATAGAAGGAGAGTGTTAATGAAAAAAATTCTTATAGCAGCTCTGATGACGGTGTTTATAGCCGCATGCGGGTCGTCGCAGACATCGCAGGTGACAGCAACCCCTCAGGCCGCAAAGGCTGTGACAGCCCCCAGGGTGGTTACTGCCAAGGCGGTACTTGATACGATGGCGGGCGCAAAGTTCAAGGACGGGGAACTGCTCGTCAAGTTTAAGGCGAATGTGGCGCAGAAGACCCTCATGAAGACCCACGCAGGCGCCGGGGCGACCTTGTTGAAGAGCTACGACATTGTCCCCAACCTGCAGCATGTAAAGCTTCCGGCGGGCATGACAGTGCAGCAGGCGGTTGAGCTATACATGGCCGACCCCAATGTCGAATACGCAGAGCCGAATTATGTCCGCTGCGCAGCGTCGACCGATGCGGCAGATCCGTACTTTACCCCCCAGCAGTGGGCGCTGCATAACACCGGCACCTTTGCCAACGGGACATTGGGCGCAGACATCAAGGCAAGAGAGGCCTGGGACCTTACGCGCGGCGACAGGAAGGTCGTGGTTGCCGTTTTGGATTCAGGAATCGACTACAATCACCCTGATCTCGTCAGTAATATCTGGACGAACTCAGGGGAAATGGGGATAGCGGATGCACGGGTCAACGGCGTTGATGACGATAACAACGGCTATGTCGATGACTGGCGCGGCTGGAACTTTGTGGACAATAACAATGATCCATTCGACGATCTTGGGCACGGAACCCATGTCTCCGGCATCATTGGAGCGGTCGGGAACAACAATATCGGTGTTGCGGGCGTGATGTGGAATGTTCGCATAATGCCGCTCAAAGTTTTCAATGCCAACAGCACAATCGATTTTCAATGCAGCTCGGGGACCGGTTTCGTGTCGGACGAAGTTGCCGCTATCCAGTATGCGTCGAAGATGGGCGCCAATGTGATAAACGCGAGCTACCGGACAGGACTCCCCTATTGCTCTGCCGAATATGATGCTATCAGGGAGGCAGGGGATAAGGGGGTACTCTTCGTTGCTGCTGCAGGGAACGATACCCGCAACATAGACCTCGATATGACGAGCCCCGCCATTTATGACCTGCATAATGTTATCACGGTTGCCGCGACCGACCAGAACGACAGATTGGCGACATTCAGCAACTACGGGCCGCTCTCTGTGCATATAGCCGCTCCGGGGGTGAATATCCTCAGTACGATACCCACAAACCAGCCTTCAAATTTCGGGATAACCGGGTATGACTTTATGAATGGCACCTCGATGGCCGCGCCCTTTGTCAGCGGCGCTGCCGGGCTCATTTACAGTTACTACAACAAGGACGTCAATCACTTCGATTACCGGCAGGTTCGCGGCCTTCTCCTGAGGTATGTGGATACGGTTGCCGACAGCCAGAACCTTGAGCTTATCAATGGCAGGGTCACATCGAACGGCAGGCTGAATGTCTATAAGGCGCTCTCCGCCCTGCTTCAGCCGACCGAATTGACGGCCGCCCCGGCGTCTGCGACAGCGATAACCCTCTCGTGGAAGGACAACGCCAAGGGCGAAGATTTCTATGTCGTCGAGAGGAGGCCTAACGACGGCACGAGTATGTTTACCGTTGTCAGCGACCAGGTTCCGTTCAACACGACGAGCTTCACTGATTCTGGACTTACGCCGGGCGCCAGCTACGAATACCGGGTAAAGGCGATGTCGTATCTGCCGGATCCGCCGAGCGCAGGCTTTATCACTGCTGATTCGTTCTATTCGAATTCTGCGTCAGCAACAACACCGGCAAATTCGGGCGCCCTGCCGGCAACTACCGGCGGCGGAGGTGGTGGCGGCTGCTCGATCGGTACCCGACAGCCTGCCTCTACGGCGGCAGCCGACAGCCTTCTGCTGCTCCTGCCGTTGCTCGTGCTCGGCTTTGCCAGAGGCGTGCGCCGCAGAAAATAGTATTCCCCTTGTCCTGCCCCTTTCCTCCGGACGCACCGGAGGAAAGGGAGCCAGGGAGGGTGATTTGCTTTTTATTTTCCCGACCGATTAAAATACAGCTGCCTTAATCTGCCTTCATTGGAATTTCTCGTTGCCTCTGCGATGAGGCACTACCCCATATGTTCCGGCATTTCAGGTAATTCATCAGCTTAACCGAGGTATATTATGAAACGCAACGATCTTAGGAATATCGCTATTATTGCCCATGTTGACCATGGAAAAACAACACTGGTTGACGGGCTGCTGAAGCAGTCCGGTCTGTTCCGTTCGAACGAAAAAGTTCAGGAGCGAATGATGGATAACATTGACCTTGAGCGTGAGCGCGGCATAACCATCATGGCAAAGAACACCGCCGTCGATTATCTGGGCACGAAGATAAATATCATTGACACCCCCGGCCATGCCGACTTCGGCGGCGAGGTGGAGCGCACCCTGAAGATGGTTGATGGCGTATTGCTGATGGTGGACGCCTCGGAAGGTCCTCTGCCCCAGACGCGGTTTGTGCTGAGGAAGGCGCTGGAGCTGAACCTGCCGCCGATTGTTGTCATAAACAAGATAGACAGGCCCGATGCAAGGATACAGGAAGTCCTCAACGAGGTCTACGATCTTTTCATTGACCTTGACGCCACCGAAGACCAGCTGGACTTTCCTATCGTGTACACCAATGCAAAGATAGGTGTTGCCAAGCTGGCAATGGAGGACGACTCAAAGG
>JAKAIE010000127.1 GCA_021814475.1 Nitrospirota bacterium
TTCCCGATGAGGCTGCCGACCTTCGAGTCATCGCCAAGGACCAGGATCGACTTATCCAGATAGGCGCTGAAATCATTTACGTTGCTGGCGACAGTGTAGTATCTCAGAAAGTGAAGTTTTCGGGTCATGAGCCGATCGAAGCCCTGAGTTGCGGAGACGCGATAGTACTCCCTGTTTAAAAACAGCGTGTGCGGCGATTTCCAGTTGTCAAAGAAGTAAGGCGCGTCCACCCTCTCGCCTATATGATAGAATGTTGCGCAACACTCGCCCTCATTTGGAAGGGGTTGGGAAACGGTATATTTCTTCGGTCTTTCAAACGAGAAATGGAAATTGCTGCCGTCGCTGAACATTTTGTAATTCATCGTACTGAAATACTGGCCTTTTATTATGGAGAGATTGTGGCCGCCAATGATCAGAAAGGAGAGCAGAAGCGAATGAGAAAGCACTCTCAGCCCCCTCCGCGATCCCGGGAAAATGATGTTCCACACAATTGCGGATGCTATTGCCGTAGCCGCCGCGATGTTTATCCCCCTGTCCTGTTTCGGGATCCAGAATATCAGGAGACCGTATACAAGCAGAAACAGGGCTGCCCGAATAATCCAAAGTCGCCTCTTCCCGGTCACATATTCTCTGTCTGTCAGGGATAGGGCTCCCCGGCAGGCGAGAACCGTGGCGGTGAAAGCCACGAAGCCGGAAAAGAATCGCGGGGAACGAATAATATTGTAAAACGGCATAAGATAGTAACTCGCACGATGGTATATGGTAGCAGAGCCGAGATAGTTCAGGCACATCACGACGACCAGTCCAAGCCAATAAAGATCCTTGCCTGAAGGCCTCGCGAGTGTAATGGCTGCGCAGGCCAGTGCAAGGGCGCCTATGAGCGGGACTGCCTCATAATACTTCCTCTGCACGACAAACATGTCCGGCAGGATAGTCTCTATGCGGTGTGTCGCTTCATCAGCGCCCAACTTGAATATATCGTCATAGGTCTCACTTTGGTCTGGCCCCCTGAAACGACTGATCTGGTAGTTATCGTCGTTGATTTCTCGATAATCGAGGTACGTTGGCAGGATGAGCAGCGTTATGACGGGAAGGGCAATGAACGAATGCCTGAGCAGCTTCCGGAAATCTATTGTCCTGAAAAGTTCGCGTCTGAAAACGCCTGTGATGGCCGCAATCGTAAGCATAAATGCTATCAGATAGGCGGGGTAGTATGCGTTAAAGGAGATGCCGGCCAGGACTGCCAGGACAAGAGCTCTGCCTACAGTCTGATGCCTGAAGTATCTGAGACCCAGAAAGAGTATCCATGGCACGAAAAGAATTACGGTAAAGCTGTAGATCTGGTTGGCCCAATAGGAGGCATCGCCGGAAAAGACAAGAACGATAAAGGCAACCGTAGCGGCGAGATTGCTCCCTGTGAGTGCTCTTACCAAAAGCAGGCCTCCGAGGGCGAAGAACAGGATTTCGGAGAGGTGATAGGCAGCGAAGATCTTCGTAGCAGAAAGTTTCAACAAGCTCCCCATAACGATACCTATCCATGCAAACGGATTGAGAAGCAGGCCATGGCTCAGATATAGGTAAAATGGCTCGCCGCCGTAAAGATAGGAATTCCAGAGCGGCAGTTCGCCTTTCTGGTAGGCAGACAGGGCGTAGACAAACTCGGTGAACTGGGTCAGTGTGTCGTGGACAGGCAGCCAGTGTGCGCGGAATGACGGGGCATTCAGATAGATCAGAAGAAGAGCAGCAATAGGAACGTAGGCTATAAACTGCATCTCCCCTGTCAAATACATGAGGAAACGCGCGATGACAGAGCCTTCCTTTCGATTCACCGGAGTCTGCCGTAGAGATACCACTTGAGATAGGCCGCCCCAGCTGAAAACCAGTACTTCATCTCTCCCCACGACCGGACGGCCATAAGCCTTCGCGCGATATACGAGGTGTTCAGATAAAATTTGCGGGTAAGCCTCTTCTGCATGTTTATCAAATCAGAAGACGGAAAGTGGGTCGTTCTCCATTTGGGATATTTTCCGAACATGACAAAATCCTCCCAATCTGCGTCATCCGCAATAAGTCCCTTCTCCCGCATCTCACGATATACCGGGGTGCCGGGGTAGGGGACGATAACCGAAACAGAGACAAAGGTCCACGGAAGCTCTTTGAGCAGCTGTTCGGTCATTGCTACGTCTTCCGCGGTCTCTTCCGGATCACTGCCTATGATAAAATTACCTTCGATCTGCCTTATCCCGGCCTCCTTTGCCCAGCGAACCGCTTCTCTTACCTGATCGACGCGAATCTTTTTTCCGATCCGGTCGATTATTCTTTGACTTCCCGATTCAACGCCAAAGGCGACTTTCTGGCAGCCACTTTCGGCCATATATTTCAGCAGATCCCTGGAAACGCCGTTCACCCTCGTATCGCAGTTCCAGGAGCGGATGCCGTTTCGTCTGAAAACATCGCAGAGTTCAAAGGCCCTGTCTCTGGCCAAAGTGAAGGTATCGTCTGCGATAACAAGGTGGTCAAAGGGGAAATCGCGCATTACCTGTCTGATTTCCTCTTCTATATAGCCAATCCCCCTGAATCTGACCCTGCTCCCGAAGGTCGTCTGTATGGCGCAGAAACTGCAGCCATAGGGACAGCCGCGAGAGGTGTATATCTCGGTCGACCGCAGTCTATTCGGAATTCCACGGGTGGAATGACCGGTCGGGTTTTGCGCCTGGATAAGGTCTCTGGCAGGGAAGGGAATTGAGTCGAGGGTTTCAATGAGCTGCCGTGGCGGGTTCTTCCGGATAGAGCCGTCCTCGCGAAGGACCAGGCCCTGCAGAGAGGTGCAGGCGGAGCCTTCCATGATATGACGGCAGAGTTCGGCAAAGGTCACCTCCCCTTCGCCATAGACCAGATAGTCGAAGGCGCGGAATTCTTCGAGTGTCTCTTCCGGGAGACCGTTGGCATGAGGCCCACCAATCACGGTGACGATATTCCTGTCGTATTCCTTTGCGAGCGCCGAGATCGCAGCGCCGTTTCTTATCGTTGGCGTGACACAGGATATTCCCACGACGCGGGGAGCCCTCTCCCGGAGGATGCTCAGTAAAGATGAATCGCTGTAAGGAGAAGTCTCAAAGTCTGCAATGAATACTTCGAATCCGCATCTGCGGAGGTAGGCGGCGAGATACGCCAGGTTCATGGGTTTTGTATGGCTCAGCAGGGTGACATGCTGCAGAGGATCAGGCGGCCGAACGAGCAGGATGTTCATAACGGTTTTCTCGCAACGGCAAAAACCGATGTGCCGAAAGGAAGTCCGAGAGATCCGACGAGCCTGTCTTCAGCCCTTACAAGAAGTAGCAAAAGCCGATTGATGAGGGCGGGCGGCGTTGACACGTCGGATCTGGGCTGGCGGCCCGTCCGCATCCCTGAAAACTTCGTTATGAGCCTGTACAGGGCCACCGGGGCAAAGAGGAAAGAGATACGGTACGACGCTGTCTCCACCGTGAACCCCGCCTCCTTCAAAAGCCGGAGAATCTCCCCCCTTACATACCTCTTCCGCGTATGCACTGCGGCATCGTGTCTGGACCTCAGAAAGGAATACGCGGGCGACTGGAGGATCAGGACTCCTCCGGGTTTCAGCGCCCTGAACATTTTGCCGACAAGGAGCCTGTCATCCCTGATCGCGCTGTGGTACAGGACGTCGATCGAGGTGACAACGTCATAACGCTCACTGCCCATGCCGAGCGTATTCAGGTCGGCCCGGAAAAGGTGTCCGAGGCCTCTGCTGTTGCAAAACAGGATAGCGGATTCCGACATGTCGCATCCCTCGATCTCCCCATGGGGGGCCATCAACTGGCAGAGGCGGCCCGTGCCGCATCCTGCATCGAAGATGCGGAGCCGTCCCTTCTGCTGCCCCTCCTTCTCAAGGAAGCGAAGAATGAGTTCATGAAGGGCGACATACCACCAGTGCCTGTCCTCGGCTTCAAACATTGTCCTGTATTCCGCCTCGTTCATCGCGAGGCCCGTCCGAAGGGAGAGCAAAAAAAGTTCTTGATAAGGGAGATCACCGTCTCCACGTCCTCTGAGGACAGTCCCGGATACATCGGCAGGGAAAGGATCTCCGACGAAAGCCTTTCAGTGACCGGGAGCGAACCCGGAGGGTATCCGAGGGACCTGTATCCCCTCATCAGATGCACAGGCACAGGATAATTGATACGCGTTTCGACTCCGTTTTCGCGCAGGAATTGCATCAGCTTGTCCCGGAATGCTGTCTTGATCGTGTAGGCATAAAACTGGTGCGAGCGGTCATTTTTTACCACAGGGACCTCTATGTCGCCCAGCCCCTGAAGCCCTTCCGAGTAACGGTCAGCGACGGCCCGGCGTCTGCTGACGGATTCATCGAGCTGGCCCAGCCGGTATTTCAGTATCGCCGCCTGTATCTCGTCTAGCCTCGAATTATAGCCTTCCTCTTCAGAGTAGTAGGCCTTCTCCATGCCGTAGAACCTGAGCCTCTTCAATTTGTCATATAAGTCTTCTCTCCCGGTCAT
Source organism: Nitrospirota bacterium (assembly GCA_021814475.1). Taxonomy (GTDB): domain Bacteria; phylum Nitrospirota; class Thermodesulfovibrionia; order Thermodesulfovibrionales; family UBA6898; genus PALSA-1316. Next base: position 4,530 of record JAKAIE010000127.1, read on the forward strand.
TATCAGTCCTCCATCGCCGAAGGCCCCGAGTATCTTGGTGGGATAAAACGAGAACGCACCTATCGTGCCGAGGCTTCCTACCTTCGAGCCCCTGTAGTCGGCGCCTGCCGCCTGGGCGCAGTCCTCGATAATGAAGAGATG
>JAKAIE010000055.1 GCA_021814475.1 Nitrospirota bacterium
TTCATCGCGCAGTATCTCGAACGCATCGCTGACCACGCGACGAACATCGCCGAGATCGTGATCTATCTCATCGAGGGAAAGATCATAAGGCACATGGCGCTGCCTCCCGGCGAAAAATAGCCGGCGCGGCAAGGCAGGAGTTTTCCGTTTTCCTGCCTCGTGCCGCCCGGTCCCTCTGCCGGATAATCGAGGCGCGGCGTTGCCAGGTCTTCCCCCGGGCGCATCGCCGCTGGAGTCGGGGAAAAGACGCTGAAGGTGAACGCGATCATGGAGGACTCGGGGAATCCGGTGCGAGATCCCTGTCGAGGGCAAGGCCGGCAGAGGCATCTCCTTTACTGTTATAATTCCTGTAGCAGAAATCACTAAACATTGTGAAATTCCATGATCTCCATAAAATCCGCAAGGAATCCGGACGCGGGAGACCGTTAGTCTTTATTTTCCGGTATTTGCTGCCCGCACTCGTCCTTGCCGCATCCGTAGTCTCCTTGTTCCCCAAAGCTGCTGCGGCCCATGAGGTTGACGGCACTATTAAAATCGGCGTTCTGAGCAACCGGGGGAAGGATGAGGCGGTCAGGATGTGGTCGGCCACTGCCCGGTATCTTGCAGGGAAGATTCCCGGATACTCCTTCGAGATCGTCCCGCTTGATTTTGACGAGATAGGGCCGGCCGTGAAAAGTGGCGACGTCGATTTCGTTATAGCGAACACCTCTATCTATATCGAACTTGAGGCCCTATATGGGGTGACCCATATGGTAACCATGCGGCAGAAAAGCAGATGGGGATCCTTTACCGTCTTTGGAAGTGTCATCTTCTGCAGGGCCAATCGCGGAGATATCCGGGAACTCAGGGATCTCAGGGGCAAGACATTCATGGGGGTGCAGGAGAATTCCCTTGGCGGCTGGCAGATGGCCTGGGCCGAGATGAAGCACCAGAAAATCAACCCTTTCCGCTACCTCAGGAATCTGAGATTCGGCGGCACGCAGGACGCGGTCGTATACGCCGTAAGAGATGGAGTCGTCGATGCCGGAACCGTGCGTACCGGCATGCTGGAGCGGATGGCAGCCGATGGTCTCATCGACCTCAAAAAGTTCCGGATTCTGAATCCCCGGCAGGAGGCCGGATTTCCCTTTCTTCTCAGCACGCCGCTTTATCCCGAATGGCCCTTCGCGAGGGTCAAACATATATCTGACGACCTGGCCCGAAGGGTGGCGATCGTGCTGCTAAGTATGCCTGAGGATGCGGAGGCGGCACGCGAGGCAAAGATAGCCGGATGGACGGTGGCCGTTGATTACGCCTCTGTGGATGACCTGCTGAATGAGCTGAAGGTCGGGCCGTACAAAGACTATGGCAAGGTGACCTGGTCCGATATCCTGAGGCAATACTGGCCCTACCTGCTCTTTTCGGCGGGCCTGCTCGTCCTTCTTGCTGTCTTTGCCTTTCATGCCTTGAAACTGAACCGGCACCTCACCCGCTCGAACGAGAACCTCGAAAAGGCCCACCGCGAGATCGCGCAGACCAACAGCGAACTCATGGCGGAGGTGGCGGAGAGGAAGAGAATGGAAGGCGCCCTGGGCGAGAGCGAAAAAAAATACCGGTCGATTGTCGACAGCAGCATTGACGCAATCTATGCCTCTGACCGCGAAGGCCGCTTTACCATGATAAATTGCGCGGGCGCCCGGATCCTTGGTCATGCATCGCCTGCGGAACTTCTCGGCCAGCCTGTCAGCGAGTACTGGAGGTCCAACGCCGACAGGGAGGCCTTCGTGAAAATTCTCAGGGAGCAAAAAGAGGTGAGGAATTATCCAATCAAGGCCCGTAAGATCGATGGCGGCCCGGTGGAAATTGAGGCCACCAGCCGGGTTATCGAGGACGATGACGGCACGTTTCTCGGCATCGAGGGGATCTTGCGTGACGTTACCCTCCGGCGGGAGGCGGAAGAGGAACTCAGGAAAAACCACGAGACGCTGCAGCATCTGTTCAATCAGGTAGAGCTGATCAAAAAGGAGTGGGAGATTTCACTGGACTGCACCGACGATATGATTCTGCTGGCGGATGCCGAGGGCAGGATAAGACGCTGCAACCGGGCGGTGAGTCTGTTTGCCGGGAAGGGTTACGACGAAATTGCCGGTCTCGACTGGGCGGAGCTGATGAATGAAAACGGCCTTATTAATGATCAGATGACGGACGGGATATTCGTCCGGAAGGTCGAGCTTTTCCATGAGCCCTCGGGACGCTGGTTCATGTTGAGCAGCTACCCGTTCGAAAATGAAAAGATGGGCATCACCGGCCAGGTCCTGACTTTGCATGACTTCACCGAGATGAAGAACATTACGGAGGCGCTGGAGATCACGAATCTGGAGATCGATAAAAACAGGGTGAAGCTCCAGAGCGCCCTCGATGAGCTGACCTTTCTCCTTCAGCAGGTGAGCCAGAAGAAGGACTTTTCCGTCAGGTTTGCGAACCCGCAGCTCTCCCGTTGCTATGAGGTTACGCGCTGCGGGAAAACGTACTGTCCCTGTTACGGCAAAGACGGGGTGCGCTGCTGGCAGATTGCGGGCACCTTCTGCGATAAAAAGGCAACAGGCACCTTTGCTGAGAAGTTCGGCAACTGCGGGGAATGCGCAGTCTTCCAGAAGGCCACCTCCGACCCCGTCTACCAGATTGGGGAGAACTTTAACAACATGATGCATATCCTCGAACAGCAGCATTCCGAACTGGAAAAGGCATATAACGAGCTCAAACTGGCTCAGTCTCAGATCCTCCAGCAGGAGAAGATGGCGTCAATCGGGCAGCTGGCCGCGGGGGTGGCTCACGAGATCAACAACCCGACAGGGTACATCATGAGCAACCTCGGGTCGTTGAAGAGATACATGGAGAGGATAGGGGAATTTCTGAAGGTCCAGGACGATGCGATGAAAGGTCTTCCGGCTGAAGAGCAGGCGAGGGTGTGTGCAAGGAGGAAGGAGCTGAAGGTGGACATGATTATGGAGGACATGGGGAACCTGGCGAAGGAGTCGCTGGACGGGGCGGAGCGGATCAAGAAGATCGTGCAGGACCTCAAGGGCTTCTCCCGTGTGGACGAGGCGGAACAGAAGATGGCGGATATCAACGCGGGGCTTGAGAGCACGCTGAATATAGTCTGGAACGAGCTGAAGTATAAGGCTGTCCTGAAAAAGGAGTTCGGTGACATACCCGACACGAAATGCAACCTCGGACAGTTGAACCAGGTCTTCATGAACATACTGGTGAACGCGGCTCATGCGATAGAGAAGCAGGGGGAGATCGGAATCCGGACGTGGTTCGAAGAGGGGCAGATCCATGTGAGGATTTCGGACACGGGCAGCGGGATACCTGCCGACAGCATAGGAAGGATCTTCGAGCCGTTTTATACCACGAAGGAGGTTGGCAAGGGTACGGGGCTGGGGCTGAGCATCGCCTACGATATCGTGAAGAAGCACCGGGGCGAGATCCTTGTGGAGAGCGAGGTCGGCAGGGGCACCGCCTTTACCGTCAAAATCCCTGTGGTGGAGGATATATAATGGGAGGAATGGAAGAAGCGATCAGTATCCTCTGTGTTGATGACGAACCGAATGTGCTGAGTGCGCTCAGGCGGCTCTTCATGGATGAGGACTATACTATCCTTACCGCCCCTTCCGGGCGGGAGGGCATCGGCATCCTCGAAAAGGAGCATGTCCAGATCGTCATCTCCGATTACCGGATGCCGGGGATGAGCGGCGTTGAATTTCTGACCGAGGTATACAGAAGGTGGCCGAATACCGTGAGGATAGTCCTTTCCGGATATGCCGACACGGCATCCATCGTCGAGGCTATCAACGAGGGGCATATCTATAAATTCATCCCGAAGCCCTGGAACGATGCCGAACTGAAAGTGACGATCTCCAATTCGATCGAGCGGTATTTTCTCTTCAAGAGGAACCTCGAACTGACCGGTGAACTCAGGACCAAGAACGATGAACTGGAGAAGCTCAACAGCGAACTGGCGAGACTGCTCGAAGAGAAGGTCCTGAACCTCTCTTTCCGCGACATGATCCTGAAGGCACATGGGAACATCGTCGATTCGCTCCCTGTGGGCATACTCGGCATCGACCGCTCCGGCCTCATCGCGGTCTGCAATGCCACCTGTTCCGGGATCCTCGGTCAGATACCGGACATTATCGGGACGAATATTCAGCAGGTCGGCAATGCCCAGCTCCAGGACCTTGCCGCACGGGTCTTCGAAGAGGGGCAGATCACCCAGGACTTGAAGGTCGGCGAGGAGCGTTACCGTGTCCTTGCCAGCCTGATCGATCCGAAGTCCGGTCAGGAGGGGGCGACGTTGACCTTTATCCACGAGTGTCACTGCAGATGAGCGGGGTGGTTCTCTTTGTCGACGACGAGGCCGGCATCCTGAACGCGATGACGAGGCTCTTCGACGAATCAGGGCTGCAGGTTCTGACTGCGGGCAGTGCCCGGGATGCACTGGAGGTACTCTCACATACCCCGGTATCGGTGATCGTCTCGGACAACCGGATGCCGCAGACGAGCGGGATAGAATTTCTGGAAAAAGCGAAGCACCTGGCCCCTGACAGTGTCCGCATACTCCTGACAGGTTCCGCGGACGTCCGGTCTGCGATAGATGCGATTAACAGGGGCGAGGTGTACCGGTTTGTGACAAAACCCTGGGACGACGATGAGCTGAAGGATGTCGTCTTCGAGGCGGTGAGGAGGCATGACATCATAGCCTCCCTGAGGGATGCGGACGAATCGAAGATGCTTTCCCTGGCCCAGGCGATCGAGCTGAAGGACCCCTATACAAAGGGCCATTGCGACCGCGTCGCCCTGTATGCAGGTATGACCGCGGCCCGGCTGGGACTGGGTCCTCAGCAGTTGCAGCATATAAAGTACGGAAGCTGGCTCCACGACTGCGGGAAGATCGGGGTTCCCGAGCACATCCTCAATGCCGCAGGACCGCTATTACCGGAGCAGATGGAGGTTGTTAAGAACCATTCACGGTGGGGGGCTGATGTGGCCCGGCTGGCGTGTTTGCCCGAGCCTGTCATCTCCCTGATATTGTATCACCATGAGAGGTATGACGGGACAGGATACCCCACCGGCATCTCCGGAGAGAGGATCCCGGTGGAGGCGAGGATCGTCACGATCGCCGATTTCTTCGATGCGCTCGATTCCGACCGGCCTTACCGGAAGAGGCTCCCGCGCGACAGGATTCTCGAAATCATGAAAGAGGCGGACGGCCGGTTTTTCGACCCCGCGATATTTTCGGTATTCATGGATGGGATAAAGGAGACAGCCCGTGACTGACACAACGATATCTAAGACGCCAAAGGTGCTTTTTGTCGACGACGAGGAGAACGTGGTCCGTGCCCTCAGGAGGCTCTGTGTCGACGAGGACGTTGAAATTCTGACCGCCCTGTCGGGGGCCGAGGGACTCGAGGTTGTCCGGCAGAACCCCGACCTCAGCCTGATCGTCTCGGACCAGCGGATGCCCGGGATGAACGGCTGGGAGTTTCTCGAAAAGGCCGGAGAGGTCGCCCCTGAAGCCCTGCGGATCATCCTGACAGGCTATGCCGATGTCGGGGCGGCGATCAACGCCATAAACAGAGGTGGCGCATACCGGTACATCACCAAGCCATGGAACGACGACGACTTCCTCATGCTCATCAGGGACAGTGTCGAAAAAGTCAGGTTGATCGCGGAAAATCGCTGTCTGACTGAACTTACCAGGAAGCAGAACGAAGAACTCGAGAGGTGGAATACCCAGCTTCAGGTGATGGTCCAGGAGCAGACGGTTGATATCCAGGGCAAGAACAAAGAGCTCGAAAAACTCAATGAGCAGCTCCGGCGCAACTTCAGGAGTTCCATCGAGGCCTTTACCGCGCTCATCGAGATGAGGGAAAGGTCCGTATCGAGCCACTCGAAAAACGTCGCCTCCTGTGCGAGGCTGATCGCGGTCGGCATGTCCCTGCCGGAAAACGAGGTGAGCGACATCATCGTCTCCTCCCTTCTTCACGACATAGGGAAGATCGGCGTCTCCGATGCGGTGCTGATGAAAGAAGAGGCCCAACTTTCCGAATCCGAGCGGAAAGAGTATCAGTTGCATGCAGTTCGCGGGCAGGTCGCGGTCGAAAGCATCGAAGGGTTCCGGGATATCGGGGTTATAATACGGCATCACCACGAGCACGTCGACGGCACCGGCTATCCCGACGGGTTGAAAAGAAACGCAATCCCCCTGGGCAGCAGGGTCATTGCTATCGCCGACGCGGTTGACAAGATCACGGGCAGCGACCCCCTTTCACCTGCCAGCTACGAGAAGGCGGCAAGGGATATCGAGTTCTATCTCGACACCCGGTTCGACAGGGCTGTCTTCGGGGTGGCTGCGGCCATACTGAAGAAGAAGGCGGAGGACTTATCCGGACAGCCGAAGGAGCCTGAGGTCGAGGTCCACCCGACAAGGCTGTTGACGGGCATGGTCCTTTCCCGGGACATCAGGAGCGGCACGGGCCTTCTCATCCTGGCCCGCGATGTGGTGCTAGACGGGAAGATCATCGCCGGGCTGCAGAGGTACTACAAGATCGACCCTCCGAAAACAGGGATATTTGTCAGGAGATCGAGCATAGGTAAACCCCAATGATGCATACATTGCTGATCGTCGATGACGAACCGAACGTCATCGCATCCCTGAAGCGCGCGCTTTTCCGGGAGAAACTGAATATCCTGACCGCCTCCGGGGGAAGTGAGGGACTCGATCTCCTCGTCAGGTTCCCGGTGCATGTGGTGATCTCCGACGAAAAGATGCCGGGCATGTCGGGTTCCGAATTCCTCTCGGAGGTGAAACAGCGCTATCCGGATATCGTGAGGCTCATGCTGACCGGACAGGCGAGTATCGAGGCTGCGATGCGGGCGATCAACGAGGGAGAGATATACCGCTTCTTCACGAAACCATGGGACGATCTGCAGCTGGTACTCGCCATACGCTCCGCCTTCGAAAAGCACGACCTCCACGCAGAAAACCGGCTGCTGCTGCAGACCGTCAGGAGACAGGCTGTTGAACTGAAGCTCCTCGAAAAACAGTTTCCAGGAATCGGAGAGGTGAAACGCGACAAGAGCGGCATGATCGTTCTCGATAACCTTTCCGACGATGAACTCCAGGAGATCGTCCGGAAGTGCGAAGAGGAGATAACGGGTAGCGGGTCAGATTAGCCGCAGCATTTCTTGAATTTCTTTCCGGACCTGCAGGGGCAAGGGTCGTTCCTGCCGACCTTCGGCGCCTCGCGGACCACGGTCTTCGGTTTCGGGGGCTCGCCGTTTACGAAGAGCCAGCTGCCATCTTCCTTCGTGAAGGTGGCCACCTCGTGGTGTGCGACCGTCTTGCCTTCCTGTGTAAAGACGGCGGTGAATTCGACTCTGCCTTCCGTGTCGTCCGGGCCGCCGGCCTCTGTCCGCAGGATCTCTAGTCTGTCCCATTCGGCGCCCTCGGCCCATTCGCGCGTGCTCTTCTCGTCATAGTCCTTCCGGTGGTCAGGGTGGAGGGTGGTGTAGAGATACGGGATCTCCTTCTTCACATATGCGGTATACCGCGAGCGCATGAGCATCTCCGCGGTCGGCGCGGGCCGTTCGCCTTTGATCAGCGGCTCGCAGCACTCGGTATAGGAGAGGTCTGATCCGCACGGGCATTTTTCCATGATAGACTCCTTGTTGTTTTTATATAGAGTATCAAGATTATACAAAAGGTGACAATTTTGGCAAACGGATTTACAATGGTCTCCATGTATACCGTACAATTCGCACAGGTCAGACCTGAAATGGCAGGGTTATGGAACGGCCCGGCGTGGTCAGGCGCAGGCACGCTGAGGCTCACTCATTTCAGGAAGGAAGGCAGCAGTCACCACCCCGGGACGGGTGTGAAGCTCCTGTATGACGCCGGCGGCATCTACGGCCTCTTCCGTGTCGAAGACCGGTATGTCCGCTGCCTGCGGACCGGGTACATGGACCCTGTGTACAAGGACAGCTGCGTCGAGTTCTTCGTCCGTCCCCGGCCTGACAGCGGCTATTTCAATTTCGAATTCAATTGCGGAGGGGCCCTGCTCTGCAGCTATATCGTCAATCCTGAACGGGTGCCCGGAGGTTTCAGGGATTTTACGCCTCTTCCCCCTGAAGACGGCGAAAGGGTCATTGTGTATCATTCCCTGCCGAAGGTCGTAGACCCCGAGGAGAGGGAGCCGATCCTCTGGTTCCTCGAATTCTTTATCCCTTTTGCCCTCCTCGAAAAATATACGGGTCCTCTCGGAGATCCGGGAGGGCGGCTATGGAGGGCGAACTTCTACAAATGCGGGGACGAGACCTCCCATCCCCACTGGGCCTCGTGGAAGCCTGTCCACAGCCTGAACTTCCACCTGCCGGACTGCTTCGGCGAGATCAGGTTCGGGGAGCGGCAGGACAGAACCGCGAGGCGGCAGGGGCTGTATTTGTAGTATAATCCCGGGACATGGGTGATCGGCTCAAATTCGAACGTTTCATTTGGTTTCACCGGCGGGTAAGGTACGGCCGCTTTCCTAACGCAAAAGATCTCGCCGAACGGTTCGAGATATCTTCCCGCACATCTCAGCGCGATATAGAGTTTGTGCGCGAGAGGCTCAATGCGCCCCTTGAATATAATGCCGCGACGCGGGGCTATTACTATACAGACAGCGCATATGAGCTGCCTTCGCGCTGGTTCAGTGAAGAGAACGTCATGGCCCTTGCCCTGGCGGTAAGGCTTGCTTCGTGAAGATGGGGAGAATCTATCGGCAGTAAACCGGGACAATTTTACATAAGAAAGGGTTAGCCAGGAAAATGGGGACATCGGCTGTGATTCTGCAGGAAGTAATCGAGAGTAAAATACTGCTGATCAGAGGGAAAAAAGTGATGCTGGACAGGGGTCTTGCAATGCTTTATGGCGTAGAAACCAAAGTGCTCAATCAGGCGGTGAAAAGGAATGTCAGACGCTTCCCTGAGGACTTCATGTTTCAGCTTCTACCAACAGAAAAGGTCGAACTGGTCACAAATTGTGACCGGTTCAGAACACTGAGGCATTCGACGATCATGCCGTATGTATTCACAGAAAACGGGGTGGCCATGCTGTCGAGTGTCCTGAATAGTGAAAGGGCAATAAGTGTAAATATCCAGATAATGAGGGCATTTACCAGGATCAGGGAGATGCTCTCCGGCCATAAGGAGCTCGCTCATAAACTTACCCAGCTCGAAGGCAGGATCGATAAGCACGACGGAGAGATCAAAGCGATTTTTGGAGCCATCCGGCAGTTGATGACCCCGCCGGAGACGAAAAAGAGAAAAATCGGGTTTGGGCGGGATCAGGAGTCATAGTGGTATGACACGGAATGACGCAGGTGTCATGGCATTATGATTTCATGAATCGTAGGGGCGAGGCGGTGCCTCGCCCGGTATTGAGATTTGGCCGAAAGAGTTATTGATTACATAGGACATTATTTGGGGGAGGTGCTGTGATATCATGATCTACGGAATGAAAAGAGAGGGGATCTTTCAGTGAAATCCAATGAACCGATTGCGCATGTAAGCGAGGACGGGCGTGTGCATTCACTGCGGGCGCATCTGGAGGGGACGGCTGAAAAGGCGGCGGCTTTTGCACGGCAGTTTGCCTCTTCTGATTGGGCGAGGAATGCTGGCCTGCTGCATGATCTTGGCAAAGAGAGAGGCGATTATGTTTCGTGACAATGCTCTTATTGCCCATCGCAGAGAAAAAGATGGAGAAAACCAAGGACTAGCAACCCATCTCGAAGAAGTTTCAATGATTGCAGGAGTCTTTGCCTCTAAGGGTGGATTAAAAGAGCAGGGTGAGATACTAGGCCTATTACACGACATTGGGAAAGCAAGCGCCAAATTTGATCAATACATAAAGTCCTCCACAGGTGTTATTAACCAAGACGAGGATGATTATGTTGATGCAGCTGAATTAAAGGGAAAAATTGACCATTCGAGTGCAGGCGCTCAATTTATTTACCGAGAACTTTACGAAGAAAACAAATTTGTCGCCCAAGTCCTATCATTGTGTTTAGCCTCACATCATTCCGGTTTGATAGACTGCATTGCTCCAGATGGCAAGAATGTCTTTTTAAAACGTATGGCCAAAGTTACAGAAAGAACTCATGTGGATGAGGTAATAAGCAAATTAAGCGACGAGGCAATAACATGCATTCATAGGAAACTGAAGTCAAAAGATTTCATTGAGAACGTTAGAAAGTGCTTTGCAAACTTGAGAGCGGATCGTGACAGCAAACAGACACTTGCTTTTAAATGCGGACTTTTGGTGAGGTTCCTTTTTAGTTGCCTTATTGACGCTGACCGGCTTGACACTGCCGATTTTGAAAAGCCAACTCTGATGAAACTGAGGCATTATGGGAGATATGAAGACTGGCCTATTCTGATAAACAGGATGAATAAGAAGGTGGAAGGTTTTGACTCCGTCGGGATTAATGCCATTCGGCAGAAGATATCGGAAAGATGCTTTGATTTTGCAGAAAGGCCCAAAGGTTTATATCGTCTTACTGTTCCTACCGGTGGTGGCAAGACATTTGCAAGTCTTAGATTTGCCTTGCATCATGCGGATAAGCACAAGATGGACAGAATAATTTACGTTCTGCCATTTACGACCATCATAGACCAAAACGCAGACGAGATACGCAAGGTTCTGGAAGAGAGAGACAGCAAGGGTAATTTTCAAAATCGCATCGTGCTTGAGCATCATTCCAACCTGATGCCGGAGCATGAGACGGCAAGACAAAAGATTCTTTCTGAAAACTGGGACGCGCCTGTTGTTCTGACGACCAATGTTCAGGTTTTAGAGACTTTATTTGGAGCCGGCACACGCGGCGCGCGCAGGATGCATCAGCTAGCAAACGCGGTGATTATATTTGATGAAGTGCAAGCCATGCCGGTAAAGTGTATCCAGTTGTTCAACACATCTGTAAATTTTCTGGTTAATAACTGTGGATCAACCGTCGTTCTCTGCACAGCAACCCAGCCACTCTTTGACATCGACAGAATCGACCCAATATTGAAATCACGATCCCTGCCAAATACCCAGGATCAGCAAATAGTGCCGGATGTTAGGAAAATGTTCGATGACTTAAAACGTGTTGAAGTGTATGACAAAACAAAGCCTGGAGGATGGACAACCGATGAAATACGAGGACTGGCAGAAAAGCAGGTTCTGAGATGCAGCAGCGTTTTGGTGGTGGTAAATACAAAGGCCTCATCACAAAGGTTTTATGCTCAGTGCAAAGAATTCAGCGAGGTTGCCGTTTATCACTTGAGCGCCAATATGTGTCCTGTACACCGCATGCATGTACTCGATCAAATTAAGCAATGTCTCAGACCCTGGGATTTTGGAATGTATGGCCCGTCTAAGCCCGTGATTTGTGTCAGCACTCAGCTTATCGAGGCCGGGGTGGATATCTCATTTGGCTCTGTGATTCGCTTTATGGCTGGACTTGATTCCATCGCTCAGGCCGCGGGAAGATGCAATCGCCATAATGAGCTGTTTCCGCTGCTTGGAGAAGTAATCATACTTAATCCGGCGGAAGAAAATATTGATGGGTTGGAAGATATAAAGATCGGCAAGGGAATAACTGAGCGGCTGCTTGGAGACTTTAAGAATGATCCGGCTAGATTCGGAAACAGCCTCATTGGCCCTGAGGCAATGGAACAGTATTATTTGTATTATTTTTATCAAAGAGCTGCGAAAATGAACTATCCCGTTACGGCTGAGTCGTCTATCAAACGAGAGGACAATTTGTTCAACTTGCTGTCAGTCAATCAATCTTCGATTGAGGAGCACATACGAATTTATAAAGAGGCGCCTGGCATTCCACTGAAACAAGCCTTTATGTCTGCCGCCAAATCATTTGACGTAATAGATTCGACGACCAGAGGCGTTGTTGTGCCATATGGAGAAGAGGGAAAAGACATTATCGGCAAATTGTGCTCGGCAATGGAAATTGATAAACAATACAAATTGCTGCGTCAGGCTCAACGGTTTTCTGTAAATGTCTTTCCGAATGTGTTGGAGAAATTGCATAAACAAAAGGCGCTGTATGAAGCGCAGGAAGGGTCAGGCATTGTGTGCCTTGATAAACGATATTACAGCGACGAATTTGGACTAAGCGAGGAGCCGACAAACGAAATGGATTTCTTGGATATATAAAAGGAGGGTATTTATGGAGAAAGAAAACAGGGTTGAGTTCAAGGTACATGGGAAATATGCGCTTTTTACCGATCCTCTGACAAAGCTGGGTGGGGAGAAATGTTCTTATCACATCCCGACCTATGAGGCTTTGAAGGGCGTCCTGAGTTCGGTTTATTGGAAGCCAACTATTGTTTGGATTATCGATAAAGTCAGGGTCATGAAGCGCATACGGACGCAGACCAGGAGCGCGAAACCTGTAAAGTATGGAGGCAAAGGCAATGATCTTGCCATCTATACCTACCTTACGGATGTTGAATATCAGGTGCAGGCGCATTTTAAATGGAATGAACGCCGCCCTGACCTTATAAAGGACCAAAATGAAAACAAACATTTTTTTGTAGTCAAGCGAATGATAAAAGTTGGGGGCAGGAGGGACGTATTTTTAGGAGCACGCGAATGTCAGGGCTATGTTGAGCCGTGCAAATTTGGAGAAGGTAAAAGTGACTACGATGATTATGGAGAGATAGCATTTGATCTAATGTTTCACGGCTTTGACTATCCTGATGAACTGGGCAAAGATGAGCTTCACGCCCGGTTCTGGCGTCCTGAGATGATTGACGGCAAGATTGATTTTATTAGGCCTGAAGAATGCTCTATCAGAAAAGTTGTCAGGGCTATGAAAGCCAGCCCGCCGGAGACAATCGGCTTGGAAGAGGACGGCTTGTTGGAAGGCTTTGAAGAATGGGAGGCGCAGAAATGAGCTGGATTCAAAAATTATATGAGACTTATAACAATTGCGAGTCAGCGAGGGGCAAACTTACATTAAATAACGAAGTGCCGCTTCTACCAATATGCCACACAACCAATAAGGCGCAGATCGAAATAGTAATTGATCATCAAGGAAATTTCAAAAGAGCCAGAGTAGTTGCTAAAGATGATGCGAGAACAATAATTCCGTGCACCGAAAAAAGCGCCGGGGGGCGCACAAGCGGCGAAGCACCGCATCCATTGGCTGATAAGCTGCAATATGTGGCAAAGGATTATGAAGTTTTCGGAGGTGACAAGAAACCCTACTTCAAAGCCTATCTTTTAAATCTTGAGGCATGGTGTATCTCAAAGAACAATCATCCCAAAGCGACGGCAGTGCTCAGTTATGTGTGTAAAGGCAATGTCGTAAAAGATCTGATCGAAGCGAAGATTTTAATCCAAGGAAGTGACGGCAAATTGTTAAGAAAATGGGAAGGCGATAAAAAAGCAAAACCGTATATTTTCAGTCTATTCCAAAATGAAGCCTGGCAAGCCGATGCATTTGTTAGATGGGAAGTTGAAGTTCCTGACGATCCGCGTGTAAGAACCTGGGAGGATGAAACACTGTGGAATGAATGGATAGATTATTATTCCAACACGAAAAAAGAAAAATCGCTGTGCTATGTGACCGGCGAAGAATTATTTGTGGCCGATTTGCACCCCGCAAAACTACGTAATGATGGAGATAAGGCAAAGTTGATATCGTCAAATGATTGGGATGGATTCACATTTAGAGGCCGCTTCACAGATACGAAAGATCATAACACATACCAAACCTGTGGCGTTGGCTTTGACGTATCACAAAAAGCTCATAGCGCTTTGCGCTGGCTTATCAGTCGTCAGGGTTATCGAAGCCAAAGCAGCGATCAGGTCATTGTTTCATGGGCAACTTCAGGGCTTAAGGTTCACCAGTTGCTTGACGATGCTTTTGAAATATTGGGCGCAGAAAATCTTGAAAGTGACGAGACCAGCAGCGTTAATACAAATCAGGATCTCGCAATAAGACTTCGGAAGAAAATAGCCGGTTACAAGGCTGAATTGGGAGACACGAGCGATGTTGTGGTTATGGGACTAGATTCAATGACGCAAGGCCGAATGGCGCTAACCTTTTATCGTGAATTGACCGGATCAGATTTTTTATCGCGAGTTGATGATTGGCATGAGACGTGTTCGTGGATTCACAACTATAGATTTATCGAGGATAAGGAAAATAGAACGAAAAAGAATAAATATTTCCGATTTGTCGGAGCGCCAGCGCCAAAAGATATTGCGGAAGCTGCATACGGAAACAGGTCGGATGATAGCTTGAAGAAATTGAGAAAGGCAGCTGTTGCACGTTTATTGCCCTGCATTATTGATGGGCAGAAGATACCGCGCGACATCGTAGGGGCTACAGTCCGTCGAGCATGTAACCGTGTAAGCATGGAGGAATGGGAATGGAACAAAACTCTCAGCATAGCTTGCTCACTTTACAAAAAATTTAACGAAGAGGAGGAATACAGTATGGCTTTAGATAGGGAACGGAAATCGAGGGATTATCTTTATGGCCGCCTGCTTGCGGCTGCTGACTGTCTGGAACGATTTGCTTTGGTTACGTCGGAAAAGAAGAGAGACACTAACGCTTCTCGCATGATGCAGCGTTTTGCAGACCGACCTTGCAGCACATGGAAGACAATCGAACTTTCTTTAAAGCCTTACAAGGCAAGGCTTGGCGGCAGATCAAAGAAGTATTTGGATGCTATCGGGGAGGCCATGTGCTTATTTGATCCGCCGGAGGAATTTACAATTGACGAACCGTTAACCGGCGAGTTTTTGTTGGGATATTACTGTCAGAGAGAGGCTTTGAAGCCTAAAAAGGGCGAGCCACAGAGCATAGAAGAGTCAATTATATCAGATGATCAAAATCCAGAAAATGAACAAGGAGGTTTCTAATGGAATCAGCAAAAGAGGAGAAAACGCTTCAAAACAAAATTGATTTTGCCGTGATATTCAGCGTTAACGGGGCAAATCCCAATGGTGATCCCTTGGACGGCAATCGTCCGAGAAGGACCAACGATAACATGGGGGAAGTGTCTGACGTTTGTATCAAGCGCAAAATCAGAAATCGCTTGATGGAAGATGGCAATGAGATATTTGTTCAGTCCGATGACAACAGAATGGACGGTGATGAGTATAGAAGTTTACGAGCGCGCGCAGAAGGAAAAATAAAGGCTAAACCAGAAGATCAAAAAGCGTATAAAGAAGAGGTCTGCAATAAATGGATCGATGTTAGATCGTTTGGACAGGTATTTGCTTATAAAGGCAAGAAAGCTGAGAAAAATAAGAAAGGCAAAGAGGCGAACGAAGATAAAGAAGACAAAAATGAGGATGGTGTTTCAATAGGCATCCGCGGGCCGGTATCAGTCCATTCAGCTTTCAGCATTGTTCCGGTCAACAGTCGCATCAGCAGCATTCAGATTACAAAGAGTGTCAGCGGAGAAGGTGATGGCACAAAAAAAGCCTCGGACACTATGGGCATGAAACACAGAGTTGATCACGGCGTCTACAGGTTTTATGGCGCTATTAATCCGCAGCTTGCTTCGAAAACATGGTTCAAAGATGAAGATGCAGCATCAATACATAGCTCGCTCAAAACATTGTTTGACAATGATGCGTCTTCAGCACGTCCTGAAGGCAGTATGGAAGTTGTAGCAGTATTCTGGTGGCAACACAATACTAAGAATGGACAATATTCTTCTGCCGAGGTTCATCGGTCGTTGGATGTCAAAGAAAAAATTGCTGACCCGAAGACGATCGAGGATTATTCGATCAAGCTCAAGCGGCTCACTGGATTAGAGCCTGAAATATATAATCCGAACAATGTTGTTATTGAAAGGATTTAGCATGACGATGTTGAGTATCGGGGCAATCCCATGACCCAATCACAGTTGGCGGTTTTTAAAGGCAAACAGATCAGCCGGAGGCTGTACAGAAACGAGTGGTGGTTTTCTGTTGTAGATGTATGTTGGACGCTGACAGACAGTCCTGATGCCGGCATACTGGCGGAAATTGAAGCAAGGACTCAACGAGGAGGGAAGTGAAGTCGTGACATTTTGTCACGGGTTGAAATTAACAGCCCCCGATGGGAAGCTCAGAGAGACAGATTGTGCTAATCCTGAATCTATCTTTCGCATAATCCGATCTATACCTTCCCCCAAGGCAGAACCCTTTAAACGGTGGCTGGCGAAAGTCGGCTATGAGCGTGTTCAGGAGATTGAAGACCCTGCGCTTGCCGATATGCAGTCCAAAAAGATGTCCGAGATCGTCTATGACGCTACAGTGGTCTTCTGTGATCGTTTTATCGGCCGCCGCTCGCGCACTCATGACCGAACGGTTCAGGCTGTCAGGAGCTGCAAACTTAACATCACCGGGGGGCATGGCCTTCAATAATGATACCTTATCATCGCTATAAGAATTGCATCTTCTGCCGGCCTGTAGACGAGGCGGTGTTCGTCGTTTATGCGGTGCGACCATTAGCCGGAGAGGCCGTGTTTGAGGGGTTCCGGCTTTCCGGCGCCGGTGAAAGGGTCGCGCATGATCTTATGGATGAGCCGGTTGATGCGTTTGAGCATATGTTTGTCGGTGTTCTGCCAGTAGAGGTAGTCTTCCCAGGCAGCTCAGGAAAGATGAGCTTCACTCCGCCAGTTTACGGGCCTTGCCACCGCCGTGTTCAAGCTCCGAGATGGATTCCAAAAGCCGCTTGGCGTTTTTGGGCATGCGCAGCAGGTATGCTGTTTCCTCAAGGCCGGCTGCCGGCCGGGGAATTTCAGGGAGGCGGTTATGACTGATCCTCAGCTCATCCCCCCTCACGGCGGCTATGCTGACCTTCAGTCTTACAAAATGGCGGAGATCGTCTATGACGCCACGGTGGTTTTCTGCGACCGCTTCATTTCTACCCGCTCCCGCACTCATGACCAGATGGTGCAGGCCGCCAGGAGCGGCAAGCAGAACATTGCCGAAGGCAGCATGGCGTCAGGCACCTCCAAAAAAACCGAACTGAAGTTGATCGGGGTGGCTCGGGCAAGCCTGGAAGAGCTTCTGCTGGACTTCAAGGACTTTCTGCGACAGCGCGGGCTTGTCCTCTGGGAAAAGGACCACCAGGAGGCGGTTGCTGTACGCAGGCTTGCGTACAGCAACAATAGGTCTTATTTAACCTATAAGCCCTATGTTGAGGCTTCGCCTCCTGAGGTTGCCGCAAACACCATGGTCTGCCTGATTCACCAGGCAAACTACCTGCTTGACCAGCAGCTGCGGGCCTTGGAGAAGGCTTTTCTGACAAAGGGTGGGTTCACTGAAAGGCTCTATCAAGCCAGGTCTGAAAGAAGAAGGAAAGAATAAGTCCGATATGACTTATAGACCCTATTCCGAGGACGAGCTCATCATGCTTTCAGCCTTGCAGCATTATGTTTATTGCCCGAGGCAGTGCGCCCTGATCCACATCGAGCAGGTGTGGTCGGAAAACATCTTTACCGCTGAAGGCCGTATCATGCATGACAAGGCCGATAGCAACAAATTCGAATCGCGGGGGAATGTTCGGATCGACTATAGCGTGCCACTAAGGTCTCTTAAGCTTGGGCTTGTCGGGAAGGCTGACGTGGTCGAGTTCCACAGGACCGATAACGGATTGTGGCTGCCGTTTCCTGTCGAATATAAACGCGGAAAGCCCAAGAGGGACAATTGCGACAGGGTGCAGCTCTGCGCTCAGGCTGTCTGCCTTGAAGAGATGCTGAATGTTTCAATACCCGGGGGAGCTCTTTTTTACGGGCAGACGCGCCGCAGGGAGGATGTTGTTTTTGACGAGAGTCTGCGCACGGAGACGGCTGAAATTGCCCGAAAGGTGCACGAACTTATCTCATCAGGGGTGACGCCAAAGGCCGAATATGCCGGGAAATGCGACAAATGCTCTCTTGTTGAACTGTGCATGCCCAAGACCTGCGGGAAGGCAAGATCGGTGAGAAGATATCTGATGTCCATGGCGGAGGCTGAATGAAAAAGCACCTCAACACTCTATTCGTAACGACTCAGGGGGCGTATCTTTCAAAAGAAGGTGAAACAGTTGTGGTGAAGATTGACAATGAAATTGCCCTGCTGGTGCCGGTGCATACGCTGGACGGGATAGTCTGTTTTGGCCAGGTCTCCTGCAGCCCATATCTGATGGGGTTCTGCGCTGAAAAATGTGTGGCGATAAGTTTTCTTACGGAAAACGGCAGCTTTCTGGCTAAAGTGCAGGGTCCTGTATCGGGCAATGTGCTTTTGAGACGCGAGCAATACAGGAGGGCGGATGACCTGCAAGGGGCAGCCGCCATTGCGCGCGCGGTTGTGACCGGGAAGCTTGCCAACTGCAGGACTGTTCTGCAGAGATCTCTCAGGGACCATGCAGATAAGATCGAAGCTGATGCGGTGGCCCAGGCCTCGCAGGTGCTTGCAAATTCCCTGAGGAGACTGCAGAGTGATTATCCGCTGGACGTTCTGCGCGGGATAGAGGGCGATGCTGCCAACTCCTACTTCGGGGTCTTCGATAGTCTGATAACCTGCCAGAAGGACGCGTTTGCCTTCAGAGAGCGAAACCGGAGACCGCCCCTGGATAATGTGAACTGCCTGCTCTCCTTCCTTTATACCATTGTCATGCACGATGTGCGTGCAGCGCTAGAAGCCGTCGGGCTCGATCCTGCTGTCGGGTATCTGCACAGGGACAGGCCGGGACGCTATGGTCTTGCTCTCGACATAATGGAGGAGTTCCGCCCTTTCATGGCCGACCGGCTGGCACTGTCGTTGATCAACCTCTGCCAGGTCCGGGGCAACGGTTTCAGCAAAAAAGAGTCGGGCGCTGTATTGATGGAAGACGATACAAGAAAGACGGTTCTCGTCGCCTATCAAAAGCGCAAACAGGATGAGGTCGTGCACCCTTTCATCAATGAGAGGGTGACGGTAGGGCTTCTGCCGTATGTTCAGGCTATGCTGCTGGCGCGGCACCTGCGGGGCGATCTTGATTGTTATCCGCCGTTCATATGGAAATGAATATGACACCTCCTCGCTGCTCCCCTTGGCAAGGGCAGGAAGGATGGGTGTCTGAGAGGAGCCAGTTATGTTTGTGATTGTCAGCTATGATGTGGCCACCTCTGATGACGGCGGCCAGCGTCGCCTGAGAAGAGTTGCGAAGGTCTGTAAGGATTACGGACAGAGGGTCCAGAAATCGGTCTTCGAATGCATCGTCGATCCGGCGCAGTGGGCTGTTCTGAAGGACAAGCTGGAATCGGAGATAAACAGGGAGAAGGACAGCCTGAGGTATTATTATTTGGGTTCGAACTGGAAGAATAGGGTTGAACATGTGGGTGCAAAGGAGCCGATCGATCAGGAGGGGCCTTTGCTTATTTAGCAAGGGTGCGAACCTGAAGTGTACAGAGGTTTCCCAGGAGGTTCGCGGAGCAGAAAAATCGCCAAGAATCAAAGGGTTTTGCGACTCGTTCTTTGACAACTGAAATTTCGCTGCATTCAAACAGGCAGCTTCGCAAAATGCAGTTGTTTTAGTATTTGTTTTTTTGCAGTTATAGCAGCGCAGTCGCGCCCCGCGTGGGCGCGTGGATTGAAACATCGGTGATGCGATGACATGCACACAGATAGGGGTCGCGCCCCGCGTGGGCGCGTGGATTGAAACATCGCAGAGGCCGCCAAGGCCCCGATCGTCGGCGTCGCGCCCCGCGTGGGCGCGTGGATTGAAACCCTGAAATGATAAACGACACGGGAGTCGGGGGGGTCGCGCCCCGCGTGGGCGCGTGGATTGAAACATGACCATAGAACTAGTGGCAGGACTCGGTAACGTCGCGCCCCGCGTGGGCGCGTGGATTGAAACGGCATAGTCTACATGCAGCGGTGCGGTGAGTAAGTCGCGCCCCGCGTGGGCGCGTGGATTGAAACTTGCTACCCCGGGGATATTAATGGACCAGCGCGGGTCGCGCCCCGCGTGGGCGCGTGGATTGAAACTGAAGATGGCGGAACGCATGGCGGAAAAGATTGTGTCGCGCCCCGCGTGGGCGCGTGGATTGAAACCCAACAAATAATCATCCATATGCGTATCAAACTCAAGTCGCGCCCCGCGTGGGCGCGTGGATTGAAACGACGCCGGGCTGAGATTCAACAGGGCCGTGTTGGTCGCGCCCCGCGTGGGCGCGTGGATTGAAACGCTGAACGAAATCGTCAAGGCGAAGTTGAAGGAAGTCGCGCCCCGCGTGGGCGCGTGGATTGAAACATTCGATCCCGGTGCTTGTGGACTATGCGCCGACGTCGCGCCCCGCGTGGGCGCGTGGATTGAAACATACTGATGCCGCGCCCGTTGAGGCCGAATACCGTAGTCGCGCCCCGCGTGGGCGCGTGGATTGAAACTTCAATTCCGACTTTTTGGATGTCCTCAATGGCGTCGCGCCCCGCGTGGGCGCGTGGATTGAAACCGCCCCGGATGCTATTAAGCCCGTCCGTGGCGAGTCGCGCCCCGCGTGGGCGCGTGGATTGAAACCAGTTTAGCCCCGCTGAATGTCCTCTTGTACGTGTCGCGCCCCGCGTGGGCGCGTGGATTGAAACTTGTGAGGACACTGCGGCCCATTATCTCCGCACGTCGCGCCCCGCGTGGGCGCGTGGATTGAAACTGGTCAGTAAGGTAGATGTCCGGGGCATCGCCGCCGTCGCGCCCCGCGTGGGCGCGTGGATTGAAACAGCACGCAAGGCACGATATCGTCCGGGTTGACGTCGCGCCCCGCGTGGGCGCGTGGATTGAAACGGGGGCAAACCAGCCGACGCAGTGCGGGCAACTGTCGCGCCCCGCGTGGGCGCGTGGATTGAAACCGGATCTGGTCTATCTCTGTCTTGAGGATCTGCGTCGCGCCCCGCGTGGGCGCGTGGATTGAAACGTACACATGGCCGCCTCCTGCCTCAATGAGCGTCTGTCGCGCCCCGCGTGGGCGCGTGGATTGAAACCCGTGCGGCAGGAGTGGCAAACTATCGTGTTCCCGTCGCGCCCCGCGTGGGCGCGTGGATTGAAACTGTCCTGCACTTGTAATTGCAGGGCGGTGATTTGTCGCGCCCCGCGTGGGCGCGTGGATTGAAACCGGGGCTTGTTTTTCGATTCTGACCCCGTTTCCGGTCGCGCCCCGCGTGGGCGCGTGGATTGAAACATCTCTTCGGGCTTCTTCAACCCGAGGGCCAGGTCGCGCCCCGCGTGGGCGCGTGGATTGAAACTTCAGGTCCAGGTGAAGCAGGGCGGGAAGCGTGAGTCGCGCCCCGCGTGGGCG
>JAKAIE010000128.1 GCA_021814475.1 Nitrospirota bacterium
CATACGCCACCTGGAAAAGGGACTCCTCAACGACGATGCTGGTCCTTAAGTATCTTCTCGGGAACATATTCAGGCACAAACTCAGGACCTTCCTGACGATCACCGGCATCACCATCGCTATCCTTGCATTTGGCCTCCTCCGGACCGTGATCAATGCGTGGTACGCCGGCGTTGAGGCGTCCTCCTCGAGCAGACTCGTGACACGCAACTCGATCTCGATCATCTTCTATCTGCCCCTCTCCTACCGGGACAAGATCCGCCAGGTGCCCGGAGTAAAGCAGGTCTCTTATGGGAACTGGTTCGGGGGGATCTATATCGACGAGAAGAACTTCATCCCGAATTTCGCGGTAGATGCACAGTCGTATCTCGATCTCTACCCCGAGTTCGTACTGACTCCCGGCGAGCGCGCGGCCTTCCTCCGCGAGCGCAATGCCTTTGTCGCCGGAAGAAAGGTCGCCGCGAAATACGGCTGGAAGGTCGGGGATACGATAACCCTCAAGGGCACGATTTTCCCCGGCGCCTGGGAGCTTGTGCTTCGGGGCATCTATAAAGGCAGGTTCAGGACGACGGACGAGACGCAGCTTTTCTTCAGGTGGGACTATCTCAATGAGACACTGAAGAAGACCAGTCCCCGGAGGGCCGACAATGTCGGCTTCTATATGATCGGGGTGACCCACCCGGACCTTGCCTCTTCCGTGGCGGTCGCTGTTGACGAGACCTTTAAAAACTCGCTAGCCGAGACCCTTACGCAGAGCGAAAAGGCCTTCCAGATGGGCTTTGTGGCGATGAGTGATGCCATCATCATGGCGATCCGTCTCGTTTCGTACGTTGTCATCGTGATCATCCTGGTTGTGGTAGCCAATACGATGGCGATGACCGTCAGGGAGCGTACGGGTGAATACGCGGTCTTCAAGACCCTCGGTTTCCAGAGATGGCGCATTGCAGTGCTGATCTTCGGGGAGTCCGTGGTCATCACGATGATCGGGTGTGTGCTGGGAATTGTGCTGACGTACCCGTTGGCTCACGCATTCGGGACCGCAATGGGCACCTTTTTTCCCGTGTTCATTGTTTCGAGAGAGACGGTGTACCTTGATGCCGCCGCCGGGCTTATCGTGGGGGTCGCCGCCGCGCTGATCCCCGCCGTCAGGACGATGAATATCAGCATCGCCGGGGCTCTCAGAAGGACCGGGTGATAGGGAGGATGTTTTAATATGCGGCTGCCTCTTGCCTACAGCTACAGAAATCTCCTCACGAGAAAACTGACGACCGTCTTTACGACCCTCGGCATGGCACTCGTCGTCTTCGTGTTTGCCGCGATACTGATGCTGGCCGAGGGGCTGCAGAAGACCCTCGTCGAGACCGGTTCTTATGATAATGTCGTGGTGATCAGAAAGGCCTCCAATTCCGAGGTCCAGAGCGGAGTGGAGAGGCCCCAGGCGGCGATCGTCGAAGCGCAGCCTGAGGTGGCGATCGGGGGCAACGGCAGGCCGGTCCTTTCGAAAGAGGTTGTCGTCCTTATCAACCTGCCCAAGCGGGGCAGCAACAGGCCTTCTCTGGTGGTGATCAGGGGGACGGATGAGAACTCGCTGCTGCTCCGTCCCCAGGTGAGGCTTATAGAGGGGAGAATGCCGAGACCCGGGTCTTCCGAGATCATTGCCGGCACCAGCATCGCCAGGAGGTTCAAGGGAGGCGGGGTGGGAGAGGTGCTGCGGTTCAGCCTCAGGGACTGGACGGTCGTCGGTATCTTCGACGCAGGGAACACCGGCTTCAACTCCGAGATCTGGGGTGATGCCGACCAGCTGATGCAGGCCTTCCGGAGACCGGTCTACTCGTCGGTCATCTTCAGGCTCCGCGAATCCTCCGCCTTCGACGCGGTGAAAAAAAGAATCGAGTCCGACCCGAGGCTGACCCTCGAGGCGCGGCGCGAGTCGCGATACTATGCGGACCAGTCCGAGATGATGGCGAAGTTTCTCCGCATTCTCGGGATGTCCCTGACTGTCATCTTTTCCCTCGGCGCGATTATCGGCGCGATGATCACGATGTATGCCGCGGTCGCGAACCGGGTTGCGGAGATCGGGACGCTCCGTGCCCTGGGGTTCCACCGGAGGTCCATCCTTGCGGCCTTTCTCATCGAATCCCTCTTCCTCGGACTCATCGGCGGCCTCCTCGGCCTTTTCTTCGCGGCGTTTCTCCAGTTCTTTACCGTATCGACGGTAAACTTCCAGACGTTTTCCGAACTGGCCTTCCGGTTTACCCTGAATCTGCCGATCGTGCTTCAGTCCCTGGCTTTCTCCATAGGAATGGGTCTTGTAGGGGGGCTGTTTCCGGCTTTCAGGGCCTCCAGGATGAATATCGTGGATGCGCTGAGGACCAGTTAGTCCCCGCAACTCTTGACGAAAACGGGCTGAATGCGATACATTATCTGTCTATGAAATACTTTATCGCAGCCAACTGGAAGATGAACAAGACGATCGGGGAGACGAGGGATTTTCTTAAGAGCTTCATCCCCATGGTTAAAGAGCTTCGTGACGTGGATATTGTTGTCGCGCCCCCGTTCACTGCACTTTCTGCGGCGGCGGAGGAGATGAAGGGGAGCAATGTGCTTTTGTCGTCCCAGGACGTCTTTTGGGAAGAGAAGGGCGCGTACACGGGAGAAGTGGCTCCGGCGATGCTTGTCGACGCGGGATGCCGTCATGTGATCGTCGGCCATTCCGAGAGACGGCAGTATTTCCATGAAGATGACCAGGTCGTTAATAAAAAGATCAAGGCGGTCCTGAAGGCAGGCCTTGGCGTGATATTCTGCTGCGGCGAGTCGCTCGAGGAACGTGAGGGCGGAAAGACCTTTGACGTGATCAGGCGTGAGGTCGAGCAGGGGCTTGCCGGAGTCGATCCCGACAACCTCGTGGTGGCGTATGAACCGATCTGGGCCATCGGCACCGGGAAGACCGCTACTGTGGATCAGGCCCAGGAGGTCCATGCCTTTATCCGCAACGTGCTTTCAGGTCTGTACGGGAGCAGGGCCGGAGAGATCAGGATCCTCTACGGCGGCAGCGTCACGCCGGAAAACGTAGACAGCCTGATGGCCTGCAAGGATGTCAACGGGGCGCTCGTGGGAGGCGCGAGCCTGAAGCCGGAGAGCTTCGTGAAGATCGTATCGTTTAAAAAGGAGAGTTAATGCTTACTACACTGCTTTTGATTGTCCATGTGATGGTCTGCTTGTTCATGATTTTTATCGTCCTTATACAGAGCGGCAAAGGCGCTGAACTCGGGGCCGCCTTCGGCGGTTCGGGCCAGACACTCTTCGGTGCGCGCGGCGCAACGACCGTATTGGGGAAACTGACCACCGGAGCTGCGATCGTCTTCATGCTGACATCCCTTCTGCTGGCTGTGGCCGCGACCAGGGGAGGCTCGGTGGTGAAGTCCTCTGTTACCGGCGGGGTGATGGACCAGAAGAAGACCATGCCGCAGGCCCCCGGAGCGGGGCCCGTTCAGGGGACACAGCCGGCGGCACCCGCTGTGCCTGCTGCTCCTGTAGCACCGGCGCCCGCTGTACCTTCCAAGTAGTTACCTGATCGTCTGAATTAGAAAGGCCCGCCCCGGGATTCTCGCGGCGGGCTTTTCAGTATCCGCTCAATATCCGCCGGAAGGATCTTCCCGGACCGTGCCCCTGAAGATCCTGTATACCCACGCCTGGTAGGCGATCACGACCGGAATCAATGCAAGGGCAACGATTGTCATGATCGTGAGGGTATAGCTGCCGGAGGACGTATTGAATATGGTGAGGCTGTATTTCGGGTCGATGCTAGAGGGAATGAGATTGGGGTACAGCCCGACGATGCCGGTCAGGATAAGCGAAAGCAATGAGAAGAACGATGCAATGAATGCCCCTGTATAACGTGCCCCTGACAGAAAGAACCGCACTGACAGCAAGGCCGTTACTGACGCCGCGGGCATGACCAGGAACGCTGGGGCTGTGCGATAGTTCAGGGAGAGGGCGGTCCGAAAATGGGTCAGGACAAGGAAGACGGTGATGGTAAACAGCAGGCCGGCCCACAGCATCCCGGCCGTCTTTATTGTGCGCAGCCGGAGATCCCCTTCTGTCTTCATTGCAAGGTAGAGGGCGCCGTGCATCAGGAAAAAGAGGACGAAGAGCAGACCGCTCAGGAGCCCGTATGGATTCAGGAGCGTCATCAGACTGCCGTGATATCCTGATGCGTCGACCGGGAGACCCTGAAATATATTGCCGAAGGCAACGCCGAACAGAAGGGCCGGAAGAAAACTTCCCAGGAATATCGCCGCATCGGCGATTCCGTTTCCGCCCGGGAAGTCGATCTTTCCCCTGAACTCGAGTCCTACACCTCTGAATATCAGGCCAAAGAGGATAAGCAGGAGAGGAAGATACAGGTAGCTGAACATGGCAGCGT
>JAKAIE010000056.1 GCA_021814475.1 Nitrospirota bacterium
CGTTTCTCCTGGGAAACCTGACCGGCATGTTGTCGTATTATGTCCTCTTCGCGATCATGTTCATGATGCCCTTTTACCTGCAGAAGGTGCTCGGTTACAGCGTCGCCCTTACCGGCGCCCTGCTCACCCCTGTACCGCTTGCCATGGCTGTGGTCGCGCCATTTTCGGGTCATATCTCTGACAAGTACGGCCCAAGGATGATGACGACCTCGGGCATGCTCATCTCCGCGCTGGCCTGCTTCGCCCTCATGTTCATGGGCGTCTCCGCGCAGCTGCCCCTGCTTGTGTCGGTGCTTGTCCTCCTCGGGATTGGGATGGGTCTGTTCACCCCGCCCAACAACAGCGCCATAATGGGCTCGGCTCCGAAGGAAAAACTCGGGGTGGCAGGAGGCGTTTTGAATATGATGCGGTCACTTGGGCTTATCTTCGGCGTTGACATCTCCGGGGTCATATTCACCTCCCTGGAGCATCAGTACCTGACAGATAAAGGCTATACCAATGTCCAGCATGTATTCAGCAACAGCAACATCCCTGTCGCAATAAAGGATAATGCCTTCATGCATGGCTTCCTGGTGGTCATCGGTGTACTGCTCGCACTGAATCTGCTCTCCGCCTTCTTTTCGGCAACAAACAAGGCAGAAATCGATGCGGAAGCGGCAGAGGCGGCAAGAGAATTCGTGGATGCGGCATAGTGCCGCCTGAACCGGAGGGGTACCAACCTGCCTTCAAGGGGGCTGCTCTGTCAGCCCCCTTGAATTTTCGACTATAATAAAGCATGTATCTCTGTTGTCAGGAAAACGCCGCAGCAGCAGGCACCCTTTAAAAGTGGCTGTGGAAAGAGGCTTCCGGCCCAGCGATAAAAGGACACAATGAAAGACCGGAAACCTGATCCCGCAGACAGCGATATAATTTCCGGGGCAAAGTCAGAGGCCCCGGGACCGGGCTGGCTGGGCACTATACGGCGCAGCGCAACAACACTCACCGGCAAGTTCATGCTGGGGCTGGGCATGATCCTGCTCTGCATAATCTCGGTTTTTTCTTTTCTGACGTATGATTATCTGAAAAAGATATATATCAGGGAGGCCTACGAAAAAACAGATCTCGTGCTCGGACATATCGACGCGACAATGGAATATGCCCGTGATGAGCTGCGCCCCCAGATATTCCATGCCCTTCCCGGCGATGTGTTCATACAACAGGTCATGTCCAGTTCCTTTATGAACATGGGAATCATGAAAAGGTTTATACAGAGGTTCCCGCACTATATTTACAGACGTGTCTCGGTCGATCCGATGAATCCTGCCAACAGGGCCGACACCTTTGAAGAAGGCTTTATCAGACAGTTCCAAGCCTCTGATCGGGTCGCTTCGAAGGAATGGAAGGGCCTTACCACAAGGAACGGCGAGGAGTATTTTCTGCATCTAAAGGCGATCGTCATGGAAGAGGCATGCCTCCTCTGCCATGGAGATCCGGCTTCTTCCCCGGAGTCCATTACCCACCATTACGGCAAGGTACACGGCCGCCACTGGAAGGTCGGCGAGGTTGTGGGCCTGGAGTCAATCGCCGTCCCGGTGCGCGGCACCTTCAGGCAACTGCGGCAGGTTGTCTTTTCTTTTTTCCTGTTCGGGATTGCCGGCATGGCTGCGCTCTTTGCCGGCCTCAATTACTTCCACTATCGTCTGGCGGTGGTCCCCCTGAAACAGGTAAGCTCTTTTTTCAAGGACGTAGTCAACCGGCGGCGGGGCCTCGACATCCATTTCGACGCACAGGCCTATGAAGAAGTGTCCGAACTGGCCGAATCTTTCAACCGCATGATGGGGTACCTGAAGGAATCCGAGGAAGAGCGCAAGGAAATGGAGGAGCGGGTACTGCAGGCAAGCAAGCTCGCCTCCATAGGCCAGCTGGCAGCGGGCGTGGCCCATGAAATCAATAATCCTCTCAGCCTTATTCTCGGCTACACGAAGATGCTGCGCAAACAATGCACGAATCAGGGGCAGACAAAGGAAGACCTCGATATCGTTTACAACAATGCGCGTCTCTGCAAAATAATAGTTGAAGACCTCCTGAATTTCTCGCGCCAGACAAAGGCCAACCGCATCCCTATAGACGTCAATGCAACAATCGATGCCGCGATAACCGCGCATGAAGAAATGCTCCGCAATGGCGGCATCAGGATAATCAGGGAGTTCGGCCCCGGACTGCCCGCCCTGTCTGCAGACGAAGACAAATTGCAGAGGGTCTTCACGAACCTTCTGCGGAACTCCTCTCAGGCCATGACGCAGGGAGGCAGCATTACTGTCGGGACAGAATTCGACAGGGAGCGAAACGGCATAAAGATCACCTTTGCGGATACCGGCCCGGGAGTCGCCGAAGAGATCAGGGACAAGATATTTGAGCCCTTTTTCACTACAAAGCCTCCGGGGCAGGGAACCGGCCTGGGGCTTGCGGTGAGCTACGGTATAGTAAAGGAACACAAAGGGGAGATTTCCGTAAAAAGCGAGGGAGGAAATGGAGCTGTATTCACGCTCTGGTTTCCCCTTAACGGAGGCAAGGGATGACGCAGACGATTCTTATAGTTGACGACAACCGGGATATGACCCGTTTTCTTGAGAGGCTCATCCGGAACGAGTTGAAGCTGGAGACGTTCACGGCCGACAGCGCGGAGGCTGCCCTGCTCATACTTGAGGAGAATATCGTCCACTGCGTTCTTGCCGACATGAAGATGCCGGGCATGGACGGCATGGAGCTTCTGCAGATCATTAAGAAAAAAGACGCTACGCTGCCGGTGATCATCATGACCGCCTATGGCGCGGTGGAGACCGCGGTGGAGTCGATGAAAGAAGGGGCCTACGACTTCATCACCAAGCCCTTTGAGGAGGAGAGACTGCTGCATACCGTAAGGCGCGCGCTGGAGCATCAGCACCTTCTTCAGAGGAACACGGACCTGGAAAGAAGGATCCGGGAAAAGGAAAAAGAGACCTTTTTCGTGGGAGAGTCCCCCCGGATGAAGGAACTTACGGATACGATAAAACTTGTCGCCAGGACTGAAGTGACGGTGCTCATCACAGGCGAGACCGGGACCGGGAAGGAACTCGCGGCCCGCATGATCCACAGCCTCAGCAACAGGACGGGCAAACCGTTTGTAGTCGTCAACTGTCCGGCAATCCCTGAAAACATACTGGAAAGCGAACTCTTCGGCTATCGCAAAGGCGCCTTTACCGGGGCCAACTCAGACAGGGAAGGGCTTTTCCAGACGGCCGAGGGAGGGACCCTGTTCCTGGACGAGATAGGCGACATATCCTCCTCTTTACAGGCTAAACTCCTCAGGGTACTGCAGGAAAGAGAACTGAAACCGCTCGGGGATACCACAACCAGGAGGGTGGATGTACGGGTCGTTGCTGCCACAAACAGGGACCTGGAGGGGAATGTTGCAGCAGGACTATTCAGGTCCGACCTTTACTACCGGCTCAATGTCGTTTCGGTCCAGACCCCTCCTCTCAGGGACATACCCGAGGATATACCCCTCATCGCCTACCACTTTCTCTCCCTGTTCTGCGGAGAACTTGGGCTGGAGCAGAGAAGGCTCACTGAGGAAGCGATCCAATTTCTCGTCTCCCGCCAGTGGAAGGGAAATGCCCGGGAACTTCAGAACGAGATAAAACGTGCGGTAATCTTTTCAAAAAACAACCTGCTCGCCCCGGGGGACTTCGGGAACAGCGCGGAACTGCTCACCTCTCCAAACGGCACGCTTGAGACAGACGGCCTCGACTACAGGGAGGCAAGGAAAAAGGTGCTCGCCGCATTCAATATTGAGTATATTTCTAGCCTGCTGCGCCGCACCGAGGGAAATGTCTCCCTGGCCGCCCAATCTGCCGGCATAGAGCGCCAGTCACTCCAGCACCTGATGAGGAAGTACGGCATAAACTCGGCCCTGTTCAGAAAAGAGGAAGAAAAAAATAAAGGCTCCCGGGATCAGGAAGAAAGGTGATTTTTCTCCAGGACAGACACATCAATCTCATAGCCGAAATTCAGGTGTGCCCTTCTCACCAACTGCCGGATCTCCGCGATATCCACCTTCTTGCCGAAAAAAATTCTGCGTATTCCCTCTTCGGTATCGATCCACAGATGATATCTGGCCCTGAATATCCCCATTAAAAGCCAGAAGCCGACCCCGACCATGAGCCAGAGGGCCACAGGGACAAGGGGAAGTATAAATGTCCCCGGCTCGGCCTGCGCCGGCGAGTCCGCGCGCATCCCCGCAAAAAAGGTGACCACCAGGCCTATCAGTCCGAGCGAAAGAAGGGTAAACCCCAGAAAGTACTGGCAGAACGGGTTCCTCGAGTCGGTATCATAGCAGAGCCTGATCTGCCGGATCTGTTCCCTCGGGATGGTGACCACAATCCTGTCACCGTCATGTTCACTTATTCCGGAATTCGAAATCTCCACTTTCGAGCACCTGATAGAAGTATCCTCAGATTCAATCACCAAACACAGCCTCTTCTTTGCCCGGCCCGTATCCGGCAAAACCAGCTATATATATAATAACCCATCCCAGCGTCACACCGCATTCACGAATCCGCGCTGAAGCATCTCGGGTCCGGCTCTCCCCGGGCGGTCAGCCCTATCCCCCCTTCACCTTCGCCTTGATAAACTCCCTGTTGAGTTTGGCGATGAACTTCACCTTGATCCCCTTGGGGCAGACGGACTGGCACTCGTAATGGTTGCCGCAGCTGCCGAAGCCCTCCTTCATCATCTCCTCGGTCATCAGGCAGACACGACGCGCCCCCTCGGCCCTGCCCTGCGGCAGCAGGGCGAGGTGCGCCACCTTGGCCGCGGTGAAGAGCATGGCAGAGCCGTTCGGGCATGCGGCCACGCAGGCGCCGCACCCTATGCACTCCGCAGCATCCATCGCAATGTCCGCGTCTGCCTTCGGGATGAGGATCACGTTTGCGTCGGGAACGCCGCCTGTATGGACCGATATGTATCCTCCTGACCGGATAATCCTTTCGAGGCCGGACCTGTCAACGATCAGGTCCCTGATCACCGGGAAGGCCCGTGCGCGGAAGGGTTCTATGTAGAGCGTGTCCCCGTCCCTGAAATGCCTCATATGCAACTGGCAGATCGTCGTCTTTTCAAGAGGTCCGTGGGGCACGCCATTGACGACCTGGGAGCACATGCCACAGATCCCCTCGCGGCAGTCATGGTCAAAGGCGATCGGATCCCTGCCTTCCCTGATCAGCCCTTCGTTCACCATATCGAGCATCTCCAGAAAGGACATGTCCTGCGTGATATCCTTTGCCCTGTATTCTTCGAGTCTCCCGGGAGCTTCCGGGCCGCTCTGTTTCCAGACAAAAAGGGTCAGATCCATTACTTATAACTTCTGACCGCAAGGTGCACATCCTCGAAAACAAGAGGCTCCTTGTGAAGTTCAGGCTCCCTGCCGTCACCCTTATACTCCCAGGCCGCAGCATAACAATAATTCTCATCGTCCCGCTTCGCCTCCCCGTCGGGGGTCTGGTACTCCGTGCGGAAATGCCCCCCGCAGGATTCGTTCCTGTGCAGGGCGTCGCGTGCCAGGAGTTCGCCGAACTCGAGGAAATCGGCCACCCTCCCCGCCTTTTCGAGTTCCTGGTTCAGTTCGGCCTCGCCACCCGGGATGATCACGTTCTCCCAGAATTCGGCACGCAGTTCAGGAATACGTCTGAGTGCCCGCTCAAGGCTTTCCCTGCTCCTTGCCATGCCTGCGTCCTCCCACATGATCCTCCCGAGTTCCCGGTGGAACTCGTTCACCGTCTTCTTCCCCTTTATCGAGAGCAGTTTCTTGATCAGGGCCTCGCACGCCTCGACAGACTGTATGAATGCGGGGTCTCCCTGGTTTGCGGCGCCCGGCCTCGTCTGCGCAAGGTAGTGCGAGATCGTATGCGGAATAATGAAATACCCGTCTGCAAGCCCCTGCATCAGCGCGGACGCACCAAGACGATTTGCCCCATGGTCCGAGAAATTCGCCTCCCCGAGCACGAAGAGGCCGGGGAGGCTGCTCTCGAGGTTATAATCGACCCAGAGCCCTCCCATGGCATAGTGGGGCGCGGGATAGATGCGCATCGGACGTTTATAGGCGTCTTCACCCGTGATCTTTTCATACATCTCGAAGAGGTTGCCATACCGCTCGCGGATCTTCCCTTCGCCCACGCGGCTGATTGCATCCGAAAAATCAAGGTACACGCCGCGTCCTCCAGGCCCCACGCCGTGCCCTCCGTCGCAGACCTCCTTTGCCGCCCTTGACGAAATGTCACGGGGCGCGAGGTTGCCGAATGCCGGGTACTTGCGTTCGAGATAGTAATCCCTCTCTTCCTCCGGGATCTCATGCGGGGGCCGTCTGTCCGCCCTGACCTTCGGCACCCATACCCTTCCATCGTTCCTCAAGGACTCTGACATGAGTGTGAGCTTCGCCTGATGGTCGCCTGTGACAGGGATGCATGTCGGATGGATCTGAGTATAGCAGGGGTTCGCAAAAAAGGCGCCCTTCCGGTATGCCCTGAATGTCGCGGTCACATTACTGCCCATCGCATTCGTCGAGAGATAAAAGACGTTCGTATATCCCCCGGTGCAGAGGCAGACTGCATCTGCCGCATGCCCGCTGATCCTTCCGGTGACCATATCGCGCACCGTGATCCCCTTCGCCTCTCCGTTCACAACAACCAGGTCGAGCATCTCGGTCCGCGGATGGATCCTCACCGTCCCTGCCCGCACCTGTCGCGAAAGTGCCGCATAGGCGCCCAGGAGCAACTGCTGGCCTGTCTGGCCCCGGGCATAGAAGGTCCGTGAGACCTGGGCTCCGCCGAAGGAGCGGGTATCGAGATATCCTGCGTAGTCACGGGCAAAGGGGACTCCCTGGGCAACGCACTGATCGATGATGCGGGAACTGATCGACGCCAGCCTGTAGACATTCGCCTCGCGCGCCCTGAAGTCTCCCCCCTTGATCGTGTCGTGGAAGAGCCGGTAGGTGCTGTCTCCGTCATTGGGGTAGTTCTTCGCGGCGTTGATGCCTCCCTGCGCAGCGATGCTGTGGGCGCGGCGCGGGCTGTCCTGGTAGCAGAACGACTCTACGTTGTACCCGAGTTCTCCGAGTGTCGCGGCCGCCGAGGCGCCCGCAAGCCCGGTGCCGACAACGATAATCCTGTATTTCCGCTTGTTCGCGGGGCTCACGAGTTTCAGGTCATGGCAATGTTTCTCCCATTTCCCCGGAAGAGGACCTGAAGGACATTTCCCGTCCAGGGTCATGAGCCGGTCTCCCGAAGATTCACCAGATGTCTCGTGTTCGGCCGTCTCAGAAAATATCGGCATCTTCTCATTTTCCTATTTCACAACCCCCGCAAGGATCGCAAGGGGGATTGATATGAACCCGAGGAAAATGAGCAGCGCGGCAAGCGTCCCACCCCTGATTACCAGAGGAAGGCTCCTCTCGCTGTTCAGGCCCAGCGTCTGGACTGCGGACTGGATGCTGTGGCCGAGGTGGAGTCCAACCGCTGCGAGACCGATGCAATATAATCCGGATACGGCATAACTCCCGAGACCCTGAACCACCATCGTAAAGACATCGGGACGACCGGCAGAATCCGGATGCGCTGCCGCCGCGGGCCCTGGTCCGACCGTCTGGAAGGTGAACTGGAGCAGATGGTAAAAAACAAACCCCGCGATCAAGAGTCCGGTCCATATCATGTTGCGGCCGGCAAAGGTCGAGGCAATGTTCTTCGCCACCGCATATCCATTCGGCTTCGCAACCCTGTTGTCGAGATACAGCTGGACTCCGTAGATTACATGCAATGAGAACATGGCGAACAGCGTCAGGCGAAACGCCCAGATAACGACACCGAAGCGGTGGAGCGCCGCGGCATAGGCGTTAATGCCCTCAGGGCCCGCATAGAGGGTCGAATTCCCGAGAAGGTGCACCGTCACAAAGGCGATCATCGACACCCCTGTGACCGACATGACGATCTTCCTGCCGACAGCTGTGTTCATTGATTCCGAATCACCTCCATAGGTCCCGGGCTACAGAACCAGGTAGTCCGATTTCTTCTTCGCAAACCCGATGCCCTTCAACGCATGCTCGATCTCCCCGAGGATCGCCGGGTCGTCAATCGTTGAAGGGACCTTAAACTCATCGCCGTCGGCGATCTTCCGCATCGTGCCGCGCAGGATCTTGCCGGACCGGGTCTTCGGCAGCCTTGCAACCACCGCGGTCTCCTTGTAGCAGGCGATCGGGCCGATCTCGTCCCTGATCAGCTTTGTCAGTTCCTTCCGGATCTCCTCGGGGGTCTTCTTCGCACCGGCCTTGAGCACGGCAAACCCGACAGGCAGCTGCCCCTTGATGGAGTCTCCCGCGCCAATGACCGCGCATTCGGCAACATCCGGGTGGGTCGAGATGATCTCCTCCATCTCGCCTGTCGAGAGCCTGTGGCCGGCGACGTTTATAACATCGTCGACTCTGCCCATCACGAAGACGTAGCCTTCCTCGTCAATATAACCGCCGTCGGCGGTGAAGTAATAACCGGGAAACATGTTCATATACGCAAGCAGAAACCTCTCGTCCGCGTTCCAGAGGGTCGGCAATGTCCCCGGCGGCAGAGGCAGCTTTATCGCGACGAGTCCTTCCTGTTTCGGGCCGAGGGATTTACCGTCGTTATCGAGGATACAGACGTTGAATCCGGGGACCGGCTTGGTCGAGGACCCCGGCTTTATCGTAAACGGTTCGATCCCCATGCAGTTCGCGGTGATAGGCCATCCTGACTCTGTCTGCCACCAGTGGTCTATCACAGGCCTGTCCAGCCTGTCGTGTGCCCAGTGGTAGGTGTCGGGGTCGAGCCGCTCTCCTGCAAGGAAGAGATACTTGAAGCCCGACAGGTCGTATTTCTTCATGTGTTCGCCGATGGGGTCTTCTCTCTTTATCGCGCGGAACGCGGTCGGTGCGGTGAAGAGCGTCTTGACGCCGTGCTGGGATATCACCCGCCAGAAGGCACCGGGGTTCGGGGTGCCGACAGGCTTCCCCTCATAGATCACGGTGGTGCAGCCTGTGAGAAGAGGACCGTAGACGATATAGGAATGGCCGACGACCCACCCCACGTCAGAGGCAGCCCAGTAGACCTCCCCGGGCTTCGTGTCATAGATATGTTCGAGGCTCCATCTCAGTGCGACCGCATGGCCTCCGTTGTCCCTCACGATGCCCTTCGGAACGCCGGTCGTGCCGGACGTGTAAAGGATATAAAGAGGATCGGTTGCCTTCACCGGAACACATTCCGCAGGCTCCGCCCCTGAGGCGAGCTGCTCCCAGTCGACATCGCGGTCCCTGTGCATCGCCGCCTTCACGAACCTGCGCTGGAAGATGACACACTTCCCGGGTTTGTTTTTGGCAAGTTCGATCGCCTTGTCGAGCATAGGCTTATATTCCAGGATACGCGCCCCCTCGATCGCCCCCGATGCGGTGACGATAACCTTCGGCCGTGCATCATCTATACGGATGGCGAGTTCATGGGGAGCGAACCCGCCAAAGACGACCGAGTGGACGGCGCCGAGCCTGGCGCAGGCGAGCATCGCGATCACCGCCTGGGGGATCATCGGCATATAGATGATCACCGTGTCTCCCTTGGCCACGCCGAGATTCTTCAGTCCGCCGGCAAAGCGGGAGACGAGATCGAGGAGTTCGGCATAGGTGAACTTCTGGATCGTATTGGTCACCGGGCTGTCATAGATCAGGGCGACCTGATCAGCCCTCCCCCTCCCGACATGCCGGTCGAGCGCATTATAGCAGGTGTTCAGCTCGCCTCCTGTGAACCACCGGTAGAAGGGCTTGTTCGAATCATCGAGGACCTTATCCCACTTCTTGTGCCAGTCGATCGCCCCGGCTGCCTCGGCCCAGAAGCCCTCAGGATCTTCTATGCTCCGTTGAAATATCTTCTCGTACGCGCCCACTTCTCTTACCTCCCGTGACTCTATTTATGTATTTATTGTCTTCCGGCCCCCGCCGTGCGCTGTCTTTCATAATACATGAAATGCGCTCACCCGGCAATCAGCTGGCGGAGGACAAACGGGAGAATCCCGCCGTGGCGATAGCAGTCAACCTCGACAGGCCTGTCGATGCGCAGAGGAGAGAGCCGGCGCAATCCACGCAGCTAGATCACGAACATGTCCACGAACTCGTGCACCGGCATCGCATCCAGCCTTTTCGGATCAAGGCAGACCTTGAGGATCGCGCCCTGCTGCCTGGCCGGGAACCGGCGGGCGAGGTTCGTCCTGAACTTTTCGACAAGGAGCGGCATCCCCTCTTTCCTGCGGCGGCGATGGCCTATCGGGTATTCGACCTCGACCTGCGGAGTCTTCGTCCCATCCCTGAAAAAGATCCGGATCGCATTGGCAATCGACCTTTTTGAAGGGTCATGGTAGTCCTTCGTATACTGAGGGTTCTCGATACAGGACATCTTATCCCTGAGGGCATCGATCCTCGGGTCTGAAGCAACAGCGTCTTCATAGTCGGCCGAGGTGAGTCTTCCGGAGATGAGACCTATCGCGACCATGTACTGCATGCAATGGTCACGGTCAGCGGGGTTATGCAGGGGGCCTTTTTTGTCGATGATCCTGATAGCCGATTCGTGTGTCGTGATCTCGATCTTCTTTATCAGGTCGAGCCTGTCCTTCACCTTCGGGTGGAGCTGCATTGCGCATTCTACCGCTGTCTGGGCGTGGAACTCGGCGGGAAAGGATATCTTGAAAAGCACATGTTCCATCACATAGGAGCCATAGGGCCTTTGGAATTTAAACTCGTTGCCGCGGAAGACCGCGTCATAGAACCCCCAGGTCTTTGCGGTCAGGGCGGAGGGATAACCCATCTCTCCCTTCATCGTCATAAGTGCCAAACGCACGCCGCGCGCTGTCGCGTCGCCCGCAGCCCAGGACTTTCTCGATCCCGTGTTCGGCGCGTGGCGGTAAGTCCTGAGGGACTGCCCGTCGATCCATGCATTCGAGACCGCATCGATGATATCGTCTTTCGTCCCGCCGAGCATCTTCGTCACGACCGCCGCCGTGGCGACCTTGACGAGGACGACATGGTCTAATCCGACGCGGTTGAAGGCGTTTTCGAGCGCGATAACCCCCTGTATCTCGTGGGCCATGATCATGCCTGTCAGTACGTCCTTCATCACCAGGGGCGTCTTTCCTTCCGCAGCCGCCTTCCGTGAAAGATGGTCGGCTATCGCAAGGATGCCGCCGAGGTTGTCCGAGGGGTGGCCCCATTCCGCGGCAAGCCAGGTATCGTTGAAGTCGAGCCACCGGATCATCGCGCCGATATTGAAGGCCGCCTGTAACGGGTCAAGCTGGAACTGGGTGCCCGGCACCCTAGAGCCGTCCGGCACGATTGTCCCGGGGACGATCGGGCCGAGGAGCTTGGTGCATGCGGGATAGCCGAGCGCCTCGAGACCGCAGCCGAGGGTGTCCATGAGACAGTACCGTGCAGTGTCGAAGGCCTCTTTTGACTTTATCCTGTAGCCGCTGACATAGTCCGCGATGTCTACGAGGACCTTGTCCGGTTTCGGACGAACATTCGGGATCTGCAGACTCATTATCGTCTCAGCCCCTTTCCCCGATCGGCACGTACTGTCTGTCTTCGATCCCTATGTAATTCGCAGAGGGACGGATGATCTTGTTATCCAGGCGCTGTTCAATGACATGGGCGCCCCAGCCGGTCGTCCTGGAGATGACGAAGAGCGGGGTGAACATGGCGGTCGGCACTCCCATCATGTGATACGACACCGCCGAATACCAGTCGAGGTTGGCGAACATGTTCTTCTCCCTCTTCATCACCTCCTCGATACGGTCGGCGATCTGGTGGAGGTTCATGTTGTCCCCGTCCTTGCAAAGGTTGCGGGCGATCTCCTTGATGATATGGTTTCTAGGGTCCGCGACGGTATAGACCGGGTGGCCGAAGCCGATGATGATCTCCTTGTTCGCCACACGCGCCCTGATATCCGCCTCCGCCTCGTCCGCATTGCGGTAGCGCCTCTGAATCTCGTGGGCAGCCTCGTTCGCGCCACCGTGCTTCGGTCCCCGGAGAGCGCCGATCGCACCGGTGATCGCAGAGTAAGTGTCCGAGAGGGTCCCCGCGATAACACGGGCTGCAAAGGTGGAGGCGGTAAACTCATGCTCGGCATAGAGGATCAGGGACTGGTCGAGCGCCCGCTCCTGAAGCGGGGACGCCTTTTCCCCATGGAGCAGGTTCAGGAAGTGCCCCGCCACAGTCTCGTCGTCGGTCTCGACTTCGATCCTCCTGCCGTTCTGGCTGAAGTGCCACCAATAAAGGAGCATTGAACCGAACGAGGCAACAAGCCGGTCGATGATGTCCCGCGTGCCCTGGATATTCCGGTCCTCCTTCTCCGGCAGCACGGTGCCGAGGACGGAGCAGCCTGTCCGGAGAACATCCATGGGGTGCGCAGCCGCCGGGATGTCCTCCAGGGCGGACTTCACGCTGGAGGGTATGCCTCTAAGACCCCTCAGCTTTTTGCGGTAGTCCTTCAGTTCTGAATGGGTCGGCAGTTCACCATGGACGAGGAGGTAGGATACCTCCTCGAAGGTCGACTCCATCGCCAGTTCCTGTATGTCGTATCCCCGGTAATGCAGGTCGTTCCCCGTGCGTCCAACAGTGCAGACTGCGGTGTTCCCCGCCACCACACCGGAGAGGGCGACCGACTTCTTCACTCTCGGGGCTGGTGCTTCGGCTATCGGCATCGTCGCTGTGCTCATTGTCCGTTCTCCTTGGAAAAGATTTTATCGAGTTTCTGCTCAAAGGCATGATAGTCGAGATATTCGTAGAGCTCCGCCCTCGGCTGCATCCTGTCAATGACGCCCTTCTGCGACCCTTCCTTGCGGATCGCGCCGTAGACCTCGAGGGCAGCCCTGCTCATTGCCCTGAAGGCAGATAGGGGGTAGAGCACGATCGAGACATCAGCAGTACGGAGTTCTTCTACGGTATAGAGGGGTGTCGAGCCGAACTCGGTAATATTCGCGAGGATCGGCACCTTCACCGCCTTCGCGAATTTTCTGTACATCTCCAGATCGGTAATCGCCTCCGGGAAGATCATGTCAGCCCCGGCCTCTGCACAGGCCTGGGCACGCTCTAACGCGGCCTCCAGCCCCTCCACTGCAAGTGCGTCGGTCCTGGCCATG
This sequence comes from Nitrospirota bacterium, assembly GCA_021814475.1. GTDB lineage: Bacteria > Nitrospirota > Thermodesulfovibrionia > Thermodesulfovibrionales > UBA6898 > PALSA-1316. The sequence continues at coordinate 13,210 of JAKAIE010000056.1, forward strand.
ATCACAAAGTCGGAGTCGGTCTTCGCATCCACCGCAGCCTTGATGCGGTCGACCATCTCGTCCCTGCTTACGATCGCCTTGCCGGGCCGGTGGCCGCAGCGTTTCGCCTGTACCTGGTCCTCGATATGGACAGCGGCGGCACCGAATTTGATCATCGATTTTATCGTGCGTCCGATATTGAAGGCGGATCCCCAGCCTGTATCTATATCCACCAAAACCGGAAGGTCGGTGATATCCGTGACCCGGCGGACGTCGGTGAGAACGTCGTCCATCGTGCTGATGCCGAGGTCAGGGACCCCGAGGGAACTTGCTGCAACACCGCCGCCTGAAACATAAAGCGCCTTAAAACCCGACCGCTCCGCAAGACGCGCTGCATAGGCGTTGATCGCGCCGACGACCTGAAGGGGCTTTTCGTTCCTGACCGCCTCCCTGAAGCGCGCCCCTGCTGATGACCTGCTGTTCATTCCTCGTTCCTCCTGATCCGTATTTCCCGTATTTATTTGTCAGCAGAGATTCCGGGGCGGTCAGCTGTCCTGTCCATATGACACACCCGTGCCTTGACAGTCTCTTATCAAGTACCATACCAGTTATGGGAACCGTATCAGGCAGATCCCTGCGCTACGGTGCATCCCGCTAAATATCCATATTATTGTATAGTTATGAGATTGTTGCAAGTGAGCGGGTTATTTTCCGGTGAATCGGGATCAGCAGCAATTTGTGCAATTAAATGCATTAAATGCAGTTCTGTGCATGCATATTACTGCAGACTACTTATTGACAGCGTGCCCAGGGGGTGATACATTTCGGCATGTTGTGCACATAAACTACCGCCGCAAGCGGACGGGGTATCGGGAAAAAAAAGAGTTAGTCATTCCCGCGGTCCGTTGAGCGGGAATCCAGAATTTTTCTTGCGATGACCACAAATCGCTCCGATGTGAAATTTTTCGGAGGGCATGCCCGCATCTGACTCAATCAAAAGCTAACACGCCGATGACGGGTATTACAGCGTTCGAAAAAGCGGCTTTCCTTTGACTGTTATTTTCGGTATACTGCCAGTAAGGATATACGACAGAGGATTATGAATATGAACAGGAACTACCTGATCTTCGCATGCATGCTTCTGGCAATCAGCCTGTTATCAGCCTGTGCGCAGGAGACGAGACGGCCGGCCGGGCCCCCGGCGAAGGCAGAACCGCTGAAGATAGTCGTGAAGACGGACAGCAACAGTATCGAGGCGGGCAAGCTCCTCTTCACGAGGAAGTGCGAATATTGCCATAACGCCCACACCACGGCCACCTTTGTAGGGCCCGGACTGAAGGGGATACTGAAGAACCCGACCCTCCCGATATCGAAAAAACCGGCGACCCCGGAAAACATCGTGGCCCAACTCCGCCACCCCATGACCAATATGCCGTCATTCGTCTTTCTGACCGACGACGACATCCTGAACCTCCTCGCCTTTCTGAATACCCTCTGACCACAACCTGATGATCTTCCGGATACCCGCCGGGGCGATCAGCCGGCAAGGGAAGAGAACCGGTCGAGCACCTTCTTCCTGACCGCCTGAAGCCCCTCTGATCTCAGCATGCGGAGGTTCTCTGCAGAGGCGAGGGATTTCAGGAAGCTCTCTCTCTTCTTCGGGTCTTCTAACACGCCCAGGGCCTTCTTCCTCACGGTCGAGATGAACTTCAGGTAGGCGCCGGTCTCGGGGCCGTAGAGCTTCTCAAGTTCCTTCCGGACCGTCTTTGCAAAGGCCGGGCTGGTGCCGCCCGTAGAGATCGCAAATGTCAGCGGCCCCCTTTCTATCACGGATGGTGCGATGAAGTTGCAGAGGGGGGGGACATCGACGACATTGACCAGACCAGGGGCATCCTTCGATATCCGGGTATTCGTCTCTGGCGAGTCGGTGGCAGCGATCACCACGAAGGCCTTTTCGATGTCCTTCTTCCTGTATCGCCGGGGGACGTACCTGATCAGTTTCCGGCCTGCCAGTTGCGCAAGTTTTTCCGAGACCTCCGGGCTGACCACGGTGACCCGGGCGCCTGCCTCTATCAGTGTCACGGCCTTCCTCTCGGCAACCCTGCCGCCGCCGATGATCACGGCCTTTTTGCCCTGCATATTCAGGAAGACGGGATAGTATTTCACGATTAAGGGATCATCGACTGATCAAAGGGACGGATCGGATAAACTTACTTCTTATCTGATTTTTTTTCAGGTTTCTTTTCCGGGGACTCGGAGGCGAGCACCTTCTTCGCCTCGGAGGCCAGGGGGCTGGAAGGATATTTTTCAACGAGGAGCCTCAGGGTCTCCGCGGACTTGTCCCTGTTGCCGGACTTCTTGTAGGCAAGGCCGAGGCTCAGCAGCACCTTCTCCTGTTTCTTGTAGTCAGGGTATGCAGCCAGAAGGCTCTGGAAGCGTGCCACCGCAGCGCCGTAAGTCCCTTTTTTCATATAGAATTCTCCGACCATATATTCATAGTCGGCGATCGTATTCCGGCACTTCTCTATCCTGAGGTCAACAAGGTCCCTGTAAGGGTTTCTGGGGAAGTCCTTCTTCAGCTTCTCGAATTCTGCAAGGGCCCTGGCAGCGCCGCCGTAGCCTCTTTCGGGGTCTTCGATCTGGTTAAAATAGACCATGGCGATCTGGTACTGTGCATAGGCGGCATGCCGGTGATCCGGATACATCTCCAGGAACTTCCGGTATTCCGCAACCGCCAGGTCCGGTTCCTCTTCCTTGACATAGGAATCGGCCACCCTGAGCTGCGCAAGAGGTGCGAATTTCTTTGTCAGGTCCCGGTTTTTTATCTCGAGAAGCGTGGTGCGGGCCTCGGCATACTCCTTGTCTTCGAGAAGCTTATTGGCGCGGGCAAAGGACTTCTCCGCATCGAATTCAGCGGTCGGCTTCACCACGGGCTTCGAGGCGCAGGAGGCAAGGAAAAGCACAAGGAAAAGCACGGAAAGGGCTATCAATTTTCTCATACTCGTATTAAAACGCGGACGGTCAGGCCAAGTCAAGCGGACGAGGCACCGGAAGCTTCCGAGGAATCCCGCGAACCTCTGTCCGAACCGACGACCCGGTTGCGGCCCCCCCGCTTTGCGGCATAGAGGTTCTCGTCCGATTTTTTTATCAGCAGTTCATCCGTTTCCGCATTCCACGGGAATGTTGCGCACCCGATGCTGACCGTAATGGTCGGCCGGTCGCCGCTTGCCAGCACCAGATCATACCCCATGATGTTCGCGCACAGCCGCTCGGCAACGGTAAGCGCCTGGGAACCTGACGTCTCGGGAAGGATGACCGAAAATTCTTCTCCCCCGTAGCGCGCCCCGAAGTCGGTCGTCCGGATGTTCCTCCGTATGAGATCGGCAACCGTCCTGAGCACCTCATCGCCTGCCTGATGGCCGTAAGTGTCATTGAACAACTTGAAATGATCGATATCGATCATGAGCAGGGAGACATCCCGTGCATACCGCCTCGACCTCTCGATCTCCTCGTGCAGCTTCTCCCGGAAGACCCGGTGATTATGCAGACCCGTGAGGCCGTCGGTCGTGGCATAACGCACGATCTCCTGCTGCATCGTGATCGCCTGAAAGGCCTGGAAGGAAAAATTGAAGAGCATATCCTCATCGTGCTGGCTGAAGCCGCCATCCTTGTTGACGATCACGATCAGGCCGAGCACACCTCTGTCGATCGAGGAGAGGGGCACGGCGAGGAGGTTGCGCACCTGCACGTGGGAGCCAGGGGCCTCGGTCAGAGGTTCGTTCACCCGTAACGGGGTGGAGGTCCTGACGACATTTATGAAGACCCCCCTGAGCATCGCCCTGCCGTATTCCATGCTCGTCTCATCCTCGTAGGTGTTGAAGAATATCTTCAGTTCCGGGTCAAGTGGCTCCCGGGGTTCCATGATGAAGATGGCACTCTGCTCAGCCCTCATGAGGTCCTTCGTCCTGCCGAGAAAGATCCTCAGCACCAGCTCAAGGTCAGCGCCCGACGCGATGAAACCCATAAGCTCATTCAGGATCGTCTGTTCCCTGACGAGCGCCTGCTCGTTGCTGACCGCATTTTCGAGCATCTGCAGCTTGTCCTGGATGGCCGCCGCCATGGTATTGATGCTGGACGAGAGGCTTCCCAGTTCGTCGTCAGAGTGTATGTCTATCCTCCGTCCGGTATCCCCGCCGGCTATCGCATTACTGATATCCTCGATCGTCCGTATAGGCCTGATGATAAAACGTGAAACCGCCAGCCGGGCGGCAACAATGAGGAGGAGCATGGCCGACAGCAGGATCAGCAGGATGAGCAGGGAGCGGGATTTCGCCTCTATCACCTTCCCGGACAATCTGCCGACTTTTTCAAGGTCCACCTGCCAGTGTTTGTCCGCATGGGAGAGGATCTTCTCAATATAACCCGTCCGCAGCCGTTCGAAAGAGTCTTTATTTTCCTGGCTCAGCCGTCCTTCAGAATTGATCAACTCCTGGATAACGGCTGAGCACCCAGGCAGATTTTTTGTAGCAAAGTCGATCAGGGCCAGTTCCTCCGGGTCAAGTCTCATCGTCGAGGATAATCTCAGCACCTGCTCGTACTCGGCCAGATTCTTCATCATTGCATCGCTGTAAGCGTCGCTCCCGCCCATATGGATGAAATGCTCCGCGCTGTGCTGAAGATCGGTGAGCGTCTGTTTAACCCGGGTGAGGTAATCGAATTCGCGGGAAACATCGAACAGCATCAGCGTCTCGCTGCTGATCGTCGTGATCGTTCGATATGATATGACCAGCGCACAAATGAAGACCGCGGTGCTGACCAGGGTAAATACATCAAACTTTCGGGATATCTTCATAGGCGCTTGCGCAAAGGCTCTCCTGCAAACAACGCTGATTCAGGGAAACAAATTTGCAACAAAATTTACCATGTACACTATACCATAGAGCCCTTTTTTTATGAAAATTTTTTCCATGCAGGGCCGCTTGCCAAAGGTTCCGGGGGGGTGTTATCGTTAACCGTGAATTTATTACTGTTTCAGAGACCGTCCCGATATATAAATAACGAAGTAAATGCAATCCATAAAGCAGCAGACCTGAGGGTCGCGCTCGCCTTCCCCGACGTCTACGAGGTGGGAATGTCGCACCTCGGACTCAGGGTCCTCTACAGCATCATTAACGAAATTCCCTTTGCCGCGGCCGAAAGGGTCTTCGCCCCCTGGGGTGACCTCGATGAGGCTATGAAGTCCTCCGGAGAGCTCCTCTCCTCCCTTGAGTCCGGCCGCCCCCTGAGGGATTTCGATATTGTGGGATTCAGCCTACAGTATGAACTCGCCTATACCACTGTCCTGAGCATGCTCGACCGCGGCGGGATACCGGTCAGGACAGCGGACCGCATGGAGACGCCCGGAATGCCTCTCGTCATCGCTGGAGGCCCCTCCACCCTCAACCCGTACCCGATGTCACCGTTCATCGATGCCTTTCTGGTCGGCGACGGTGAGGATGCGGTCAGGGAGATCGTACACACCTGTCACCGATGGAAAAAGGAGGGGGGGAGAGACAGACACGCCCTCCTGAAGGCCCTGGCAGATATCGAGGGCGTGCTGGTACCGTCGCTCGGCAACGACAGGACGGTACAAAGGCGGATCATCGCGTCACTGGAGGAGGCTCCTTACCCGGCGAAACCTGTGCTGCCGTATACGAGCATCATCCACGACCGGGTCAACATCGAGATAGCGCGCGGTTGTTCAATGGGGTGCAGGTTCTGTCAGGCGGGAATGGCGTACAGACCTGTGCGTGAACGGTCGGTATCCCGCATCCTCGACCTTGCAGAACAATCCCTCCGCAATACAGGGTACGACGACATCTCGTTCACCTCTCTCAGTTCGGGCGACTATTCCTGTCTCCTCGAACTAATGCAGGAGTTCAACCGGAGACTCAGCAGAAAGCGTGTCGCCATGTCACTGCCTTCCCTCCGTGTCGGATCGGTCAATGGCCCGATGCTCAGGGAGCTCAGGTCCGTCAGGAAGACCGGCTTTACGATCGCCCCAGAGGCGGGGACCGACAGGCTAAGGTCGGTGATCAACAAGGATTTTACCGCGGAGACATACAGCCGGGCGCTGGAGACCCTGTTCAGGGAAGGGTGGTCGAACCTGAAGCTGTATTTCATGACCGGCCTGCCGACCGAGACGGACGCGGACATCGAGGCGATACCCGAGATGGCGTCCGAGGCGATCAGAATATCCAAAAAGATGAGGGGGAGACACGTAACGATCAGCGCAGGGGTCTCGTCTTTTATCCCCAAGCCTCATACGCCCTTCCAGTGGTTCGGTCAGAATGATGTCTCCATGCTGAGGGAAAAGAACGATTTCCTCAGGCGGGCCTTCCTAAAGCGGGGCATCAAGTTCAAGGGGCACAATGAAGAGATGTCCCTGCTTGAGGCGGTCTTCGCCCGCGGAGATGAGTCACTCTCGACTGTCATCGAAAAGGCTTGGTCCCTGGGATGCAGGCTCGATGCCTGGACAGAATGCTTCGATTTCGAAAAGTGGCGCGAGGCGGTGGAGATCTCCGGGGTGGACGCCTTCAGCTACGCCTCAAGGGAATACACTCTGGAGGACCCTCTACCCTGGGACAGGATCAGCACCGGCGTGACAAAGGAGTTTCTCTGGAAAGAGTACCAGAACGCCCTATCCGGCGTCTTCACAAAAGACTGCCGCAAGCAATGCCATAACTGCGGACTGAAATGCGGCCCGGTATCAGGAGATGCGAAGCTGGTGGCCGCAGAGCCTCAGGCCCCGGCCGATCAGCGGAAGGTGACCGTACCTGAGCAGTCCTTCCGCTACCGGCTGCAGTTTACCAAGACCGGCAAGGCGAGGTTTCTTTCTCACCTCGAACTGACCACGGCGATCATCCGGGGTCTGAAAAGGGCGGACCTCCCTCTCAGATATTCAACCGGGTTTCACCCCTCGCCGAGGCTTTCCTTTGGTCCTGCGCTCAGTGTCGGTGTCGCCGGTACAGGCGAGTACCTCGATATCGAGCTGACCCGGCCGTTCGACCAGGACGCCCCGGGCCAGACGATCCACGCCCTGAACCATCATATGCCGGAGGGTATCCGCTTTGTACGGATGGCCGGGCTCCATGGCAAGGAAAAATCGCTCAATAGTTATATAATAAGGTACATATACGAGGTGCGCGGG
>JAKAIE010000129.1 GCA_021814475.1 Nitrospirota bacterium
GATCTTTCCTCGAAGACGCTGAACATCATCAAGGTATACAAGAACGGTACGGGGCTCACCAAGGACGCGGAGATTGACGGTTATTCCTTCATAAAAAGGCACTGCATGCATTGTGTCGATCCGGCGTGCGTATCTGCCTGCCCGGTATCGGCTCTAAGAAAAACTCCAAAGACTGGTGTTGTCACGTATAACAAGAACGCATGCATCGGCTGCCGATACTGTCAGATTGCCTGCCCGTTTGGCATCCCGAAATTCGAATGGGACAAGCCGTTCCCTCAGATCAGGAAGTGCCAGCTTTGCGACCACCGCTATAAAGACGGGAAATTTTCCGCGTGCTGTGAATTTTGTCCGACGGGCGCTTCCATCTTCGGAAAGGTGACAGATCTCCTTGCAGAGGCAAGGAAGAGACTTGCGTTGAAGCCCGGGGAGTATTATCACTTTCCCGTCTCTCATGTGAAATCCGCCGAGAAGTCATACCGGCCTGTTTCCCGTTACCAAATGCAAATATACGGCGAGAACGAGGTCGGAGGAACACAGTACCTTATGCTTGCAGGGGTACCTTTTGAAAGACTCGGTTTGCCGGTCCTCCCGGGCGAGTCATATGCCGGCCTAACCGAGGGCATCCAGCATACGATCTACAAAGGGATGATCGGGCCGGCGGCAGTCCTCGGCGGACTATTCTTCGCGGTATACAGAAGCACGCGCAAACAATGAACAATCACTTCAATGACAGGAGAGAGAGATGACCGAAGAATATAAACCTTTGGGCGGAAAGATCTTGACGAAGCCTTTTCTGTTCTTTTCAGCGATCGCAGTCATTGCCTTTTTCTTTCTCATAAAACGCTTCATTTACGGCATCGGCGCGGTTACAAATCTCAGCGACGGTTATCCATGGGGTATCTGGATCGCCTACGATGTTGTCGTGGGAACCGGGCTGACCTGCGGGGGCTATGCCGTTTCTCTTATAGTCTACGTATTGAACAAGGGGGAGTATCACCCGCTGGTGCGCCCTGCGGTCATGGCAAGCCTCTTCGGATATACGCTCGCCGGGTTCTCCATATTCTTCGACATAGGGCGCTACTGGCAGACTTACAATATTTTCTTTCCCAAATACGCCCAGACCAACTCAGTCATGCTGGAGGTCGCGCTCTGTGTTACTGCGTATATCATGGTCCTCTGGATCGAGTTCACGCCTGTCTACGGAGAGAAATGGAAGCATATCCTGGAACCGATAACCAAGCGCCTCAATAAAGTGCTTTTTGCCTTCATTGCTCTGGGGATGCTGCTGCCGACAATGCACCAGTCATCGTTGGGGACACTCATGGTGATCTCCGGATATAAGCTCTATCCGCTCTGGCATACGACCTTTATTCCTCTTTTGTTCCTGATATCGGCGATTACGATGGCATATGCCGTCGTAATCTTTGAATCGATTGTCGCCTCGCTGGCGTTTGATAGGCCGATGGAAACGCCGCTCCTTGCCTCTCTTTCTCTGTACATGATCGGGTTGACGGTCGTATATCTCATCGTACGCATCGGAGACCTTCTTTCCCGGGGACAACTCGGGCTGGCCTTTCACGGTGACTTCAAGGGTTTCATGTTCTGTATCGAGACTCTCCTGTTCACCATGCCTTTTTTCTTGCTGTCCTCCCCGGCAAAGCGCAATAACCCGCGGATGCTTTTTTTCGCGGCCTTATCAATGCTTCTGGCCGGGGGCATGTACCGTTTCGATACCTTCCTGATCGGGTTTAACCCCGGTCCCGGCTGGCAGTATTTCCCGTCGTTCTCGGAGATAATGATCACCCTTGGGGTCATTTCGATCGAGATTCTTGCTTATTTGATATTTGTGAAGAAGCTGCCTGTGCTCCCCCGCATACGGCATGCATAACTGACAGGAGGATAACAGAATGGCGAAGAGAATTACGATTGACCCTATCACCAGGATCGAAGGCCACCTGAGGATTGACTGCGAGATCGAAGGCGGAAAGGTTACGAACGCCTGGTCATCCGGACAGATGTGGCGAGGTATCGAGACGATCCTGAAGGGCCGGGATCCACGCGATGCCTGGATCTTTACACAGCGATTCTGCGGGGTCTGAACGACCGTCCACGCACTGGCTTCAGTGCGTTCGGTAGAAAATGCACTCGGCATGGAGATACCCCTGAATGCCCAGTATATTCGCAACATGATAATGGGAGCTCATGCGACCCACGACCACATCGTTCACTTTTATCATCTGGCTGCACTCGATTGGGTAGATATCGTGTCGGCCCTCAAGGCCGATGCGCGCGCAACGTCCAACCTCGGGCAGAAGCTCTCGTCCTGGGAGGGCAACAGCTATACCGCGGTGAAGGCGTCCCAGGACAGGCTCAAGACCTTTGTCGGATCTGGCCAGCTCGGCGTGTATGGCAGCGGCTACTGGGGCCATCCGGCAATGAAGCTTTCGCCTGAAGTGAATATGCTTGCGGCGCACCACTACCTGCAGGCGCTGGAGTACCAGCGCGAGATCAACAAGGTTGTTGCAATACTCGGATCGAAGACACCGCACATTCAGAACGTGGCGGTCGGCGGAGTTGCCAATGCGATCAACCTCGACAGCCAATCGACATTGAACATGGAACGCCTGTATTACATCAGGACACTGATCGACAAGGTCGGGGATTTCGTGGAGAATGTTCTGCTGGTCGATACCGCTGCAGTTGCGGCTTTTTATGCCGACTGGACAGCCATAGGGAAGGGGGTCACCAATTACCTGTCCGCGCCGGACATGCCGATGGATACAAAAGGCACTACCTTCGCCCTTCCCGGAGGCTACATCCCAAATGGCGATGTCGGACAGTTTCAACCTATCAAGAGCTACCAGGATGCTTTTTTTAAGGAGAACGTGAAGGAGAGCATCAAACATTCATGGTACGATGGCGATTGGGACAGGCATCCGTGGGAGGAGGACACAGTCCCGAAATATACCGACTTCCAGGATAAGGGCAAATACTCCTGGGTCAAGTCGCCCACCTTCAAGGGCAAACCTGCGCAGGTCGGCCCGCTGGCGAATGTCCTCTGCATGTTTGCTGCAGGTCACGAACCGACGAAGAGGTATGCTACAAAGATGCTCGAGACGATCAGCGCCCTTGCGGGGACAAAGGTAGGAGTGGCCGCGCTGCATTCGACAATCGGCAGGATAGGGGCGAGGTCCATCAGGGCCGCGGTACTGTATGACACGCTGAAGAGTCAGTGGCAGGCGCTAGTCGATAATATCGCAAAGGGAGACGTCAGGACATTCAACCCTCCGACGTTTCCTTCGGGTGAGCAGAGAGGGTTCGGTTTTCATGAGGCGCCCCGCGGCATTCTTTCACACTGGATCGTCATCAAGGACGGGGTCATCAAGAACTACCAGGCAGTTGTTCCCTCGACATGGAATGCAGGTCCGAGGAACAGCAAGGATGAGCTTGGCCCGTATGAGGCATCGCTCATCGGGAATCCCGTCAGGGACCCTGAGAAACCGCTTGAAGTCCTTCGTACTGTGCATTCTTTCGACCCGTGCCTGGCCTGCGCGATCCATGTGTTTGACAGAAGCGAGAACGAAATCGTCAGGGTGAAAGCAGTATAAGTTCACGCAGATTCGAAGGCCCCCCGTTAACCGGGACTAGACGAGGGGCTTTCCCGCTTCCGCGGAAAGGGCGGGTTTGTTCCGAATATCCTCTCTCAGGCAAACGACAGCACTGATGACAAAATGCAGCGAGAGGACGGCGAGGTGATTTCTTGAATATTCTTGTACTGGGTGTCGGCAGCATACTTATGATGGACGAAGGCATAGGCGTGCGCGCCATAGAGGAACTGCAGAACCGCTTCTCTTTTCCTGATAGCGTCGAACTCCTAGATGGGGGCACGTCCGGAATAGAGCTGCTTTCCTATTTATCGGGAAAGGACTGGCTCATTGTTATCGATGCGGTAAAGGGTGGCATGGCTCCCGGCACCGTTATCAGGGTTGAGGGTGATGATATCCATAAGAAATTCCGGACCCGTATTTCGCCTCATCAGATCGGGATATCGGATCTCCTGGCTTCTGCCTGCCTGACCGGGGAATTGCCGCAGCATATTGTCCTGTACGGCATAGAGCCGAAGACGATACAGATGGGCATAGGTTTTTCTGAAGAGGTGAGGGGAGGCTTCGACAGGCTTCTGGAGGTCGTCGTCGATGAACTCAGACGTCTTGGGGCCGAGGTTCTCCCCCGTGAGCCACTTGCGGGTGCTGCCGGAAGCATCTGGGGCAGGATGTAGGGTATACTAGTGTAGTGTCTCATAAATAGCTTTACAATAGGGTGAATCTCATGTATAGTGAATATATGAGCAGAACGGCAGCCCAAATTATGTTATCACCGGAAGAACGATCCACAATTGACATGTGGGC
>JAKAIE010000130.1 GCA_021814475.1 Nitrospirota bacterium
CGGGCATCAGGTTAAGGGCATCGACCACCCGCCTGCTCATGATGCAGAAGTCCCCGGCATCTTTGGGAATTCTGACGTCGGCAAGCCTGGAAAGCATGCGGTAAAACAGAGAATAGCCGAGGCGGTGCAAAACAGAACGTTTTCTCCTTTTTCTCACCCCGTATGCCACGTCAAATCCCTCACGTATTTTCTTGATCATCAGGGGCAACACCTCGGGAGGGTCTTCAAGGTCGTCGTCCATAATCGCCACCATAGCGCCCGAGGCATATTCAAGCCCCGCCGTAATCGCCGTCTGGTGGCCGAAGTTTCTGGAGAGTTCGATGAGCTTCACCCGTTTATCCCTCACATGGACCTCATGTATAACCGCATATGAATCGTCAACACAGCCGTCAAGCACCGCAATAAGCTCAAAAGAAGGGATTGCCGGGTTGAGGCTATCGCACAGCCGGCGGTATAATTCCGGGAAAATCCCGGCAGAGTTATAAACAGGGATAACAACCGAGAGGCCAATTACGGTGGATAAGGACTTGGAAACATTCATTAAATTGACAGCTCAGAGCGTCGGTTCAATGCAATCCTACTCTCTTTCAAAAAATTAGGAGGCCGGCTCACGCAACCGGGCAACAAAGCCTTCGACGAATCGTAATGTTATAATTATAACCAAAAGTTTCACAAAACTGAAGGACCGAGCCAGTTTGATTTAAGCTTCAATAACGCCGATCTTCCCTTATCTGCAATCAGCATTATAGTTATTGCCCCGGACGCCAGGGCCAAGCTCCCTAAAATAATGGATCGTCTTCATTAACCCCTCCTCTATCATAACAGTCGGTGACCATCCGAGCATTTCCTTTGCAATTGAGATATCCGGCTGCCGCTGAATAGGGTCGTCCTGTGGCAAGAGGGCGAAGCTAATACTGGATTTTGTACCAGTTATGCTAATCACACGCTCAGCGATCTCGAGGATTGAATTCTTAAATGGACTACCTATGTTTACAGGACCGGTGAAATCATCCGAACTCTCCATAAGTCTTATAAGTCCCCCAATCATGTCGTCAACGTAACAAAAACTCCTGGTCTGGCTACCGTCTCCGTAAACGGTCAGATTTTCGCCCCTTATAGCCTGCATAACAAAGTTGCTCACTACCCTGCCGTCATCGGGTTGCATTCTGGGCCCATAGGTATTGAAAATGCGCGCAACCTTAATTTTTAATTTGTATTGCCTGTAATAATCAAAAAACAGCGTCTCAGCACATCTCTTGCCTTCGTCGTAACATGCCCTGATTCCGGTAACATTAACATTGCCCCTATATGTCTCGGGCTGAGGGTGAACCTCGGGGTCTCCATATACTTCACTGGTCGAAGCCTGCAGTATCTTTGCTTTGACCCTTTTGGCAAGGCCAAGCATGTTAATTGCCCCATGGACCGATGTCTTCGTAGTCTGAACCGGATCTAACTGGTAATAAACAGGTGACGCAGGACAAGCAAGATTATAGATTTCATCCACTTCGACATAGAGGGGAAAACAAATGTCGTGTCTAAGAACCTCAAACAACGGATTTTTCAGAAGATGAGTTATATTCGTTCTTCTGCCAGTATAAAAATTATCCACACAGAGGACTTCGTTGCCCTCATCCAGAAGGCGTTCACATAAATGCGATCCGAGAAAACCTGCTCCGCCAGTGACAAGTATGCGCTTGTTAGAATATCTGCGCATGAATATCCATTCAGATGAAATTACAGTGCATGGGGAGAGGGCCAAGGTCGTCCCGGAAAGAGACATTTCCATGCTTCAGCTCCCAGAGAAACTCATTCACCTTGTGCTGCAGGCAGAGTGAGCCGCACATGTTCTGGGCATTGAACTTTTCAGAGGCGATCAGGTTTATGACCTCCCAGTAGCGCTCTCCCTTCCAGAGTTCCTTGAACGAAGTCTCGGCAATATTGCCGATATGGTATTTTTTGTACTTATTGTTGAAGAGCATGCCGCAGGGGGCCACAAGCCCCGACCCGGAAAACTGCATGATGAAAGGCGGACCAAAGCACTGGGTATAGCACCGTTTGCCCCCGCTCAGGATCTTCGACCATTTGGCCTTGACCAGGTATTCAGAATCCGTATAGGTTTCTGCCTCCTTAAGAAGGTCAACCATATCGTTGTATTTTTCGTAGTCGACCCCGAGACTGGAGTTCTCATCGTCGCTGCAATGCTTGATCACAAGGTAATCCACACCGAGTTCCCTGCCCAGTTTTGAAAGCGGGATAATCTGGTCGGCAAACTCAGGAAGAAGGACCATCTGCAGGCCCAGCGTCACGGCGAGACCCCGTTCCTTCTTGAGGGCCACAGCCTTCCTGATAGTCCCCATCACCTTGTGATATGCGGACTCCGGGCAGCCATGGATCTCGGAATAACGCCTCGGATCAGCCGCAGATATATTGAACCTCAGGTATGTCAGCGCAGGAAGAATCTCCTCCAGCCGCTCATCCCTGAGCAGAAAGCCGTTCGTTCCGACCGCCATGTCGAGACCGTTCTGCCTTCCCCTGAGGACTGCATCATAAAAATGAGGAGAGCAGGTGCTCTCGCCGTCGCTCACAAAACTGATCGCCTTCACCCCGATCTCGGCCGCGTCGTCGAGAAAACGGAATATGACATCCTTCGTCATCGTCTTTTCGTCATTCGCCTGGAGCTGTCCGTAGCAGTAAACACATTTATAACCGCAGGCCCGGGTAAGGGCGCAGTCGATTGTTATGGGGGCGATGCGTTCGCCCCGCATCCACGCCTCAACCCTCTCCCTGTGCCACATAAGTTTATGACCGTCGAGGATCAGTTTTTCTTCCGCAGGGGTCGTCACTGGCGTATAGCCCTCCATCTTTCCGCAGTTACCGAACCGGGGGCAAGCGGCCTTTTCACCTTTTCCCCTAAGTGGATATCTGCAAACAGCGAGATAAAATTACCCGTCACTTTTTTGAGGGATTTGAAGGTCGTTGCCTTCGATTCCCCGGCCGCCCTCATGTTCAGTGCATAGGGAACTTCTGCAAAAAGATATCCCTCCCGGATAGTCCTGATCAACAGTTCTGTCTGGTAGAAAAAACCCTTCGACCTGAAGACAAGCCCCTCAAGGATACACTTCCGATACATCACCGTGCCGTTCATATAGTTCAGGGTCATTCCGAAGGCAATGTTTATTATGCCGCGATAAACCGTCGACAGAAGTCTCCTGGCGGAAGACCTCACGTTTTTATTATAAACAAACGGTATCACAATATCGACGTGGTCCATAAGCCCCAGATACCTCAGCGTCTCAGGCGCATCGTTTTCTCCGTCCCCCGGGATCATGGTGACGATCTCACCGTCAGACTGCCAGACGCCGTCCCAAAATGACGCGCCGATGCCCTGGGGGCTCTGATGATGCAGGACCTTCACAAATGGATACTGGTTGGAAAGTTCCTCCGCGATCCTGCCGGTGTCATCCGAACTGCCGTCATTGACAATGACGATCTGGCCGTCGATATCAAACTGCCTGAACGCCTCGGCGACATTCCTGACAGCCGCAGCAATATTATTGGCCTCGTTGAGAGAGGGCATTATTGCGCTGATCCTGAACGATTTCACAGCATCTCGCGCACTGCCTGAACAAGGTCCGCATGTGTTGGATAGTAGGCCTTCTCAAGCGAATGGCAGGCGGGCGTCGGGGTAAAAGGAAGGCAAAACCGCCTGACAGGGGCCTTCAGCGAGGCATACGCCTTTTCGGCAACAACCGCGGCAACCTCGGCGGATATGCCGCAGTGCTTCCACCCCGTGTCCGCAGCAATGACACGCCCGGTCTTTCTCACCGAATCAACGATCAGCGCCTCGTCAACAGGCAGAACAGACCGCATATCAACCACCTCGATACTCTTCCCTTCTTTTTCGAGCTCTTCAGCGGCCCGGAGGGCCTCATACACCATGTACGAGGTAGCCACGATGGTCAGATCGGTCCCTTCGCGCCTCACCTTCCCGATTCCGGGATGGATCACGTAAGGCTCTTCAGGAACCCCGCCCTTCATGTCGTAGAGCCAACGGTGCTCGATAAAAACAGTGGGAGAATTTCCTGAGATGCTGCCCAGGAGCATGCCTTTTACGTCATACGGAGTCGCGGGCATGAGAACACGCAGTCCCGGTATATGCGCAAAAAGCGCCTGAAGGCTCTGCGAGTGCTGGGCAGCAGACCCCCACCCCCGCCCGATAATCGCCCGTATTGTGAGCGGTATCTTGACCGCGCCTCCGGTCATGTAGCTCCATTTTGCGGCATGGTTTATGATCTGGTCCATGCACATCGGCAGAAAGTCAATGCGCATATGGATAAAGACCGGCCGCATGCCGGTCATGGCCGCGCCGATCGCAACCCCGGTCATCCCGTTCTCCGCGATAGG
>JAKAIE010000003.1 GCA_021814475.1 Nitrospirota bacterium
AAATACGGCGAAAATTGAACTCGCGAATGAGGAGGTTGTAAATGGAAGGTATTGTCAAGCCATGGCATGGGATACAGAGAGAAGAGATCAGATGGAACCCGGAGGTGGATGAAGAACTCTGCATCGGCTGCGGAATGTGTGTGACAGGATGCGGGCGGAGGGTGTACCGTTTTGACTTCGAAAAGAAAAAGCCGATTGTAGCTGCTCCCCTGAACTGCATGGTCGCATGCGTCACCTGTGCAAACACATGTCTCAAAGACGCCATCAGTTTCCCTCCCGTAGAAGATGTGAGGGAACTCATTCAGAAGGAAAAGCTCCTTGCAAAGGCGATGAAGGAACTGAAGGAGAGGATGGAAGAGTTGAAAACAGGTCAGTGAAATGTTAAAGCTCATTCTTCAGATATCGAAGTCAGACGCTCAACTTGCTGGTTTTTTGAACGAAACCCGTGAGTATGCACAGATATATCTACTTGCAAAGCAGCGGCACAAGGGCTGTGAAGGAACCGGCGAGCTTATGAGCCTAAAAGAAGAATTTAGGGATATTGTTGATAAAGTGATACGATATTCTCAAGAGAAGAAGTATATTTCTCAAGATGTATCATACGATATTGATTCGATTGCAGAGGAGATCGTCACAGAGCAGGATCCACAATGAAAATTGGGCTTGAGCCGATTGGCTTTGTTAAGACAGAGACAAAGAACGTGCCTCGTCACTGGACAATTTCCGATACTGAGGGTTCTTTGATAATTGAGGAGCAGTATAGTAAAGGGCTAAAAGACATTAAGGCCGGACAGCACATTGTCGTAATTTTCTACTTCCATGAGAGCCCGCGGTTTACTCCCGACCTGCTTGTGCAAAGGCCTAAGCATCGTGATGAGCAATTGGGCGTTTTCAGCATATGTTCACCTGTCAGGCCCAATCCTCTCGGCATGTCGATAGTGGAGGTGCTTGGTGTTGAAGGTTGCACTATCCGTATCAAAGGACTGGACATGGTTGACGGTACGCCTGTCCTGGATATCAAGCCGGTGACAAAAAGAGATGATTGAAGCTATTGTCAGTTATGTCTGTTTAGATGTCGATAATGCCTCTGTTGAGGTAAGACAGTCTGTTTCATGTTTTCAATACTGACAAGAACGTGACCCTAACTGCGCTGCATTGATGCAGATAGGCAACGAGATAGCTCCGTGGATCGTTGATGATGTCGCCGGAATTTTGAAAGGCCACCGGGCGAAGTGTTTCATTAGAGATTAGAAAGGCAAAAAGTGCGAAAGTTCAGATGACAAGGAGACGATACATGAAGATAGAAATTTGCGGTTCGGGCTGCAGTAAATGTGCGGAACTCGAAAAACGTGCAAAGGAAGCTGTTGCAATTGCAGGGATAGACGCAGCTGTTGAACATGTCTATGACATGACCAAGATAATCGAAAGGGGCATTTTTATGACTCCGGCACTTGTCATTGACGGCAAATCCGTGGCAAGCGGAAAAATACCGAGCGTCGAGGACATAGTCAAGCTCCTTGGGAGGTAAAAATGAATATCTCCGTTTTGGTATCGTCAGGGCTTGCAGCGATCTACGACTATGTGCTTGCGCATACGCTTTTCTGTCTTGTCCCCGCTTTTTTCATTGCCGGGGCAATGGCAGCGCTTATTCCAAAAGACCTGCTGTTGCCATACCTTGGTAAAAAATCCCCTAAACATGTTGCCTATCCTATTGCCGTTGTTACGGGCCTGCTGCTAGCGGTCTGCTCATGCACGGTGCTTCCGCTCTTTGCGGGTATACGCAAGGGAGGGGCCGGCATAGGCCCGGCAATCGCCTTTCTTTATACGGCTCCAGCAACAAACATTGTGGCGATTCTCTACACCGGCAGCCTTATCGGCTGGGACATGGCGTTTGCCCGCATATTCCTTTCCGTGTTGTTTGCCGTTGTCATTGGGATAATCATCAATGGGCTTTTCCGCGACGACGACGGGTCAAGCGCCGCCGATACCTTCGCGAAGAGCGATGTCAAATACGACACGAGACGATTATTCTATTTTTTTTCCACGCTCATCGGCATCCTGCTTGCGGGGACAAGGATAAGCGATCCGACTTTCAAATATGCAACTGTTGGAGCGCTTATCGTGATCACCATAGTAATCACAAAGAAGTATTTCACAAAAGACGAAGTCCATAACTGGATGCTTGAAAGCTGGGGCTTTGCTAAAACGATAGCGCCGCTGCTTCTGGCCGGGGTCTTTGTGTCGGGAATCGTCAAGGTGATATTGCCGCAGGAATTTGTTGCTAAATATGTGGGTTCAAATTCTCTTTCCAACATGTTTATCCCGGTTATCTTCGGCGTTCTTGTGTATTTCCCGACACTCGTCGAAGTGCCGATGGCAAGAACTTTCCTTGATCTCGGGATGGCAAAAGGCCCTCTTTTGGCCTATCTCCTCTCAGATCCTGTACTTTCGCTCCCCAGTATCATGGTGGTCAGTAAAATAATGGGGGCAAAGAGAACCGCAGTATATGTGGCCTTGATTATTGTCCTTACCATTTCCGGAGGATATCTGTTCGGACTTATGCAGGGGAAATAAGGGCGTTGTTATGACCGATGAAGTCTATCATTGCATAACCCGTGATGAGACTGCGGAGCGTCTGGGAACACACATTGAAAACGGACTGAGCACTGAAGAGGTCAAAAAGAGGATCAGGGAACACGGATATAACGAGCTCACCGAGCGGCCCCGGCCGGGTTTCCTGAACATGCTGCTCCGGCAATTCAACAATTTCCTCGTGATCATTCTGATACTTGCCGCCTTGGTGTCTCTCGTGCTGGGCGAATATGTGGACGCCATTGCCATCATGGTCATCGTAGTCATCAACGCCATGGTAGGGGTGATCCAGGAGTCAAAGGCTGAACAGTCCCTTGCGGCGCTCAAAAAAATGGCCGCCCCGAACGCCCAGGTCATCCGTGACGGACGCATGCAGACCATACCTTCGCGGGAACTCGTGCCCGGCGACATCGTCTCAATCGAGGCAGGCAACTACGTGCCGGCAGACATACGATTAGTCGAAGGTCACAACCTGAAAGTGGGGGAGGCCTCTTTGACAGGGGAATCCATGCCTGTCGAAAAGGAAGCCGCTGTAGTACTGGACAAGGAGATTCCCCTTGGGGACAGAAAAAATTCCGCCTTCATGAGCACCCTTGTTACCTACGGTCGCGGCAGGGGCATCGTCACCGGAACCGGCATGCACACTCAAATCGGGTTGATCGCGGACATGCTCCAGACCTACGAGGAAGAGCCTACGCCTCTTCAGAACAAACTCGATCAACTGGCTAAGACGCTCGGCGTCGGGTGTCTTTCGATTTGCGGGATTATTTTTGTGTGGGGCCTCATACGGGATACTCACCTGGGTATGATTTTTCGGGATGGTTTCCCCGTCTACTTTTTAGCTGAACAAAAGGACATCATAAACCTTTTCATGACTGCTGTAAGCCTGGCCATTGCTGCGGTTCCGGAAGGTTTGCCCGCAGTGGTTACAATTTGTCTCGCACTGGGCATGCAGAAAATGCTCAGACGCCATGCACTGATCCGCAAGCTTTCCGCTGTAGAGACGCTGGGATGCACGACTGTGATCTGTTCCGATAAAACTGGCACTTTGACGCAGAATGAGATGACGGTCGTCCAGGTTTGGGCCGGCGGCAATTTGTTCAAGGTTTCAGGAGAGGGATACGTCCCCGAGGGACAATTCTTCACCAACGACCAGCCCGTTGATCCCCTTAAGGATGTCGGGGTCGCCCTCTTGCTGCACGGAGCGGTGCTCTGCAATGACGCAAAGCTTGAAAACGTCGGGGGAGAAATAGGGGCGAAAGCGTGGCGTATGATCGGAGACCCTACGGAAGGAGCCATGGTTGTTGTCGCCGCAAAGGGCGGGCTCCAACGACACCAGCTTGAGGTATTGCTTCCGAGGATCTGCGAGATACCTTTTGATTCAGAGCGAAAGCGGATGACCACCCGGCACGAGCCTATGGAAAAAAACACCCTGAATATTGACAGTGGCATCGGAGACTCACCCGTGGTCGCTTTTGTCAAGGGTGCGCCTGAAATCTTGCTCCAGCTCTGTGATCATATTGTTGAGGATGGGAAGGCCGTACTCCTTGACGAGAAGAGGAAACAGGCAGTCTTGGAAATAAACCGGAATATGGCCGGACAAGCCCTCAGGGTGCTGGGAGTAGCTTTCAGGCCGATGGCTACGGTCCCTGAAGCCTGCAATGCTGATATAGTAGAACAAAAACTGACCTTTGTCGGACTCATGGGCATGATTGATCCGCCACGACAGGAGGTCATGGAGGCAGTCAGGATCGCCCGGGGCGCCGGGCTGAAGAGCGTGATGGTCACAGGAGACTACAAGGAGACGGCAGAGGCCGTGGCCCGGAATATCGGTCTTTTAACCCCTCAGGGCAAAGTGCTCACCGGAGCGGAACTCGATGCCATGAGCGCGGAGGAAATAAGCAGCGTCATTGAACATGTGGATGTTTTCTGCCGCGTATCGCCCCAACACAAAACTACGATCGTGGAGGCCTTCAAGGCAAAAGGGCATGTGGTGGCAATGACCGGTGACGGAGTTAATGATGCCCCGGCTCTCAAGCTGGCGAACATCGGCGTGGCCATGGGAATCACGGGCACTGATGTTGCCAAGGAGACTGCGGACATGGTGCTTACGGATGACAATTACGCGAGCATTATTTCAGCCGTGGAAGAAGGCCGCATTATTTACTCGAACATACGGAAATTCGTTTACTACCTTCTCATCTGTAATGTGGGAGAAATCCTGATCGTTTTTTTTGCCATGCTTTTAGGTATGCCAATCCCTTTGAGCCCGATCATGCTTTTATGGTTGAATCTGGTAACAGACGGGGCTCCTGCCTTGGCCCTTGGGATGGAAAAAGGCGATCCTGACATTATGAAACAACCTCCGAGACCAGCGAAGGAACCTGTGATCAACAGGGAAATGATGGCAGGGCTTCTCGTAATTCCTCTTGTAAGCGCTATGACAATGCTTTTTGTTTTCTCAATCGGACTCACCCGCCACCCGGAAAGCCCGGCCATAGCCCAGACGATGGTTTTTGTATCTCTCTGTCTATCGGAGCTTTTAAGGGCATACACGTCCCGCTCGGAACATCACAGCATTCTGACAATCGGTGTGTTCAGCAATCGATGGATGAACCTTGCGGTTCTGAGTTCTGTTTTGCTCATCCTCATTCCTGTTTATGTCCCATTCCTGAGTCCGATCTTCGGGACCGGGTTCCTGGGGCTGGTGGACTGGTTTATGATGATACCTTTCATATTCATGTCACCTGCGGCTGCCGAACTGGTCAAGATTTATTTGCGAAAAGCCTCAGGGAATGCTAAAAAACAAAGGGTATAACAGAATGTCATTACTTGATATAAAAGGTCTCAGCTACGTGGCAGGCGATAAAAAAATCCTGGATGGTTTCTCCATGACCATCGAAGACTCGGAAGTCCATGCCCTGCTTGGTACAAACGGAACTGGCAAGAGTACCCTTGCCTATCTTGTAATGGGCTGTGAGGGATATCGGCCGACATCCGGAGAAATAGTATTTTACGGGAACTTGATCAATGACCTTAAAATCCATGAGCGGGCACAACTGGGCATAACCATGGCCTGGCAGGAACCGGTGAGGTTTGAGGGGATATCTGTCAGAGATTATATAACGCTGAAAAAAACGGACGTCGATCCTGCTCATTCCCTTGAGATGGTTGGGCTTCATCCTGAGCTTTATCTGCACAGGATGGTAGACAAGTCATTGAGCGGCGGGGAGAGAAAGAGGATTGAGCTTGCATCCATACTTGCACTTCATCCTAAACTTGCCATCCTCGATGAGCCTGACTCTGGCATCGACATGCTTTCCACTCAGGATATTGTCAATGTCATCAATGCATTCAAAGAACATGGTTCCTCGGTGCTGCTTATTACCCATCGCGAAGAGATTGTCATAATTGCAGATAAGGCGTCGCAGATATGTAATGGCAAAGTAATCTGTTCAGGTAATCCTTCTAAGGTAGCCGAATACTACAAGTCGAGGAAATGTCTTGTTTGTAATGGGGAGGTATGTGCCTATGTCTGAGCTCAATGCATTGATGAAAGCATTCGGAGAGGCCGGGGGCGATAAGGCTATTCTTGAAAATAATGAGATAGCGCATATTGCTGTAGACGGTCATAAGTTGTTGAGCATGAATAGTGTTGAAGGTCTTGTTGTTGACGCAAAAGAGACGATGACAGGAATCAGTGCTAAGGTTACCGTAATAGAAGGAATAAAAATAAAGAACCCTGTGCATCTATGCTTCGGAGTGCTTCATAAAAAGGGCACGCAGAAGATTAAGATGGATGTGAGACTCGAAAAAAATTCATCTGCCCATTTCATCGCACACTGCGTATTTCCAAATGCCGAGAAGGTACGGCATATAATGGACGCGGTGGTTGATATAGGAGAAGGCGCTGAGATGAGATACTCTGAAACGCATTACCACGGACTTTACGGTGGCATTGAGGTAATCCCGAAGTCGGTCGTGAAGATTGGAAAGAACGGTCGCTACTTTACCGATTTTACACTGACCACGGGAAGGGTCGGAAAACTAGGAATGGACTATTCGGTTGAGGCTGGAGAAAACGCTGTAACTGAGTTGACAGCCCGAGTCTTCGGCCATGCAAATGACGATATAAATATAAAGGAAAAAGTTGTTCTGTCGGGTAAAAACTCGCGAAGTATTATAAAAACCAGGGTCGCCATCGAAGATGATGCACAGGCGGAAGTCACGGGCATTACCGAAGGAAATGCAGAAGGTGCAAGGGGCCATGTGGACTGTATGGAGATTGTGAAAGACAGGGCAATAGCAAAAGCGATCCCTATCGTAAATGTTACAAATCCACTTGCAAAAGTTACCCATGAAGCTGCTATCGGCAGCGTTGACAAACGACAGGTGGAAACCCTCATGGCACATGGTCTAACTCCAGAAGAGGCCGTTGATATCATTGTGAAAGGTATATTGAAATAGACTTCGTCATTCGCCGATCCTAGACATGTCCTTAAAAAGGAATAAATGACGGGAAATTACTTGCTTGTTTCAGTGTCGCGCTTTGTGGTAGTTTTAAAGATGAATGGAGAAATTGTCACACTCAATATCAGTGAAAAGAAGGTTGTCGGAAATAAACCGGTAAAAGAGATAAAATTCAGGTTATGACCGGCTATGGCATTGAGGGAGATGCCTATGCGTCCTCTGAATGGCCACAGACAGGTGAGGCTTCTCTATGTTGAAAGCATCAAAAAGATTCGGAAAAAGGGTCTTGACCTCAAGCCCGGCGAATTTGCGGAAAATCTTACCACGAAGGGCATAGACCTTCTTGGTCTTCCGGCTGGAACACAACTGACGATTGGAGAGAATATCAAGGTTGAAGTGACCCAGAGCGGCGAGGAGTGCCATACCGGGTATGCGATATTTATGAACCGCCGATTTTTAAATGCATCGAATCTCTCGCGGCAAGCGGAACGACGACGTTGCAGGCAGTCACCTGTCACCCAAAGGTCATAATCCCAATTATTCCGAAATCTCTTGCCTATGCATGGACGAATGTGAATACTCATTCAGAATGGGAGAAGACCGTTAAGCTGCATATGGAGAATGAGGTGAATGCTTGAATAAAAAGCTCAAACGAGCAATTTCCCTGATTCTGTTATTAACTTCCATTGCTGTTATCTTTTTCTTTCAGGAAGTATATTCTGCAAAGCATGAGCCAGGTTTAAACAAGTCTGCAGATCAGGCCCCTCTCAAAATCGGCGTTGCCTCGATGATCACACCTGTTGACGCTGTGAAGTACTACCAAGATGTGATCGACTATATAGGTGAGCAGATCGGCAGGCCTGTTCAGATGGTCCACAGGAGAACGTATGATGAGATGGACCAACTCCTCGAAAGGGGCGAAGTCAAGGTCGCGTTCATCTGCTCCGCCCCCTATGTCAGGAACCGCGAACGTTTCGGCGTCGAACTTCTTGCAGCGCCGAGCATGCATGGAAAGTCGACCTATCATTCGTACATAATTGTCCGGAACGACAGCCCTGTGAAATCCTTCCCGGAACTTAAGGGTAAGACCTTCGCCTTTACCGACCCGAAGTCCAATAGCGGAAAGCTCTATCCGTCCTACCTGCTAAAAACTATGGGATTAACTCCGGATAGGTTTTTCAAGCGATTCATCTACAGTTACAGCCATAACAAATCGGTCGAGATGGTAGCCAAGAGGATAGTTGACGGTGCAGCAGTCGATAGCGTCGTCTATGACCATATGCTGAAAATCGGCTCTCCCTATGCCGTGCAGACAAGGATCATCAAGAGATCGCCGCCTTATGGCACCCCTCCCGTTGTCGTTACCAGGGACATCAAGCCTGAACTGAAGAAAAAATTGAAGGAAGCCTTTCTTGGAATGCAAATGACCGCCAAGGGAAGGGCGATACTGAACGAGATGATGATAGACAGGTTTGTAGAGGTCCCTGACCGGAACTATGAAACCATACGTAAAATGGAGAAGGTCGCCGTTGACAGCTCAAATGCTGCGGTGAAGGCCAAAGAAAAAAATACCGTATATTTCGCCGTCATACCGAGAGACAATCCGAGGATAATGTATGAAAAGTACCAGCCCCTTCTTGATTATCTTTCGGAAAAGACACCTTACAAGTATGAGCTTGTCTTAAAGAAGAATTATGAGGAGACGGTAACTGCCGTCGGTGAGGGTGAAGTGGATGTCGCCCTGCTCGGCCCGCTCACCTACCTTGAGGCCCGTTCAAAGTATGGGGCGATCTGCATATTGAAACCCAGGGGTGCCGACAACAATGCAGTTTATCGAAGCGTCATCATAAAGAAGAAGGATACTCCAGTAGAGACAATTTCTGATCTCAAGGGGAAAAGTATCGCCTTCGCCTCGACGAAATCCACCTCGGGCAATCTCATGCCCCGGCTCCTTCTTGCAAATGCGGGGATACATCTCGGCGATCTGAGCAGCTACGCAAATTTCGATTACCATGATTCGGTTGTTAAGGCAGTGCTGAAGGGACAGTATACAGCCGGAGCGGTGAGGGATTCGATTGCGAAAAAGTATATGAAGCTCGGCATAGGAGTTATTGCGGAGTCCAAAACTATCCCGACGGGACCACTCGTAGCTGGACCAGGTACGCAACCCGCTCTTATCGATAGGATAAAAAAAGCACTTCTAGAGTTAAATCCCCATAATTCTGACGACCGGAAGATATTGAGACATCTCGATGACGAGTTGAAAAACGGTTTTATAGAGGCAATAGACGAAAATTACGGCGATATACGGAAGAGTTTCAATGCGATCTCTCAAACCTGTGGCAGAGGGTGCCACCCCAAGGTGAGATTATGAGCAAAGTGCCTATATCATTATCATTCTCTCGGCTCGGTCTTCAGCATAAGTTTGTCATTCTTACGACCTGTGCGATTATCTTAGTCATGAGTGTAGTAGGATATCTTGCCGTGGAAAGGGAAAAGGATCTCTTATATGCTGAAAATGAAAAACAGGGGAGATTGCTCGGGGAGACACTTGCCATCCCGATCATCAATGACCTCATTTATGAAAGACTAGGGCTTGTTGAAGAAGGAGGGCTCCTCGACAACTACATACTGGAAATATTCAGCAGAAAGGATTTGTCGCTCCTGTACATTACGATCCTGGATGACGATGGCAAGGTGATATCTCACAATGATATCACGGAATATGGAAAGACATATTCTGACTCAATAACGAAAAAGGCCCTTACCTCGGAAAATACCGTTGTTCAGCATTTTCCCGCTGGAGGTCATAACGCCCTTGATTTCGGAGTTCCCCTTTCCATCGGCAAAAAGCGGTGGGGCACGCTGAAATTCGGCATATCTCTCGAAAAGGCTGAGCATGAAATTCTTTCTACTGTTCAAAAGATTATCGCACTCACCACTGCCCTTCTCCTTGTGGGGTTTGCGGTCATTCTCCTCTTGAGCAGAAGGTTCATCAACCCAATAACACAGCTTGCAAACACCATGGCGCAGGCACGGGGAGACTACCTTGATCTCATGGTTGACGTGAAGGGGCATGATGAACTCGCGGTCCTTGGCGAAAGGTTCAACGGCATGATCGAGAGGATCAGACAGGCAAATGAAGAACTCAGAAAGACCAACGAAAAACTTGTCCAATCGGAAAAACTGGCCTCTGTTGGTATACTTGCCGCCGGTGTTGCACATGAAATCAACAATCCGCTCGGCGGCATATTCAACTGTCTCCAGATGCTCAGGCAACATGGAGAGCATCCCAGCCTCAGAGAGAAGTATCTGTCTCTTTTAAACGAGGGGCTGGACAAGATAGAAACCACGGTCAGTAAATTGCTCTGGATGTCTCGAAAGGCCGAGCACGCTCCAGTTGATATGAACATCAAGAACTCTGTGAACAGTGTTTATGCCTTCCTGGAGTACAAGATGAAGAAGGGCAAGGTCACATTCAAGAACACTGTCCCTGAGGACCTTCGGTTTATGTTTGACGTGCATGATTTTCAGCAGCTCCTCCTGAACCTGTTTATCAATGCGATTCATGCCATGAAAGAAGGCGGCTTGCTTGAGGTCAGAGGGCACAGGGAAGAGTCAATGCTTACTATTGAGGTGTCGGATAGCGGCTGCGGTATTGTGTCGGAAGATGTCGGTAAAATATTCGACCCCTTCTTTACAACAAAACCTGTCGGCGAGGGCACCGGACTGGGGCTCTGGTTGACCTATGAGATAATCAAAAACTACAATGGTGAGATTGCAGTTGAAAGTGAGCCGGGAAAAGGAAGCAGGTTTATTATGCGATTTCCGGCGCCCTAAATATCATGAAAAAGACTGTTTTGCTCATAGAGGATGAAAAGATTATGCGCATTACCCTTGAGGATGCCCTTAGCAGTGCCGGGTATGAGGTGATGGCTTTTGATGCGGGCGGTCCTGCCTTGCAGACAATTAAAGACAATTCCATTGATGTTGTCGTGACTGATGTCAGGCTTCCGGATATTGATGGGTTCGATATAGTTAGACAAATAAATCAATATAGCGATACCCCGGTCATTGTCATCACCGCATATGGAACGATCAAAGACGCTGTTGAGGCCATGAAGCTCGGAGCGTTTGATTACATTACCAAGCCCTTTGCTCTCGATGAATTTCTTCTGCTTATTGAACGGGCTCTCGAAATAAAAAGGCTGAAGGATGAGAATATACGACTTAGGCGAGATCTCAGCAAATGCTACTCCGGCCCTAATATCGTAGGCGACAGCGCAGAGATGAAAAAGGTCTTCTCTCTTGTCGAGAGGGTTGCCCCGGTGGATTCAACAGTCCTCATACTTGGTGAAAGTGGGACCGGCAAGGAGCTCATCGCAACTACTATTCATTATCAGAGCGGTCGCAAAGACAAACCGTTCATCAAAGTCAACTGCGCTGCATTGCCCGAGGGACTTATCGAGACCGAGTTGTTCGGACATGAAAAGGGAGCTTTCACCGGAGCGATTAAGAGGAAGCCGGGCAGATTCGAACTTGCCGAGGGGGGGACCATCTTTCTTGATGAAATCGGTGATATCCCTCTTTCAACTCAATCTAAAATATTGCGAGTAATCCAGGAAAGGCAGTTCGAGCGGATAGGGGGAACGGCAACCCTAAACGTCAACGTCAGAATAATCGCTGCAACAAACAGTAACCTCGAAGAGGAAGTAAAGGCAGGGCGGTTCAGGGAAGACTTGTTTTACCGCCTCAACGTTATACCGATTACTCTTCCGCCACTCAGAGACCGAAGAGAAGACATTCCAGCCCTGATAGAATTCTTTATGAACAGATACAGGAGAAAACTCTCAAGGAATGTCCGTTTCTCAAAAGATGCGGTTGATCTGCTGATTGCCTATGAGTTCCCCGGCAATGTCAGAGAGCTTGAAAACATCATTGAGCGGTACGTTACTCTATGCGCAGGTGAGATGATTGGCAAGGACGAACTGACGGGGATCCTACGGTTGGCAACATCTGAGTCAAAAAGTCTTCTCCTCTCCGTTATTGCAGCTGACGCCGAGAAGGCTCACATAATAAGGATTCTCCGGACAACGCAGGGAAATAAGACAAGGGCTGCGGAAATCCTTGGCATCAGCAGGAAGACGTTATGGGATAAGATGAATTCATACAGACTTGAATAGCCTATCCATCATCAAGGTGTTACCTTAAGGTAACACCGATGTTATGCCACCCTCTTTCCTGAAAAAGATCGATAAATCAGTAAGTTAAGCTGATTGTCTTTTCCCCTGGTGTTTCCTTATCGAAACACCCCAGAACTAACAATTCAGTGAAATCAGTAGGTTATCGCTGGCATTAAAACTGCATCATTGGTTTGGGTGTATTATTGCAGCCATTATAGCGCTATTGAGGAGGGATAATGTTTGGATTAGGATTGCCGGAACTGGGAATTTTGGCTGTCGTTGGTATGCTGCTATTCGGTCCTTCAAAACTTCCACAGCTCGGCAAAGGGTTGGGGGAGGCTATATCCGGTTTCAGGAAGGAACTGAAGGAGACCGAGCATAACGCCGGTGAAATAGAGAATGCCGAGAAGAACAAAACCTGAAAAAGGAGGAAGAAAGATGAAGAAGATTCTTGTTGTCTGTGTTACCTTGTTGTTCGCCTCAACCGCGATTGCGGCAGAACAGAATCTCGTCGAGCTGCACAGGAATGCAAGCAAAATGAGCAACAAGGAATGTCTGTCATGTCATGCGAAAATCATGAAGGAAGTGTCACTCAACAAAAAGTACAAAATGTTTCACAGGGTGCATCTCGAATCGAAACTCGCAACACCAAAGAAATGTGCGGACTGTCACCAGTCAGTTGACCTGAGGAACGGCTCCGCGGCTTCGTTGAGAAAACAGGTTGATCCGCAGATTTGCGCCGGATGCCATAGCGGTGGTGTCAAGGGCGCAAAAGTGCTGTTTGCACAATAAGAGGAGGAACAGAATGAGCCAAGGAAGAGATATCACAGACGAAGAAAAAAGCCTGTTTGAAAGTTCTACGGGAAAACAGTTCACTAGACGCTCGTTTCTGAAATGGACGTCGGCCCTCGCCGGGGCAGCTGTTGCAAGCGGTCTCCTCTGGGATGATAAACTCGGCCTCTTCAGAGAGGCGAGCGCAGAGGAAAAAATGGCCGGAAAAGGAGAATGGATATATACAACATGCCAGATGTGCGGCGGCACATCAGGGATAAAGGTTCATGTCGTTGATGGGAGGGTGGTAAAGATAGAGCCGAGTGAGTATAACCCCATCGGAGTGGCAAATATCTCTTCCGATTATGCTAAATTCAAGTCGCTAGGCGGGAAGATGTGTGCAAAAGGCAACTCCGGAACAAGGGCTCTTTATGACCCCGACAGATTGAAAAAGCCGATGAAACGGGTGGGCGAAAGAGGCTCTGGAAAATGGAAGGCCATTTCGTGGGAAGAGGCCCTTGATGATGTGGCAAAGAACCTGCTGAGTATAAGGGATAAATACGGCCCTGAAGCGATGTTCTGGTGTACAGAAGATTCATCTTTTACTGACATGCAGGGAGACTTCAATCTCCTGTACGGCTCTCCGAATTACTCGATGCATTCAAATACCTGCGATGTTGCGAGGAAGGCGTCGTTCAAGCTCGTGATGGGCGATGACAGGCCCCTGCCCGATTTCGCCAATACAAAATACGCCCTTGTATTCGGATGGAATCTCCTTGCAGCTACGAAGTGGGCGCACTTGCCGGGTATCTGGAATCTGGGAAGGGCAAAGGGCGCAAAGATGGTCTATGTCGATCCCTTCTATAATCAGACCGCAGCAAAGGCGGATGAATGGGTGCCAATCAGACCCGGCACGGACGGCGCCTTTGCGCTGGCGCTGGGGCATGAAATAGTGAAGAACAAATGGCATGATGCAGATTTTGTTAAGGACTATAGCGTAGGATTTGATAAATACGCAGACCTTGTCGGGGATAAAACTCCAGAATGGGCCGAGAAGATCACCTCTGTGCCCGCGGAGACCATAAAAAGGATAGCGAAAGAGCTCGCATCATCGAAACCCTTTGTGGTCGATACGTGGAGCGGACCGGGACATCATACCAATGCAACTGACGGTGGAAGAGCTATAGCGATGCTGCCGGCCCTGCTGGGACAGTATGACAGGCCTGGAACAATGATGAGCAGGCAGGCAAAGGGTGGAAAGAGAAGGGCCTTCAATGTCGACAAACCAAAGGCGGCGAGAATTGACGGTCTGGGGACAAAATATCCCTTTGCTCATGCGTCCGGCATATACACCGAGGCGAGAGATGCGATGATCTCCGGGAAGCCATACCAGCTCAGGGCCGGCGTGTTCATGTTCCAGAACTTTGTAATGTCAGTCCCAAATACGGCAAAGAATATCGAGGCGCTGAAAAAACTTGAATATATTGCAGTCCTCGATACCATGATGAGCGAAACGGCAGAGCTTGCCGATATCGTCATACCCGGGAGCCATTACCTTGAAAGATGGGAAATAAACGTCAACTGGGTCACCTTCCCTGCCACAGCCATAAGGCGGCCTGCGGTAAAATCGGTGATAAACGGCATGACGGAACAGGAGTTCATTCTCGCACTTGCCAAAAAGATGGGACTTAAGGACAAGGATGGAAAGACCCTGCCGGACACTTACCCAGAATACATGTCCGACCAGCTTAAGAACGGCCCCATAGGCAAAACGCTGGATGAGATGATGGCGCTTCCGGGCGGCGTATTTATCGGTGGCGAAACAAATTACGAAAAATATAAGAAGAGCGGCTTCGCAACTCCGTCCAAGAAAATTGAGTTTTACTCTGAGCAGATGGAGAAGAAGGGATTGAACCCTCTGCCGGACTTTGTCGAGCCGATTTACAAGCCTACGTTGGAATTCCCGCTTTACCTCATAAACTATAAGCAGGCTGAGCACACTCATTCACGGACGTTTAATAACGACTGGCTTATGGAGATGAAAGCGGACAATCCGCTCCTGATGAATTCGGCTACTGCAGCAAGACTCGGACTCAAAGACGGAGACGCTATCTGGATCGAATCTCCTTATGCGAAGGCGAAGGCTACGGTGCAGGTGACCGAGAGGATCCATCCGGAAGTCGTTGCCCTTCATCACGGCTATGGACATACGGGCTTCGGAAAGATAGCGAGGGGAGCCCTGAACAAGACCAACCAGTGGTCCCCCGCAGGCACAAACGACGGGCAATTCCTTGCCGGAGTTTCTGAAAAAGCCTCGGGAATGGCCGTACATAAAGAAATCGGCGTCAAAGTGATAAAGGCATAGGGAGGTGGAGATACATGGCTAAGAATCCAAATCAAATCGGCTGGTACTTTAACGAGAATAACTGTATAGCGTGCAGGGCCTGCGAGGCAGGATGCAAACAGGAGTTCGACCTCCCTGTGGGGGTCAGGCGCAGAAGGGTCATAATCAGGGAAGAGGGAAAATATCCGAATGTCAATGCCCGGTATATTTCAGCGGCCTGTAACCACTGCGCAGAGCCCGCATGCATGAAGGCCTGCCCGTCCGGGGCTATTACCAAGGAACCGAAGTTCGGAGTTGTACTGATCGACCAGGACAAGTGCATAGGATGCAAACGGTGCGCGGCGGCATGTCCGTATGGAGCGCCCACTTTCGACGAGAAGAAAAAGAAGATGGACAAATGTACTCTCTGTATTCACAGGCTCAAGGTAGGGTTGCCGCCTGCATGTGTGAGAACGTGCATGGGGTATGCACTATGGAGCGGAAAGCTGACGGATATAGAGGAGAATAAAACACCTGATGAACTTTTCAGAAGACCTATTAAAGACAGGCTGCCTGATTTTGCCGATCCCAAATTGACCATGCCTTCAGTGCGATTTTCAGAGAAAAAGTAAAGGAGATCGGAGGGGCAGGCTCGCTGCCCCTCCGCAAAAAGATATGCTGACAGAGGAGATGGTAACACCGTCAGAAGTTCTGGGGATTTTAAGCAGTATGTATCTCTGCCAACCCTCCGGTACGGTTATTGAAAATTGGAAAAACGCGCTGGGGAAAGACTCCTCGATTTTCATTGATGACTTGAAGAAGGCGATTAATGGAATAGATTTTACATCAGAAAAACAGATAGAGGGGATATTATGGGAATTTACTAGGCTATTCATCGGACCCTATAGATTACCGTGCCCGCCATGGGAATCAGTATACACTTCGCCCAAAAGGCTGATGATGCAGGAATCGGCCGATCAAGTCCTTTCAATCTATAGAGAAGCTGGTTTGATGCTGAACACTGCCGACGTGCTGCCGGATCATATAGGGGCGGAACTTAATTTTCTAGCGGTGTTGCTTCAAAAAGCGCACTCAGAGACAGATCAGAAGGACTATTTCATGGGCATGGCCGGAAGATTGCTGGCCGAGCATCTTTTGAAATGGGTTCCTGAGTTTACGCGGGATATGGAAAATGCGGCGGAGACTCTGCTCTACAAGGCATTGGCAAAGACGACCAGAAACATAATAGATTTTATAGGGAGGTAATGGGATGAGGACGGTATCAGAATCTGGCAGCATAAGCGATTTCGATTTGCTTCTTAATGCATCCGCAGGAATTCACGGCCACCTGTGCCCCGGCCAGGTGCTTGGGGTGAAGATGTCCATGCTTGGACTTCGGGAAATAGGTATTTCTGATCCGAAGGGAAAAGACAGAAAGAGCATAATAGTCTATGTCGAGATGGACAGGTGCGCAACCGACGCCGTCCAGTCTGTCACCGGCTGCAGTCTTGGCCACAGGACCATGAAATTCATGGACTATGGCAAGATGGCGGCTACGTTCATGAATCTCAAAACCGGCAAGGCGGTACGCGTCATTGCAAGGGAGGATTCACGGCAGAAGGCCAAGGAATACTTTCCCGGGATCGCGAACAAATATGAGGCCCAGCTTGAGGCATACAAGATAATGCCTGACGACGAGCTGTTTGACGTAATGGATGTTCGTGTCAAGATAAATCCTGAGGATATGCCCGGGAGACCGCTCAAGAGAGTCCCTTGCGTGCGATGTGGAGAATTCGTGCAGGATATGCGCGAGGTATATAAGGGCGGTGATGTCTTCTGCAAGCCCTGTGCCGCCGCCGGATATTACGAGACTGTCGGGGAAACTATTTTTTGAGCTGTCGCTATGCAAATATCCCATAACGGAGAAAGAGCATAATGGAGATAAAATCAAAACTCTGGATCGAATCGGAAGGGAAGCCCGTCTTCGGCAGAGGCCGGAGGTTTCTCCTTGAGGCTATAGACAGGCATGGCTCTATCAACCAGGCTGCCAAAGAGATCAATATCTCTTACAGAAAGGCCTGGGGATACATAAAGGCGATGGAGGAAAGGCTCGGATTCAAGCTTGTTGAGCGGCAGACAGGTGGCAAAAACGGGGGAGGCGCAACACTCACCCGGGAGGCGGAAAAGTTTCTCAAAAAATATGAGGCACTGGAGATGGGGATAAGAGAGCTAGTTGACGAGAGATTCAGAAAGATATTCAAGGATAACTGATTATACAGGAGGTTTCTATGTGTGAGTCGTCCCAGGAAAATCATAACCCAAGAACAAGGAAGCTGGCAGTTACTGAAGCGGTAGGCACTGTCCTTGCCCATGATATCACGGAGATCAGGCCCGGAGAGTTCAAGGGAAGGGCATTCAGGAAAGGCCACATAATCCGTGAAGAGGATGTCTGCCACCTTCAACGCCTGGGCAAGGAAAATCTCTTTGTGCTGGATATCGCGGATGATGAGATGCACGAAGACGACGCGGCGTATGCGCTTGCCAAAGCGCTCATGGGGGAAGGCGTGACGATCAAGGGAGAGCCTAAGGAAGGGAAGATAAATATCATTGCAGAGACAGATGGACTTCTCAGAATCAACAGGGACGCACTCCTTTCTTTCAACATGCTCGGCGACATAATGTGCGCCACGATTCACAATAATACTGTTGTGAAGAAAGGGCAGACTGTTGCGGGCACGCGTGCTATCCCGCTGATCGTAAAAAAAGCCGTTGTGCAGGCAGCGGTCCGCATTGGCGCAGATGCCGGCAAGATTATCCGGGTTAAGGCAATCAGAAAGCCGAAGGCCGGCGTGGTCATCACCGGCAACGAAGTGTATCACGGCAGTGTAAAGGACGCATTTGCGCCAATCATTACTGAAAAGATAAAGGCCGTCGATGGAGAGGTTGTCGGAATATATTATGCACCCGACGATGAATCTTATATCGAGGCAAGGCTGCGGGAACTGATCAATGCCGGGGCTGATCTGCTGATTACAACGGGCGGCATGTCCGTTGATCCGGACGACGTGACACGGTTTGCGATAAGAAATCTCGGGGTGGAGCATATCACCTACGGTTCGGCAGTTCTTCCCGGCGCAATGTTTCTGGTTGCCTATTGCGGGGACATACCGATCCTGAGTATACCGGCCTGCGGTATGTATGCAAAGACTACCATCTTTGATCTGATGCTGCCGAGGGTCCTTGCCGGCGAGAAAGTGGGCAGAAGGGAACATGCCGAACTCGGGCATGGTGGTCTCTGTTTGAAATGCGCGGAGTGCAATTATCCAGTATGTCCGTTTGGTAAGTAGGAACTTCCGAGGTCATTGAAAACGTGACAAAAACGTGACAAAAAACGACTGAAAATTTGATAAAACGGTATAAATCATATAGATGGAAAATTGCATATTATTCTGATAAATCAAATGCATTAGCTGTATTTTCAGGCACTTGCAGTGACCCTCTTTAAAGAACTACGAATCCGCAGGTCGGGGGTTCGACTCCCTCAGGGCGCGCCAGTAAATAGCGCAGTAGATTCAAGCAGTGAGAAGAGAGGTTGCAGGTCTTAGACAAGGCTTGCAGCCTCTTTTTTGTGCTGTAAATGTGCACTTGGATTCAAAGTCCCGCCAAGTCAGCCATATTTCTTGACAAGTCAAGAATTCTAGCATAATCTATATTTATGCAAGCAAGGCGATATGAAAAGTCGGAGTCGCTTGATGGGTTATTGACGTTGAACGTTGCGTTCCGGCAGCACTGATAGTCTTGAACGCAACGCACAAAAGTTTTTTGAGCTGACCTACCTTACAGAGGATCTGCACATGGTACTTCGGGGTCTCAGTCGCCGCTTCAACGGGGAGGGGCCTGGAACTGTACTGGCGCCGAGAGGATAGCTATAAAGAGAGGAGGAACCTCATGAAGCAGAAAGTGGGAACATTGATTGAGGAGGACATAATGCGTAAGGCCAAGCGTCGCGCTGCAGATGAAGGGCGACCGCTGAGTGACCTCATTCAGGATGCTCTGGCCACCTATTTATCTGACAGAGTCGTAGATCCGGCGCTGCGTGAAGCTGCTTACCAGCTTTACTGCGAGCGGCCGATGAAGCTTACTCCGTCACAGTTCAAGACTATACTTGAAGAGGATGTATGGGACCTGTAAACCTTGACGATATCCCCGGCGGCAGCCTATGCGTGATCGATACTAATGTTCTGCTCTACGCAGAGCAGGGAGTTTCAGCTCAGGCC
Organism: Nitrospirota bacterium; assembly: GCA_021814475.1. Lineage (GTDB taxonomy): Bacteria > Nitrospirota > Thermodesulfovibrionia > Thermodesulfovibrionales > UBA6898 > PALSA-1316. The sequence goes on from JAKAIE010000003.1 coordinate 19,617, forward strand.
CAGAGGCTGCTCAGACGATGCGCACGGGGTGAGCTATCCGCCATTCTGCCGCAGACGGTCTGGCAGGGGCTTACTCACAAGCTCATGCTTGCCGAGGCCATGACAAAGAGGCTTATTGCCGGAGGCAATCCGGCCGGTCGTCTTGCCGCAAAACCGGATGCTATACGAGGCTTGAGTCTGCACAGGGCCAAGGTGCAGGCGCTTGTTGATCTTGGGATCGGGTTTGAGTCCTGCACACTCACAGATTTGACCAAGACCGCCTTCGGGCTGCAGGAGAAATACGGGCTTCTCACGAACGATGCGATGGTGCTGGCGGTAACGATACGGCTGAAGGCGGATGCGCTTGTATCTGGTGACAAGGCATTTCATGAGGTGACAGAGGTGGCGGTTCATGCGCCGACGGATTTGAGGGTGGTATGGCCCCAATAAAACGGACATGGAGCTTTCGCAGGACATCGACCACTGCCATACTGCGTGTTTATCCGCCTGACATGTGCCCGCGTGCGAGTCCTTCTGTATGAAGGGCAGGGGATATGCAAGGCAGTAATTTCAACGGTTGTTGAGGCGGACCTTCAGGCCGGTGTCAGCAGGAGGTGCTAAGATTGCAGAATGTCTGACGTATGCGTATGCTGATATGGTAGTGTAAGAGATCATTAATAGAGGAGCGAGGTGAGGCGCTTATGCAGACAGACGAGGGAAAACACCGTGCAATTTTACAGCGAATCGCTCACAGGGCGATGCTGCAGAGGGGACTACTCCCCGACTTTTCAAGTGAAGCGCTTGCTGAACTCGGCGGGATTCATGCTCCCGCATCAGTGGGGGGCGCAGAGGTTCGTGACCTAAGGGACCTGCTATGGGCATCTATCGATAACGATGATTCCCGCGACCTGGACCAGCTTACCGTTGCCGGGGCTATGCCGGGAGGAAATGTAAAGATATTCGTTGCGGTGGCCGATGTGGACGCGCTGGTGAACAGCGGCTCGGCAATAGATGGACACGCCCGCCATAACACCACCTCTGTTTATACCGCAGGCAGGATATTCCCGATGCTCCCTGAAAAACTTTCCACCGACCTCACCTCCCTGAATCCCGATGAGGACCGGATGGCGATCGTCGTCGAAATGGTGATCGCCGCGGACGGCTCTTTAGTGGATTCCGATATCTACAGGGCGAGTGTCCGCAATCGCGCAAAGCTTGCCTATCACAGCGTCGCGGAATGGCTTGAAGGACATGGAAATGTTCCTGCTGCGGTTGCGGCGGTAAAGGGCCTTGAGGAGAATCTGCGCCTGCAGGACAGGGCGGCGCAGGGCATGAAGAACCTCCGGCATGTTCACGGCGCCCTGAGTTTTGAGACCGTGGAGGCGAGGCCGGTGTTTGACGGCGATGAAATCCGTGATCTCGAAGTCGAAAAGAAGAGCCGGGCAAAGGACATTATAGAGGATTTCATGATAGGGGCAAACGGCGTGACCGCACGGTATCTCCTGTCAAAAAAATTCCCCTCCATCCGCCGTGTAGTCCGCACTCCGAAACGCTGGGAGCGGATCGTAGAGCTTGCTGCGGAGCATGACTTCACACTTCCCAAGGTGCCGGATTCAAAGGCCCTGGAGGAGTTCCTGACCAGGGCGAAGGCGGCCGATCCTGTCAGGTTTCCCGACCTCTCCCTTGCCGTGATCAAGCTTATGGGAGCGGGTGAATATGTTGCGGAGCTTCCGGGAGACACTGCCCCGGGACACTTTGGTCTTGCGGTCAGGGACTATACCCATTCCACGGCCCCTAACCGGCGGTATCCCGATCTTATCACCCAGCGCCTGTTGAAGGCCGCAATAGCAGGAAGTCCTTTGCCGTATGGCAACGATGAACTGGAGGCCCTGGCGAAACACTGCACGGAAGAAGAGGACGCCGCAAACAAAGTCGAAAGACAGGTAAGAAAATCCGCGGCGGCGATGCTCCTGGAAAACAGAATCGGGGAACAGTTCGATGCCATCATTACCGGCGCCGCGGAAAAAGGCACCTGGGCCCGGCTTCTCGCTATACCCGTCGAAGGGCGGGTGGCCCATGGTTTCGAGGGCCTCGATGTCGGCAACAGGATACGCGTTCAACTTATATCTGTAGACGTTGACCGGGGATACATCGATTTCAGGAAGATCGGGGGAGGGAAGGCATAGTGGCGGTGCCTTCTGGAATAAAATTATGGAACGTGAGCATGTAAAAGGCGGTCTTCGCATCGTGTCTCTCTTTGAAGCGGCGAAGGGACTGCTTGTAATGCTGACGGGATTCAGGTTGTTGGCGTATATTCATAAAGACCTTCACCTCGCTGCAGAGCGGCTCGTCCGTCACTTCCATTTGAATCCGGCCAGCCGCTATCCCCAGATATTTCTCGATCTGGCCGATCGCGTGACCGACGGGCAGCTTTGGATAATGGCGCTCTCTGCCCTCTTCTACGCAGGGGCCCGCTTTGTCGAAGCTTACGGACTCTGGCACGAACGGCAGTGGGCCGAATGGTTCGGTCTTCTTACCGGATGGATTTATGTTCCGCTGGAACTATTCGAGATGGCACGCGGGGTAACGTGGCCGAAAACCGTTATCCTGATCGTGAATGCCGGTGTCGCCGGATATCTCTCAATCGTCGTTTACCAGGCGAGACAAAGGCAAAACCGCCCTATACAATGAAATATCGAATTGCGGCAGGCAATCTGCCGGGGTTCGAACCACACAGGAAAAGGGGGTGCCACGGCCAGACTGCAGCAGAAGGGAGTCCTTATTGCTTCCCCATTTTTACACCCACTTGACGACCGGCCCCTTCTTGGGCGGCCGGTCCGGATATCCCTTCGGGTGTCCGATCAGGATCGGGCCGTAGATCTTCTCTTCCGGGAGCAGGTCCAGGAGCTGGACGATCTCGGGGGTCTCGGTCACCATCGAGCCGAACCCGACCCAGCAGCTTCCGAGCCCGAGCGCATGGGCGGCCAGCATCATGTTCTCGCAGGCGAGCGGGCATGAATGGTCCGCGTATCTGCCGGAGCCGATGACGAAGATGACCGCCGGGGCGGAATAGTAGACAGGGTCCGGCTGCTCGTCGAGCCTCTTCATAATCGCCGCATGTCTTTCAGGATCGCTGTCCTTCACGAGGTCGAGGATCTTTTTCGCGTTCGGGAGGGCGGCTCTTAGCAGTTTCTTCTTCGCCTCCGCATCCTGTACCACGACAAACCGCCACGGCTGACTGTTCATCGCGGAGGGTGCCTCGTTTCCCGCCTCTATGATCTGTTCGATCGCTTCTTTCGTGACCGGCGTCCCTTCATATGCCCTTACGGATCTTCTCTTGTTGATTGCATCGATTACCGCGTTCATGCCTTCCTCCTTGGTGGTGATACTATACCTTACCCTGATCAGCGATCAGAGACAAGCTAAAAAAATAGCTCTCAACTCTCAGCTGCTTGTTGCCCCCCCGGCCATGACAACGATATAATCACTGTCATGGATACACCCCTCGAAAGAAAGATCATCGGCCGCATCAGAAGGGAAGGCAGCATCACCTTCGAGGCCTTCATGGCTATGGCGCTCTATGATCCGGAGTACGGCTATTATTGTTCAGAGGACCTGGCGATAGGGAAGGCCGGGGATTTTTACACCAGCGCCCATCTCCATCCCGTCTTCGGCGCGATGCTCGGCAGGCAGATGCGGGAGATGTGGGAATTCATGGGAAGTCCGGCTTTCTTCACTCTCGTCGAGGTCGGCGGCGGGGAGGGGCATATCTGCAGGGATATGCTCGACTCTCTCCGCAGCAGCGTTTTTTTCGACTCCCTGCAGTATCTGATCGTCGAGATAAATCCGGCGATGCAGAAGAAGCAGGCCGCCCTGCTCGGCGACCTCGCCGTGAAGGTCCGCTGGGTGTCTTCCCTTGCGGAGGCCGGGCATGTCAGGGGCTGCATATTTTCGAACGAGCTCCTCGACGCCTTTCCTGTTCATCTCGTCGAGATGCAGGAGACCCTGCAGGAGATGTATGTAGCAGTGAAGAACGGAGGTCTTGCGCTTCAGGCCGGTCCTCCCTCCTCTCCCCTGCTGGAGAAATACCTTGCCGCGGGCTCAGTAGTTCTCGAAAGGGGATACAGGACAGAGATCAATCTCAGGGTCAGGGACTGGCTCCGTGATGTGGGCGCCTGCCTGGACCAGGGGTTTCTCCTGACGATTGATTACGGTTATACGGCACGCGACTATTACAGCGAGGACCGGAACAGGGGGACGCTGGTATGCTATTACCGCCACCAGATGAATGAAGACCCTCTGGAGCATCCGGGTTCTCAGGATATCACAAGCCATGTGGATTTCTCCGCGGTGAAAAGAGGGGGCGATGAGTTCGGGCTGAGGAGCCTGGGTCTCAGCAGCCAGGGGGCATATCTCGTTTCGCTCGGCATCGACGAGGAGATACAGAGGCTCGCCGCGACCTCGGCCGACTACCCCACTGAACTCGCGAGGATCAAGAAGCTGATCATGCCGCAGGGCATGGGGGATTCACATATGGTGATGGCCCAGTACAAAGGGCCGGGGGATCCCGTCCTCAGAGGTTTTGCCCTGAGGAATCAGCTCAGATACCTGTAATATTAGCATGATACTGAATGCTCCTGAGGGCATGCTCCTGCGTATGGGCCTCAAGGGTATGAATGCAGTCCCGGTTTTTCAGCAGGCCGAAGAAGAGTCCGAAATCGAAGCTGCCGTCTCCCATCGGCAGATGCTGGTCCGCTGTTCCATCGTTATCGTGCAGATGAAGCTCGACTATGTAGGGGTTCAGGGCCTCCATCCAGTCTTCAAGAGGCGTCTTCGAAAAGAGGTTGAAATGGCCGGTGTCGAAGCAGATGCCGAAGTGCCTCGAACCGAGCCGCTCCATGAGCATCCTGAGGTTGACAGGATCTTCCTCGAAGATGTTTTCGATCGCGATCGAGATGCCGAGGGCAGCGGCGGTTTCTATGAAAGGTTCCCAGGTGAGAAGGCTTTTTTCCAGCCAGAGTTCAGTGTGAAGACCATACTTCCATTTCTCATATCCGGAGTGAAAGACTATCGCCCTCGGCCTGAGGATTCCGGCGATATCGAATACCTGCCGGAACCGCTCCGTCGTGGCATTGCGTACCAGGCTGTCGACGGCCCCGGGGGAGAGGTCCATGAACGGGGCGTGGATCGAGAGCGCAGGCCCGTAATCCAGAGTTTCCCTCAGCCCCCTGACCGCTCCGGCTGTCAGACCGTCAAGGGCGGCCCCGCCGAAATACAGCTCCAGGTCCAGTCGGTGTTTCCTCAGGAAGGAGATGTGTTCGGTCAGCAGCGGATAGGGGATATGGATATGCGGGGCAGGCACTACGAAGAGACCGCTGGTTTCTCCGTGGATTTCGGGGAAGACTCCGCATCGGTTTTCGTCTCAGTGCCCTTGGTGTCCGCTGCAGGGCCATCTGCCTTTTTGTCGCCGGACTTCGTGGTTTTACCCTGCTTTTCAGAGCCCCTCTTTTTGTCCGGGGCATAGTCTGTCACATACCAGCCGGTGCCTTTCAGGACGAACGAGGTGTTGGAGATCTTTTTTTTCAGCAACCCGCCGCAGTCCGGGCACGCGGTCAGGGGCTTTTCGGTGATCTTCTGCATAATCTCGTGATGTTTGCCGCATTTGCTGCAGCCGTATTCATAAATAGGCATATCGGAAAACCTCCTTTGCGGTCCCTGCTATCTGCACAGGGGGACCGGGTCTGCATTGCGTATGTCCCGCCGAGCCAGGCGGGGAGAATTACTTCGCAATATTTATAATAACGCAGACCCGGAAAAAGCGTCAATTTTGGCTATAATAGGGTGTAATGTTCCTCGTGGGGCTGACCGGCAATTACGGCATGGGAAAGAGCACGGTCCTGGCGACCTTCGGGTCTCTCGGGGCGGTCGTGATGAGCGCCGACGCGATCGTCGGGCGGCTTCTGGAAGATGAAAGGGTGCGCGACCGCATCAGGGGGATGTTCGGTGACGACGTCATCGGGAACGGTGGCCGGCTGGATAAAAAAACCGTTGCCTCCAGGATCTTTTCCGATCCCGAACAGAGGAAAAGGCTTGAGGCCCTCCTTCACCCTCTTGTTTTCGCAGAGATTGAGGCTGCGGCCAGCAATCCGGACTATGCTGACAGGGTTATTGTCGTAGAGGTTCCGCTCCTCTTCGAAAGTTCGGCTGAGCTCAAATTCCGGAAAACGATCACGGTGCATACCTCTGAAGAAAAAGCGGTCGGGCGGCTGGAGCGGAAGAGCATATCGCGTGAAGAGGCCCTTGCGCGTCTGGAGGCACAGATGCCGATCAGTGAAAAGATAAAACGCGCGGACTATGCGATCGATAACAGTGACAGCGAGGAGGAGACCGAAAGGCAGGTCGGGAAAATCTACCGCGACCTCGTCAGTTTATCCCGTACTTCCTGAGCTTGTGGTAGAGGGTCTTCCGGTCGATGCCGAGGATCTGGCTTGTCCTTGACTGGTTGCCGTTAGTCTCCCGGAGCACCTTCAGGATATATTCCCGTTCCATGGCCTCAAGGGAGGCATGTTCTTTCGATTCCCCTGCTGCCCGGCCGACCGGCACCGAGAGGTCTCCGACCCCGATCTCAGGCGCCTCGCAGAGGATGACAGCCCGTTCGATGACATTTTCGAGTTCACGCACGTTGCCTGGCCAATGATACTGCAGCAGTTTCTCTAGGGCCCCCGGGTCGAGCCCTCTGATATTTTTCGAAAGTTTCCGGCCGTATTTCCCGATGAAGTAGGAGGCGAGTTCCGCTACGTCGTCGCGCCTCTCCCTCAGGGGCGGAAGGGAGACCGTGATGACATTCAGGCGGTAAAAAAGGTCCTCCCTGAACGCCCCTGACCTGACCAGTTCCGTGAGGTCCTTGTTCGTGGCCGCAAGGACCCGGACATCGACCTCGAGAGTCCTGTTGCTGCCGATTCTCCTGAATTCTCCTGAATCGAGGAACCGCAACAGCTTCGCCTGCAGTGAGAGGGGCATCTCCGCAATCTCGTCGAGAAAGAGAGTCCCCTTGTCCGCAACCTCCACGATGCCGTGTTTGGTCTGGTACGCGTTCGTGAATGAGCCCTTTTCATGACCGAAGATCTCCGACTCGATCAGGTTCTCCGAGAGCGTGGCGCAGTTCAGTGCGATGAACGGATATCCGGCCCTCCTGCTGTGGTGCCAGACCGTGTTTGCTACAAGCTCCTTGCCTGTGCCGCTCTCCCCCAGGATCAGGACCGCAGAGTCGGTCGGCGCGATCTTCCGGATAAGGGCCAGGATCTCCTTCATCTGGCGGCTCCTGCTCACGATCTCGAAAGGAGATTCCTTCCTGACCAGTTCCTGCTGCAGAAGCTGACTCTTGATGCTCAGCTTTCCGTACTCATACGCCCTGTTGATCACGATCACAAGTTCGTCGAGCTTGTACGGCTTTGTGAGATAGTCGTAGGCCCCATGCTTCATCGCGTCCACCGCGGTCTCGACCGTCGCCTTTCCGGTCAGCACGACTATCACCGGCGAGGCGGGATCAAGATGCAGTTTCTTCATCAGGGCCATCCCGTCCATGCCCGGCATCATGATGTCCAGGAGGATGACATCGAAGACCCGCTCCGTCATGATGCCGAGTGCCTCCTGTCCGTCTGAGGCGGTTTCGACGCCGAAGCCCTTGCGCGTCAGTTCCTTTCTGAGAAGGCGGCGTATCGGCTCTTCGTCGTCGACGACCAGGACGCTAATCATGCCGGAGTTGTGCGGGGAACTGTATGCTGAAGGCGGTCCCCTTTCCCTCTTCGCTTGCAACGTCGATGCTGCCATTGTGGTCTTCCACTATCTTGTGGCAGATCGAAAGGCCGAGGCCCGTGCCCTCACCGACGGGCTTGGTGGTAAAAAAGGGATCGAATATTTTTTCGATGATGGCGGGGGAGATGCCCGAACCGGTGTCCGAGACCGAGACCGTGATGCTCGGAATGTCCTCGAGAAACCTCTTGCCGTGAATCCCATGGCTCATCCCGCTCGTGATCACGATGCTCCCGCGTTCGGGCGTGAAGTACATCGAGTTCATGATGATATTCATGAAGAGCTGGCGAAGGCTTCCGGGGTCGGCAAAGATCCTCGGCAGGTCCCTGTTCAGCCTGAGTTCGATATTATGGTTCAGCCTCTTGGCCCGGTGGTTGACCAGGAGGATGACCTCCTTGATCAGTTCGTTGATGTCGATCTCCCGGCAGGTGCCGGCCGAGGGCCGTGCGAAGTCCAGGAGACTCCTCAGGATGTCTTTGCACCGGAAGATCTCGTTGTGGATCGTCTCCAGGTATTCGGGGAAGTCTTCGAACTCCGGGACGTCGCGGAGCCGCTTGTCTCCGGCCCGCTCCAGCAGGGCTTCCGAATAACCGGCGATGATGCCGAGGGGGTTGTTTATCTCGTGGGCGATGCCGGCGACAAGGGTCCCGAGGGAGGCGAGCCTGTCAGACCTGATCAGCTGCTGTTCGAGCCCCTTCTGCGCGGAGACGTCCTTGAGATAATGGACCGCGGCATAGAGTTTTCCCTCCTCGTCGGTCAGGGGGTAGGCCCAAAAGTGAAATATGCTGCCCCCTGTGCCTTTCAGTTCGCGGAAGGACTGCCGCATGCCGCTCATCGTCGCCGCGCACACAGGCTCCCTGATCGCTATCCCGATGCGCCCAAAGATCTCGTCGCACCGCCGCCCCGCGATCTGGACCGCAGACAGGCCGACCTTTTTCAGAAGTGTGTGGTTTGCACGGATCACCTCCTGGCGGTTGTTTTCGATCCAGACCATGTCCGTGATCGAGTCGAAGGTCCGCTCCCATTCCTTCTTCTCGCGGGATATCTCCTGGAAGAGGAGCGCGTTTTCGAGCGCGATCGATATATGTTTGGCAACAGGCAGCAGGATCTGGAGGTCCTTTTCCGAGTATTGCTCCGGATGGATGCTGTCGAGGTTGAAGACGCCGAGGATCTTGTCATGGACCAGCGGGATGCTGATCGTGGAGCGGATGCCCTCGTCGCGGAGCTTTCTGTCGAGCGGGAATGCGAGGTTGTCGAGGTCCCTGTTGATCCAGGGCTGGTTATGCCTTATCACCCAGCCTGCGCTCGTGCCCTCGACAGGCGCCTTGACGCCTTTCTTCATGATCGTATTCATCTCGGTGTCGAGGGCGAAGATCAGGAGGTTGTTCTCCTTTTCGTTGAAGAGGAGGAGGCTCGCCCTGTTGTAGCCTATCAGTTTGCGGATTTCGGAGACCATGATCCGGAAGACGGTGCCGATGCTGAGGCTCGAATTGATGATCCCGCTGAGTTCGCTGATCAGATTGAAGATGGCGAGGTTGTCTTTTTCGCTGGCAGTCTCCATGAATTATTATACCAGACCTGTGCGGTGCGGCAGAAAACGCCACCCCGGAAATAGTAGACTATAGAACGCGGTGAACGATTATTCCGGAGGTCTTTTGATGAAACGCATGAACTGGTATATCCTGCTTGCCCTGTCGCTGGTCCTGCTTTCTTTTGTGACCTATGGCATACAGCTGGCCGTATTTCGCAGGACAGAGGACACCTTCTTTTATATGGTGCAGGACCTTGCGTTCGTGCCGGTCCAGGTGCTCCTGGTTTCGCTGTTCATCGGAAAGCTGCTCAACGAGCGTGAGAAGGGGGCGCTCCTGAAGAAGATGAACATGCTGATCGGGGCTTTTTACAGCGAGGTGGGAAGCGGTCTGATCACGCGCGGCGTTGCATTCAGCGGCGACCTGACGGAACTCTCCGGCCACTTGCTCGTGACGCACCAGTGGACGCACAGGGATTTTGAGAAGGCGAAGTTCCTGATAGCCCGCGCGGACCCTCTCCTTGACGCACGGCGCGGAGATCTCGGAAGGCTGCAGGTTTTCCTTGAAGGCAAAAGGGAATTTCTCCTGAGCCTGCTGGCAAACCCGAACCTGCTTGAGCATGATGCCTTTACCGACCTCCTCTGGGCGGTCTTTCATCTTATGGAGGAACTCAGCTTCCGTGAGGACTTCGCGGACCTGCCTTCGGCGGATTACGACCACCTTTCAGGAGATATGAAAAGGGCCTTTATCCAGCTTCTTTCTGAGTGGCTTTCGTATATGCAGCATCTGAAGCAGGACTATCCCTATCTCTTCTCCCTGGCGGTGCGGATGAATCCCCTCGACCGGGAGGCGAGTCCTGTGATCCGGAAGTGAGGCACAGCCCGGAAGGCTCCGGGCGGCCGGTTTCACTTTTGAACAGTCATCCCGTTGGTTAAAGTTCCTGCGCGTACCTGCCGAAAAAATACCATAGCTCGGCCGCGTTATTATTCCGCGTCGTCCGGCCTCTTTGAACTGATATAAATAATACAGTCACAAAGGAATGGGGCAACCCGGGAGGGAACGATGCTGCAGAAGAGAGTTATATTTGTTGTTGTCGTCTTCACACTTCTTTTCGGAGGAGAGGTCCATGCTGCCGTATCATTCGTGCAGCCGCGGCCGCTGCCCCTCACATTCACCAGTGACGGCTCCGTCGCCGGGCTTGCGAAGGCCGACGTCAACGGAGACGGCCGGCCCGATATAGCGGTCACGTACTCTGCGGGCGGGGCAGGATATATCGGCCTGCTCCTCGGAGACGGCAACGGTCAGTTCAAGGCTCCGATAGTCATAGCCCTGCCGACAGGCGCCTATAACACGTTCGGCGGGGGAATCATCGCAAAGGACTTTGACATGGACGGTGTCGCCGACCTCGCGGTGGCGGCCTCGGACGGTCACGGAAATAACAGTGTCCTCTTCTTCAAGGGCAGGGGAGACGGGACATTCAATTCCCCTGTCCCCTCTGCGCTCTCCACTGCCGGCAACGGCGCCCCGGGCCAGTTGCAGTCGTCAGACCTGAACGGCGATGCCATACCGGACATTGTTACCCTTGATAACGGCGAGAACAAGATCGCTGTCCTGATAGGAAACGGGGACGGCACATTCAGGGCCCCGGTATATTACGCCACAGGCGCAAATCCGCAGGATATGGCAATCACGGACCTCAACAACGACGGCAAGCCCGATATTGTGGCGGGGAGTTACAACGATCAGAATCTGACTGTCTTCATCAATGACGGCACCGGCGTTTTCGCGTCCGCCCAGTACCCGGCCCGGATCCAGTTGACCGGCCTGTATATCGGCGACTTCAACAAGGATGGCAATAACGACCTTGTGATGACCGGATTCGGCGGACCGAACTGTGGGACAAATTGCCTGGTTTTCGTCCCCGGCAAGGGCGACGGCACCTTCGATCCGATACCCGACGGCAACTTCAGTCCCATGATCGACTGGCTTTCCTCCAGTAACAGCCAGAAGGAGATCATGGACATCAACGGCGACGGCAATCCCGACATTGTGGTCCCTGTGGCGAATGGCTCGAACGAGGTCCTCGTCGGCCTCGGCAGGGGCGACGGGACCTTTTCCCCTTATGTCTACGCAGCTGCCTCTGCAACCACAGGGAACAACAGCGCCAATGTAGACGGAGGGACTCCGGCGTCCGTGATCGCCGGGGATTTTGACGCCGATGGCAATCCGGACATTGTGGTGGGCGAATCCTTGAACAATACCCGCAACGGCGGCCTTTCCTACCTGCCCGGGGATACGCAGGGACGGTTCAGATCCCCCCGCCTTTTTCAACTCGGACACGGATTATCCTCTACGACGAAGAGCATCGTTGGCGGAGATTTCGACAACGACGGCAAGGCGGACGCTGTTGTCATTACCGATGCGCTCGACTTCATAAAGGGAAACGGCGACGGGACTTTCGCTCCGTCGACTGTCGCCCTGGGCCACATTTCAGGACCGGGTGAGTTCTATAATACGTTGAGAACAGCCGATTTTGACAGAGACAACAATCTTGACGTTGTCTGGCTTGCAACAGGGGGTGTCCAGGGCGGCTATGCCCCGAGGAATATTGCAGCCTTCGGAAACGGCGACGGTACATTCCCTGCGTATACGGTCTTTTCGAATTCCGGAAGCTGGGCGGGGGTGAATCTTGTTATTGCGGATTTCAATAATGACAGCTACCCCGATATTGCCGTCTGGGCCTCGAACCCGGGATCGAACAACGGGCGAATCGAGGTTTTTCTTTATAATACAGCCTCCCCCCGGACGTTCGTAAGCCCTGCAGGCTTTTCTCCCATGAGCCTCGATCCCCTCTCTTATTATCCGGGGCATGCCCTCGGAACCGGCGATTTTGACGGGGACGGGAATGTCGATATCATCGCCCATTCCACTGCGGGCGGGTCGCCTGACCGGCTGCTCTTCTTCAGGGGAAACGGCGATGGGACCTTCGCTGCACCGACTTCTGCAAGCTTCGGCCTGCCGGAGATGAACGATTTTAAATCTGCAGACCTCAACAAAGACGGGAAGCTCGACCTTGTGGGGTTCGGGGGCGGAGGTGCGTATGTCTTCCTCGGCAATGGGGATGGCACGTTCGCACCGCCTGTCTATTACGACGCAGGGCCGTATCCCGCCGAGATCAGGTTGGTCGACATGGATGGAGATGGAAACATTGATATCGTTGCCGCCACCGGCCGGTCTACCGTGGTATTACCCGGGAAAGGCGATGGTACATTCGGGCCTGCGGTGAGGCTTGCGATAGGCAATGCCTCGAACTTTGCCCTCGATACCGCTGACCTCGACGGTGATGGAAAGCCGGATATCGTCGCCGGGCAGAACTCGGGGAGCAGGTACTCGGTCACGTCTCTCCTGAATGACTCCGGGGCGAGGTCCGATATCAGGATCACCGCCGCGCAGAGCCCCTCCTCAACCGATGTCGGACAGCCGGTCACGTTTACCGTAACGGTGACAAACGACGGACCCGACACGGCAACAGGCATTGTGGTGAACCTGACCGTGCCGCTCAACGGGATGATCACCTCCATCACCGCCGGACAGGGCAGCTGCACAGGCACGAACACGGCCTCCTGCAGCGTCGGAGACCTCGCGAATGGGGCCAATACCACCATTACGGTCGTTGCGGTCCCCGCCCTTGCGGGCATGCCCCTCTGGATCGCAGCCGACGGATACAGCACCTCTTCAGAGGCAAACTTCATCAACAATGGTTCGTCAGTATCGACCGCGATAAACTCCGAATACCTGAAGCTTTATTTCCCGCAGGTGGTCATGGTAGGAGACACCGTCGACTTTGTGGTCAGGTATGCGAATATTTCGGGCGTCGCCCTGCAGGACGTGGTCGTTGTCCTTGACCTTCCGCTCCTGGAGTACGTAAGCTCGAACAACGGCATCTACAATGCGAACAAGGGCCAGGTCTTCTGGAAGCTCGGAAGCGTTCCGGCCTCGACGAGCGGCGACCTGACCGCAAAGGTGAAGATCCCGTGGGGGATCCCCGGCCATACGCCCTTCGGTGCCCATGCATGGATGGGCTGGACCGGGCCGATACCCACTTCTCATGATATCACCGGCTATCTGTCGTTTACGCCGAATGATCTAGTGTCACAGCGCGCCCTCGCCCCGGTTGAGATAACCGCACTGCTGCAGGACAGCAGCGTGAAGGCCCTCTATGACTATGCCGTTCAGCAGGGATACATGGATTTTGGCGTGGGCACAGCCCATACGTTTTCAGGCGCGTCCGATGAAAAGCGGGTGCTGCTGCTGAATCCCGCGGATGGCAAAGTGGCGGCCGTTGTTTCGTCGGCTGACGGCAACTTCCTGCAGTATATGGAAAAGGGGAAATACGGGTTCGGCAATACCATGGGTGAGGTCCTGATGAACTACGACTCCTCATCGTATGAAGTAGGAGGAGACTGGGCAAAGATCCACAGCCCCTCGATGGGGCAGTGCATGTGGCAGTGTTCCATGCAGAACGGCACGGGATGGATGCTCGGCGACATACCTGCCCTGGGGACAATAACGAATACCATCACAAACGGTGTGGGCTGCGCAAGCTGCCTCTCCAACCCCAAACAGAATACTGCGGACTGTAATTCCTGTCTCAGCCTTCTCACCGACAAGCTCCCCGGGCTTGGGACCGCCACGGGGATCGCCAAATGCTACAATGACTGCCTCTCGTGTGTTGCTCAGGATCCTGGCGCGAACTGTTATCACTGCACGCAGGATTTCAAATGGTGCCAGAAAGGCGGCCTGCAGACAGGGCAGGTCCCTGTCTCGACCCACACGCATACCTGCGACACCTCAACCGGACTCTACATGCTCGGAGAGGAGATCGTCGCCTGTCCTCTGGACACCTGCCTGCCCAGCGAAATGGTCTGCCGGGTGAACGCACAGGGAGTAAGCGAGTGCAGTTGCTGCAGGCCCGAACTCGGGGAGGTCTGCTCCGGCGGGGAGATTAAGACATCTCACGATCCTAATATGCTGACCGGGCCGGGGGGAGATGTGGTGCGAGGGCAGACGCTTACGTACACCATCGAGTACCAGAACGTGGGGGCCGGGACCGCCTACGGGGTATATGTGACGGCAGAGCTGGATCAGCATCTGGATGACAGCACACTTCTTATTCAGAACGGGGGAACCTATTACGCCGGCATAAGGACGCTGCACTGGCTGATCGGAGATCTTCCTCCGGGACAGGGCGGTACCGTTTCGTACAGCGTGAACGTAAAGAGCGACGCAGCAATCGGCGCTCAGATCGTGGGGCTCGCAAAGGTCTATTTCCCGAGCGTTCCGGAGATCACGCCAACGAACCCTGTCGTCTCTTTTGTAAGGCCCGTCACCGCGCTGCCCCAGACAATTGATGCGTATTCAGGCACTGCGGTGGCGGTCACGCTTGCGGGCAGCGACCCTACAGGCAATCCTCTCACCTATACTCTCCGGACAGGACCCTCGATGGGTGGGCTCACAGGGACTCCCCCGAATCTCAGCTACACATCGGCAGCGGCCTTTTCCGGCATCGACTCATTCACGTATACGGTTACTGACGGCATCACCGAGAGCGACCCTGCCACGGTGTCGATACGCGTGAACCCGTCACCCGCCGATACCACGCCGCCTCAGGTTACAGCGGTCACCCCCCGAGATGGCACCAGTATCGCCGTCTCGATGGTGGAGTATCCGCCGTCATCCTTTTATCCGCTGATCAGGGCCTATTTCAACAAGCCCCTGGATCCCGCGACGGTCACTGCCGGCAATTTTGTTGTGACAGCCGGCGGCGTCCCCGTGTCGGGCACTGTCAGCTTTGACGGCTCGGACAACAGTATTATATTTGCCCCTTCGGGTCCGCTTTCGTATTCGACAGTGTATTTGGTCACACTGAATACCGGTATAAAGGACCTCGTCGGCAATGGTCTCGCCATGCAGTATTCCTGGAGCTTTACGACCTTTGGTGCGGCGGCGATAAACGCCAGTCCCCTGATGACCGACTTCGGGACGATCGGGACGCACACTGAGAAGGTGCTGACCGTCTCGATATTCAACACCGGCGCGGATTACCTGCATATAACCTCGGTCAGTCTCGGCGGAGCAGACAGTGCCATGTTCTCGATCGTGTCGGATCTCTGCTCATCATCCATCATCATCCCGGGGGGGTCCTGCACAGTGGATGTGAGCTTCCTTCCGACCGTCACCGGGCCGAAGTCAGCAACCCTCAGCGTGGAGAGCAGCAGTTCGCCTCTGTTGACCTCGCTGAGCGGCAGCGCCTTATTGTCGCAATGGACGATCGGCGTGAACAGGTCCGGCAGCGGAAGCGGCATAGTCACCAGCAATCCGGCCGGCATAAACTGCGGGGCGGTTTGTTCGGCGACGTATGACGACGGGATCACCGTCGAACTCTCCGCGCTGCCGGATCCGGCATCGGACTTTGGCGGCTGGTCCGGCAATTGCGCCGGGAATGCAAGCCCCTGTTCGGTCCTTATGGAAGGCCCCAGGACGGTGAATGCGCCTTTCAACCTGATCGCGAATTTTACGGCCGACCCGCTCTCGGGAGGAGCGCCCCTGGTGGTGAACTTTACCGACCTGTCTTCCGCGGGCAGTTCTTCCTGGTTATGGATCTTCGGTGACGGCGGATCGGGTGCGACAAAGAATCCGACCCATGTCTACCTGGATCCAGGCTCCTATCCCGTCTCCCTCGTGGCGTGGGGAGGCGGCGATGTCTACAGCATCACCAGGGACAATTACGTGACTGTCACCGCGTGCCAGGACAGGTATGCCCGTTCAGGCAACGGGGTGTTTACGCCGTATGACCTGATCCAGGATGCGTACGATAACGCCGGCCCGGGGGATTACCTTGACACCCTCGGGATCGGGATCGTGGAAAGCCCGCGCTTCGACCTTGGCAAGGATATCATTTTCAGGGGAGGGTGGGACTGCGGATTCAATACCAATGCGTGGTTGAGGACGGTTGTCCACGGGGTACTCACCATCAGCGGAGGTCCGGTTACCATAGAAGGGCTGTCGATACAGTAAACAGATCTGCGGATTGCTCTGCTGCGGGTATGCCGTTCATTTCCGGATGTTTGGGTCCGGCCGTTTGGGTCCGGCCGGCATTCCCGGCTATGAGCCGGAGCGTTACCCGGCGGAGGCGCCGGCTAATGCATCGACCAGTCCCTGCGGTTCCGATGAGATCCTCAGCGTCCTGAGGCCAGTCGCCTCTTCCAGGTCCTTCAGGGTTACGTCGTCGAGGAAGATATCCTCGTCTTCCTTCAGGGTGACGTCGGGGATGAGGAGGGTGTCAAATCCGTCAGACTGTTCATGCAGGGTCCTGATGATGTCGCGGCCGGTAAGGAGCCCGGTGACTGTCACCGACTGCCCGAAGAAATTGTTGTTGACCGGCATCACCTCGATCGAAAGGTCCTCCTTTTCACGAAGGCGGTCAACAAACTTTTTCAGGAACGGGTGGAAGGACGTGCCGGTGACGGTGACACACCTGCCGATGGATTTCCGGTCCTTCTGAACCCTGACCTTTTTTGCCTGGCTCAGGAAAAGGGGTACCATCCCCACCCCGTTTTCGATCTGGGGAAGAGTCCCATAGTCGCGAAGGGGCGGGAACGCTATGCCGGCCTTTATGAACATCTCGTCGGAGCAGAAGACGACCGGATCCCCGTGCTTCTTCATGAACCGTTTCTGGAACACCTGGACCATCTGGATCGTCTTTGCGGCATCCTCGGCCGTCACCGGAGCCAGCTGCTGCCGGCGGTGCATTGTCAGGCCGACCGGCACCACGGCGACCGACGCTACATAGGGGAAGAAGCGGTAAAGGTCCCTTATTGTGTTATGCAGTTCCTTCCCGTCATTGTAGCCGGGGCAGAGGACGATCTGGGTATGCATCCTGATCTTGTGAGACGAGAAGAAGTCGAGTTCCTTCACGATGTCGCAGCCTGCCGCGGTGCCAAGCATCCGGTTGCGCAGTTCCGCATTGGTGGTGTGGACCGATATATAGAGCGGGCTCAGCCGCTGTTCGACAATCCTCTTTCTTTCCAGGTCGTCGATATTCGAGAGCGTCATATAGTTTCCGTAGAGGAACGAGAGCCGGTAATCCTCGTCCTTGACATATAACGATTTTCTGAGCCCCTTCGGAAGCTGCTTCACAAAACAGAAGATGCAGTTGTTCCTGCAGGTCTTGACCTTGAACGATTTGATCGTGAGCCCGAGGTCCTCATCTTCACAGGGGATATTGAGTTCGTGCCTGACGCCGTCGCGGGAGTAGACAAGGTTGAGAGCATCGTACCCGCGGTGGAACATCAGGTCGATCGCGTCCTGGAGCTTCTGTCCCTCCACCGATATCAGCCTGTCCCCCGGCCTCAGCCCTGCGCGGTCCGCGGGACTGCCCCCAGAGACCTCTTCTATCTCGATGCCGTGCTTACCCGCCATGTGCCTGTCTTAACCCCCTGTAGAGATACTGGATGCCCGAGACCGCGGTCAGCGAGGCGGTGATTATGATGAAACCCGTAGGGACGGGCGGCAGTGACGGTTCCGTGACGCTCAGGAGCACATATGCCAGGAGCGCCAGTTGGGACGCGATCGCCGCCTTGCCGAGAAAGACCGGCTCCACCTTCGATTTGTTGTAGATCAGGGTCAGCAGCAGCCATCCGACCACCACTATGAGGTCCCTGCTGATGACCGTGATCGTGAGCCATTTCGGTATCCATCCATAGACCGAGAAAAGGACGAAAGAGGTCACGAGCAGGAACTTGTCGGCGAGCGGGTCGAGGAAGGTCCCTAGCCTGGTCTGCTGGCCGGTGAGCCTGGCGAGGAGCCCGTCGAGTATGTCCGTTACCGAGGCCAGGACGAAGAGATACAGCGCATGCCTGAGCCTCCCGTAGATGACCGCGGTCACAAAGAGGGGGATGATCACGATTCTGGTGATCGTCAGCGTGTTGGGTATATTCAGAAGATGTTCCCCCCTTTCTTTTTCCGATCCGGCCGAAATGTTCATGCCCGCGTTACAGGATTTCCGGGTCAGGGGATGTTGAACGGAGGTTCCGTAAATGCGAGTGCCAGGCCGAGCTTCCTGTAGCAGCCAGGCTTCATTCTGCCGACGAGGTAGGACCTTAATACCTCCGCATGGCAGCGTTCGACCATGAAGCCGTGCTGCAGGGCCTCTGCCACTGCGCCTTCGGCAAGCCGGAGCGCTGTTTTCTTCCTTCCCTCAAGCAGAGCCACTTCCGCCATCCCGAGCCGCGCATAAATCATCCCCCGCGGGTCTTTTGTCTGTCTGAAGAACGATTCCGCCTGTTTGAAATATTCTGTGGCCTCCTTGTGTTTGCCGAGCATCTTCTGTGTTGTTCCCATGCTCCAGACAGTATAGGCATAGCTGACCCTGTCCCCAATCCTGTTGTAGATCGTGGAGGCCCGTTTGAAATGGGCCATGGCGCTTTTGTAGTCCCCGAGCATCCGGTAGGCGTTGCCGGTGCCGCAGTAGGAGTAGGCCATGCCGAAGCGGTCCTTGATCCCGGCAAAGAGCCTGTTGGCGGACTGATAATATTTCAGCGATTCACGGAACAGTCCCGCGATCCGGTGTGTGCCGCCAAGCCCGCAGAGACAGTAGCCTGTCGAGGGCTTCGACTTCAGTTTTTTGAAGAGTTCGAGAGCCTCGTTATAGGTCCTGATCGCAGAGGGTATGTCGCCCTTGATCCTGAACGTTCCGGCGATCGCCCAGAGCGCAAAGGCTGTTGCGGGAGCGTCCTTTCTCTTCATATAAAAGCCGAGCGCCTTTTTCGAAAAGGCGAGGGCGTTCCTCCAGTCGCCACGGCCCCGGAACGAAAGGCCGATGTTGATCTGCGCATCGGCGATTGATACCGGATCCCCAAGAAGACGCGCGGTTTCTATCGCCCTGATATAGTGTTCAAGTGCCTTGTCGAAGTCCCCCGTCATCCTCGAAACGTCGCCGATCGCCATCTGGCAGTCGAGTATGCCCTGGAGGTCTTTTTTCGAACTGAACCCCTTCAGGGCCTTCCGGAACAGTTCAAGCGATTCCATATACTGGCTTTTCTTTCTCAGGCCTTCCGCCTTTGTGAATATCTTCTTAGGCATCGCCGAATGCCCTCCTTATCTTTTCCATCGTGGCCCTGTAATCGCCTGACTTGAAGAATGCCGACCCCATGACGAGTATGTCTGCGCCGGCATCTGCCACCTCGCGCGCATTCTCCGGCTTGACGCCGCCGTCGACCTCTATCTCGGTCTTCAGGCCCCTGTCGGAGATCAGTTTTTTGAGCTGCCGGAGCTTGGTGAGGGAATAGGGGATGAAATCCTGCCCTCCGAAACCCGGGTTGACAGACATCAGAAGGACCATATCCGTATCCTGGATTATATCTTCGAGGAGACGGACCGGCGTGGCCGGGTTGATCGATACCCCCGCCCTGACCCCGCGTTCCCTGATGCTCTGCACCGAGCGGTGCAGGTGCGCCGTCGCCTCGAGGTGCACGGTAAGGATGTCTGCGCCGGCCTTGATAAAATCAGGTATGTAGCGGTCGGGGTCGCTGATCATCAGGTGCACGTCGAGAGGCACTTTCGCGACCTTTTTGAGCGCCTCGACGACTACAGGTCCGATGGTGATGTTCGGCACGAAATGGCCGTCCATCACATCGACATGGAGCATCGCCGCCCCGGCCTCCTCCGCCGCCCTGACCTCCTCCGCGAGTCTCGAAAAATCCGCTGATAAAAGTGATGGAGATATCCTGATCATGGTGTGCTCACCTCTTTCAATTCAAAATAGACCTTCTCTCCGCCCTTGACCGTTGTCCCGGCCTTCGGTTTCTGTCCGGAGACCACTGTCCCGGCGCCTTTCGTCTCGACCGTGAGACCCATCCTGGAAGCGAGCTCCTTTGCCTCGTCGAGCGGTTTATTCACAAAATCCGGCAGGGTATAGGGCACCTCGTGCGGGCCTGCACTGACCAATACCGTGATACTGTCTGTCAGGCGATCGTCGGCTTCGGGTCTCTGGGCCACGATCTTCCCCTTCTCTACAGCGTCCGAGTGGACGGTGATGATGCCGCCGATCCTGAGCCCTTTCTGCAGCAGGAGAGACTCGGCATCCGCAAGGGGCATGTTCACGAGGGAGGGAACAGAAAGGACCCTCGGTCCCTTGCTCACGACCACCTTGATGGCGTGCCGTTCCTTTACCTTGTTGCCTGCGGGAACGTCCTGCCGGATTATCTTTCCGGTCGGGATCTCGGCGTCGTAGTCTTCCCCCTCGATCTTGAGATACAGACCTTCCTTGCTCAGGACCTCATTGGCCTCGACCAGCGACTTGTTCACCAGTGAGGGCACCTCGACGGTGCGGCTGAAGCTCAGGATGCTGAAGGTGACATACCCGAAGACAAGACCTAGGAGCACGAACGCGGCGAGCGCGAGGGGTATCCTCAGCAGGCGGATCAGTCCCTTCGGCACAGCGCTGCCCCGAAAAATCCATCCATTGTATGTATATGTGGAAATGTCCTCATGAAACCCTCTGAGAGAAACTCCTTCAGCAACGGCACGTCAGCATCTATAATACGGAATTCCCCTTCGGGCTTCAAGAAGTCGGCGATCACCATCTCACCCTCTTCAGGTTCCGTGGAGCAGACCGCATAGACCAGCCTGCCGCCGGGCTTCAGCAGGCGGGAGACCCTTCTGAGCAGATGCAGCTGTTTTTCCCTGAAACGCAGCAGATCCGCGGCCGTATGCCGGTATTTCACATCGGGGTTCCTCCTGATCACGCCGGTGGCGGAGCAGGGCGCATCGAGCAGTATCCGGTCGAATGTCCCCGCACTCTCCATCTCCGCGGCATCGCCGTTGACGATGGCGACACTCCGGAGACCGAACACCGCCACGTTTTCACGGAGCTGGTTCGTCCTGGCGAAGTCCCGCTCGACCGCGACCACCTCACCCTCGTCGCGCATCAACTGGGCGATCTGGGTCGCCTTTCCGCCAGGGGCTGCGCAGGCATCGAGGACCCTCTCTCCGGGCAGAGGCCCCAGAAGATAGGGGATAAGCTGGGAGGCCTCATCCTGGACCGCGAACAAGCCGTGTGCAAACGAGAGGTCCTCGTACGAGATCTGGCCTTCAAGGACGATCCCATCGGGGGCATGACGCGTCGGGGCCGCGGCGATCCCGTTCCTGAGAAAGAGGGCTGTCAGTTCCTCCCTTGTCGTCCTCAGGGTATTCGTCCTGACGGTAAAAGGCGGCCTCATATTATTCGCCTCGGCCAGGCGGAGGGCTTCCTCTTCCCCGAAACGGGAGATCCAGCGGCTGACCAGCCATCGGGGATGAGACGTGTTCAGCGCGATGACGGAGGCCGGGTCGTCCATTCTGACCGGCAGTACAAAACGCTCCTTCTGCCGGATGACGTTCCGCAGAACCGCATTGACCAGCGAAGGTTTCGCGGTCCTGTCTTTTCTGCCGATCGCCTTTTCCAGTTCAACCGATTCATGGACGACCGCCCAGTCCGGTACGCGCATGAAATAGAGCTGGTACAGCGCGGTCCTCAGGTTGTTGACCGTCATCGTCCCGAGTTTTGACGGCTGCTTCAGAAAGTGTCCGAGTATCCAGTCAAGGGTGTCGCGGTATCTCAGGACGCCGTAGACGATCTCCATCAGGAACCCCCGATCGCGCCGGTCTAGATCCTTAGCGGTGAGGTCGATCGCGGGTTTCGGCCGCGTGTCTCCGGCGAATATCAGGGAAAGGGCTTCTGCAGCCTGAAGGCGCGCGTTCGGCATGTCGTCCGTTACCGATCTTCTTTCCTGACAGAGGAGATCTTCAGCGTTCCGTCTTCGAGGATGAAGGTCGAGGCGAGTCTCGACCTGACCCTGCTCACCGGGCCGCCCTTCACTGGTTTAAGCTCGATATCCCAGATAATCACCGCATCCGCCCCGGTGCCGGCTATATGGACGTCTGCGAGTTCGTAGCGGAGCGACTTGTAATCGAACTGCTTCCACTGTTCACTGATGCTTCCGGCCCTGCCTTTCTTTTCGAGATAACTCTTGGAGTATCTCGATTCCCACAGTTTCAGATTTTTTGTCAGATTTGCCGTCCGGATGTCTTCGAGCAGAAGGAGGACATCCTGCCTGTTCACCGGGTGGCCGCCCTGTCCGGTCTCAGTCGCGACCGTGATGTGGGCCGGTGCCGTCTCGGGGTCCCGTCCCTGCGACACGACCAGCCACGACAGGAACAGGGCAGCGCAGACCCCCACGCTTCCGAGGGCGGCCATCCTTGCCAGCCGCTTTTGCCTGAAATAGGTTCGGGGCAGCTCGCCTTTTATGATCCGGAGGAGCACTGTCTTGATCTTCAGTTCGGAGTCGATCAGGCGGTAATAGCGGCCAGAGGGGCTGAAGCGTCGAAAAAGTGCGGGTTGCTCCAGGCCTTTGTGCGTTTTCTGAAGGCCCGCTATGTCCGAAGATATCTTCTTTTCGAGGGTGTCGAGGACCAGCTCGATCTTCGTGATCCGCGTCAGGATCTCCTCGCTCTCGGACTCGGCCCTCCCAGTGCGGCTGACGAAATCGACGTGCGCCAGGGAATCCTGTTTCTCCTGGAGTCCCGAAAGAAGCTCCTCTTTCTTCGAAAGCCTCTTTTTAAGCTGGTCGAGCTCCAGCAGCAGGGCGAAGAGGAAACGGTTTTCGATGTCAGCCTTGAGGGAGTCTATCCGGATGTCCTCGATAGTTTCGTCGCTGACCGGGGAGGGCGCTCCCGCCTTCTGTATCGGGCCCGCTGCCGCAGCTTCCCCTGACGGGTCCTCTGAGGGTGTCCCGGAGAGTTCGACCGGCTCGAGCATTGCCGAACACTCCTCACAATGGGTTGCATCGAAGGGAAAGTCCTTCCCGCACTTTGGGCACTGCATTTTGAAGTTCGGGGTCCCTCCCATATCCTGATATCCTACATTGGGCTGATTGTTTCGGGGGCCAGGGACGGCCTGGGCCTGCGCAGCCTCTTTTCAGGCCTGGGGGGGGCGTCGTGTCTCGGAAGCGGCTCTGACGGCTCGACCGCCGGCTGCGGCTTCGGTACTTCCCTGGGAGGGACGACGACCGGGGCCGGTCTCTGCCTCTTTCCCGCCCGTTCAAGCACCGGGCCAAGCATCTCTTCAAGGACAGCCTTCTTTGCCGCGTGGTCGATCGGGCCGTCCTTCGGAGACAGATCGACCGACTGCCAGAACAATATCCTGCCGTCGGTCAGGGAGATGAGCTGGATGATCAGTTCGGCACGATCGTCTCCCGGGAGAATCATTCCGTTCATGACCGCATCAGCCTTGAGCGCGGTGCGCAGTCCCGCGAGTGCGGCTCCCCTGTCCTGAGACTGAAGAGATCCGAAGCCCGGGAGTGTCTTCCTGATCGCGGCGTCGACCCGGTCGGGCGGAACGACGGTCACCCTTTTGGAGGGAAAGATCACCTCATAGGCGACCTCTTTCCAGTTCCTGCTGTCGCCGTAAAACGCGGGAATCGCGATAGTATGCACCTCTTCCAGCATATCAGGGGCGGTGACCGGAAGGCTGTTTTTGATCGCCCCGGCCTTCATCCCCGGAGTGACGCAGCCGATGGGAGCAGAGAGGATCGCCAGGGCAAGGATTGCTGGCAGCATATGCAGTACATGCAGTATATATTGTATGGCCGGTGTATTTCTGGGCATCGTTGATATTCAATAATGCCACTGTCCGGCATAAATTGCAACCTTAGCACAGGGCATTGTCACCATGCAGCCGGATTTCGCAAATTTTGCAAACCAAATGATTTATAATAATTATATGGCTCTCCTGGACATAAAGAAATATCCTGCAAAGGTGCTGAAACAGAAGGCCGCCCCGGTGGCGGAGATCGATGAGGGGTTGCAGCGCCTGATTGACGACATGATCGAGACGATGTATGCGGCCCCGGGCGTCGGCCTTGCCGCGCCGCAGGTCGGCGTTTCGAAGCGGCTGGCGGTGATAGATATCAGCGCAAAGGAAGAGTCCGTCCCGCTCCTGGTCCTGATCAACCCGGTTATTCTCCACACGGAGGGTGAAATCGAGTTTGAGGAAGGATGCCTGAGCATCCCCGATTACACCGCGAAGGTGACACGGGCCGAGAGTCTGGTGCTACGTGCGCTCGACCGGTCGGGCCGGCAGGTCGAGGTCGAGACAGGAGGACTGCTGTCGGTCGCGATCCAGCATGAACTCGATCATCTCGACGGCATATTGTTTATCGACCGGCTCAGCCCTGTCAAACGGGAGTTTATCAGGAAGAAATTCAGGAAAAAGCAGAAGTCCGCAGACTGATGAGGATCGTGTTCTTTGGAACGCCTGCCTTTGCCGTACCGTCCCTCAGGGCGCTTGCCGATTCGGATATGGACATCGTCGCGGCGGTGACACAGCCGGACCGCGTCAAAGGCAGGGGCCATCTCCTTGCCGCTCCCCCGGTGAAGGAATTCGCACTGCAGAGGGGAATCCCTGTGCTGCAGCCCCCGAAGATCCGTACCGCAGAATTCCTGTCTGAACTGACCGCCCTGAGGCCCGACCTTATGGCGGTTGTTGCCTACGGGAGGATACTGCCCGGCCCGGTGCTTGGTCTCCCCCGGCTCGGTTGTGTGAATGTCCACGGGTCGCTGCTTCCGAAATACCGCGGCGCCGCCCCGATTCAGTGGGCGATCATCAACGGTGACGACAGGACCGGGATCACGACTATGTTGATGGACGAGGGCCTCGACACCGGCGACATGCTGCTCCGGGAGGAGACGCGGATCAGTGATGAAGACACGGCAGAGTCCCTCGGTGTCCGGCTTTCCGGGATTGGGGCTTCCCTGCTGCTGAAGACGATCGCGGGGCTGAAAGACGGTACGATCCCGCCGGTCCCGCAGACGGGCGAGCCGAGTTTCGCCCCTCCCCTCAAAAAAGAAGATGGCCGGATCGACTGGCAATGGCCTTCCCGAAGGATATTTAATCTTGTCAGGGGGACCTACCCGTGGCCCGGGGCCCATTGTTCTCTCAACGGGGAGAGGATCGTCGTCCTCAGGGCCTCCGTGTCTGCGGGGGCGGCGGCAGGCAGTGCAGGGGCAGGCACCATCACCGCAGCGGGGGGCGGGATGCAGGTGATGACCGGCGACGGGGCGCTCACAATAATCGAACTGAAGCCGGAGGGGAAGAAGGCGATGCGCGCGGCCGATTTTGTCAACGGCAGGCGGGTGAGGGCGGGGATGCGTTTCGATGCCCTATAGGTTCATGCGCGGGGTTGTGCTGAAGGTCCTCTATCCTCTCCTGATGCTCCTCAGTGCCTTCATGAAGGGCCGAAAGGAGCGTTTTCAGAGGCTGATCATAGACCTGAACAACCGCCTTGTGAAGAAGGGCCGCTACGGCACCAGGAAGATCCTGCTGCTCCTGCCCCACTGCATTCAGATAAACGACTGCCAGATCAGGTTGACCCACAACATCTTCAACTGCAAGAGGTGCGGGCGTTGCGAGGTGAAGGACCTCATCGGCATTGCCGAAGAGCAGCACCTGAATCTCTTTGTCGCCACCGGCGGGACGCTGGCCAGGAAGATCGTGATGGAGGCAAGACCCGAGGCGATTGTGGCGGTCGCCTGCGAGCGCGATCTTTCCAGCGGTGTAGTAGACACCTACCCCATGCCTGTCATCGGTATACCGAACGAACGTCCCTTCGGACCCTGTTTCAATACCCGCGTCGATCTCGACAGGGTGAAGGCGGCGATAGAGTTTTTTGTGAAGGGCTGAGGGCATTTCGCGGCACGGAAAGGCAGTCCGGCCCGGGCATTGCCCTTGACAGCTTCAACACCCCGGAATTATTATATAAAGTCATGCGGAAATCCCTGAGGCTGTCTGCAATATCCCTTCTGGTGCCGGTTGTCCTGTCACTGGTCCTGTCTTCCTGCGCCACCGGGGGCCGGAGGCAGGCGGCGGAGACGCCGGAGGCCGTTCCCTCAAAAGGCCCGACCCTGTCGAAGGCAGAACAGGTGGCAAAGGCCACAGAGCTCTTCCGGCAGGTGGTCGACATTCTGGGGGATTCTGACAGAAAGACCGCCGTGCCGAAGATGGAAGTGCTCTATAAAAAGATTATCGATGATTACCCGGAGGCTCCGGTCGCACAGGAATGTTATTGGCGCCTTATCCTCATATATCTCCGCGACTATACTCCGCCCCAGTTCGGGAAGGCGGAGGAGTATCACCGCCGGTTTGTCGGAAGGTATCCGGATTCCCAGTTCAGGCGCGAGATCGAGGATTCGATGGCAAAGGCCTATTACACCGGCGGGAAATGGTCGAGCCTGCTTGCCCTTTACACCCCCGAGGTGAAACGCTATATCGAATCCGGGAAACTCGACCGGCCGCAGGAGATGTTTCTCTATGCGGAGGCGAAGATGAACCTGGGCGATCTCGTCGAGGCCGAAAAAGGATACAGGATTGTCGTCTCTCTCTTTCCGGCCACGCGGGAGGGTTCTTTGGCAAAGATGCGGCTCGAAAAGATCGCGAAAGCGAAAGAGACAGGCAGAAAATAACTATTACGGTACTGGAGGTTTTTCGTGTCCGGACATTCCAAATGGTCTCAGATCAAGCATAAAAAGGCCAACACTGATGCAAAGAGGGGTAAGATCTTTACGAAGATCGTCAAGGAGATCTCCATCGCGGCGAGGATCGGCGGAGGCGACCCGGGGGGCAACCCCAGGCTCAGGTCCGCCATAGAGAGCGCGAAGGAAGTGAATATGCCCCATGACAATATCAAGAAGGCGATCATGAAGGGCACCGGCGAACTGCCGGGAGTCACGTATGAAGAGTTTGTGTATGAAGGCTACGGACCAGCAGGCGTCGCGATCATCATGGAGGTGATGACCGACAACAAAAACAGGACCCTGCCGGAGATCAGGCATCTCCTCGGCAAAAACGGCGGGAATCTCGGCGAGACCGGCTGCGTCGCCTGGATGTTTGACAAGAAGGGGTATATCCTGCTCAACAAGGCCAAGGCCTCGGAAGACACCGTCATGACGGTTGCGCTCGATGCCGGCGCCGAGGATATGAAGAATGACCCCGGGGAGGAGAACTTCGAGGTCATCACTGCCCCCGAGGACTTTGCCGCGGTCAGAGAGGCCCTGGAAAAAGCGGCGCTGCCTGTCGAATCGGCCTCGGTGACGATGCTGCCGAAGAACTACATCGTCCTCGATGAAAAGGCGGCGGAGCAGATGCTCAGGCTTATGGATGCACTCGAAGAGCATGACGATATCCAGAACGTGTATGCCAACTTCGACATACCTGACGATGTTGCTGACAAGCTCGGCAAATAATCATTCTTCCCCGACGCAATGATGGCATCGACTATTACCGCCACGTTCAAGCGGAAGTTCATCGCGGGGTTGTTCGTCTCTATCCCGGCGATCATCACGGTCCTCGTGATCGGCAAATTTGTAGCCTTTGTCGACAGTCTGCTCGAACCCGTCTACTTCAGCATACTGGGCTACCACACACAGGGGCTCGGTTTTGTCTCTGCCATCGTCCTGATCTTTATCGTCGGTATCATCTCGACGAATGTCTTTGGCAAGAAGATCATCGGGAGGCTAGAGGGTCTTTTTCTGAAGCTTCCGGTCTTCAAGGGGTTCTATACCGCGGTCAAACAGCTTGTCGACGCCTTCTCACCGGAGAGCAAATCCGAATCGTTCAAGAGGTTCGTGGTGATCGAATATCCGAGACCGGGGATGTACGCCTTCGGTTTTCTCACGAAGGAGAGTACTGTGCTCGCCTGCAAAAGCGGCACAGAGACGAGTCTTCGTGCCGTCTACGTGCCGACGAACAACCTCTACCTCGGCGAGATCGTACTGGTCTGCGACAGGGACGTCTTCTATACCGATATCCCGATCGATGAGGGGATCAAGGTCATCCTCTCGGGCGGCATCGCTGCGCCTAACCGGATAGGGGAGGCACACGAGTGAAGACCGCCGTGGTCATCCTTGCCGCAGGCGAAGGGACGCGGATGAAGTCCGGACTGCCGAAGGTGCTGCACAGGATATGCGGGCAGACGATGCTCGGTGCGGTGATACAGTCCGTGAGGCGGATGCGGCCTGACGGGATCGTGGTCGTTGCGGGGCGGCATCTCGGGCGTATCCGGGATGAGGTGGGGACGGACGGACTTACGTATGCGCTCCAGGAGGAACCTTTGGGAACCGGCCACGCAGTTGTCTCTGCGATGTCTTCTCTTGAGGGATTCAGCGGCGACCTGGTCGTGCTGAACGGCGACTCGCCCCTTGTGACGGCCGGGACGCTCAGAAAGTTCCTGAGACTGCACAGGCAGAAGAAGAACGACCTCTCTGTGCTTTCGTTCATAGCCGGAAATCCGGAGGCCTACGGCAGGGTCGTGAGGCAGCAGAACGGCGCTCTGGAGGCGATAGTCGAGGAGAAGGACGCAGACCGGTCCCAGAAGGAGATCACCGAGGTGAACAGCGGCGTGTACGTCCTCGGCCCAGGGGCGGTCGGTCTCCTCGGTGCGATCCGGGTGAACCCGCTGAAGAAGGAATATTACCTTACGGACATCGTTTCGCTTTCCGCTCGAAAAGGCCTGAGGTCCTCGGCCTTCTGTATCGGCAGGGAAGAGGAGTTCATGGGGATCAACACACGCGACGAACTCCGCAGGGCGACGCGCATCATGAGGCGGGATATCATTGCGGATCTGACCGGAAAGGGGGTCGAGTTTGTGGACCCTGAAACCGTGTATATCGACCGGGCGGTCAGGATAGGCTCCGGAGCGGTGATCTATCCGAACGTCTGCCTTCAGGGAGAGACCTCTGTCGGCAGGGAGGCGGTGATCTATCCGAACGTGAGGGTTGCGGACAGCAGGATCGGCAACCGTGCAGTGATCAAAGACTCGACGGTGATCGAGAAGTGCGAGGTCGGAGAGGCTGCGGCGGTCGGACCGTTCGCCCATCTCAGGCCCGGCTCGGTCGTCGGGCCTGATGCCCGCATCGGCAATTTCGTCGAGCTCAAGAAGACGGTCATCGGACGCGGCAGCAAGGCCTCGCATCTGAGCTATCTCGGTGACGCGGCAATAGGCAAAGATGTCAATATTGGCGCCGGTACGATCACCTGCAATTATGACGGTTTTCACAAGCACCTCACGGTTATCGAAGACGGTGTCTTTATCGGGAGCGACTCGCAGCTCGTGGCGCCTGTCAGGGTCGGCCGCGGCGCATATGTCGGGGCGGGGTCCACGATTACGCGGGATGTGCCCGGGGAGGCACTTGCGCTCAGCAGGGTTGCGCAACAGCATGTGCCGGGATGGGCGGGGAAGAGGAAGTCTAAAAAAAAGTGATACCGGGGGAGGGTTAAGCGGATTATGTGCGGGATCATCGGATATACTGGCAGGAGAAATGCGGTTTCGGTCGTCATCGAAGGGCTGAAACGACTGGAGTACAGGGGGTATGACTCTGCCGGCGTTGCCTTTTTTTCCGGCAACGGGATAGACGTCCGCAGGTGCAAGGGAAAGATCAGGGACCTGGCTGCGATCGTGGAGGCCGAAAGGCTCTCCGGGACGACCGCGATTGGGCACACCCGCTGGGCAACGCATGGAAAGCCCTCAGAGGAGAACGCTCATCCTCATCGCTCCGGGGGCATCGTGATCGTCCATAACGGGATCATCGAAAACTACCTCAGCCTCAGGCAGCAGTTGGCCGATAAGGGTTACACGTTCACTTCCGACACTGATACTGAGGTCCTTTGCCATCTCATCAGGGACTATGCCGAGAGGATGCCGACCGAGGAAGCGGTCAGGGAGGCTCTCAGGGAGGTCCGGGGGGCCTATGCCCTTGCGGTGATCAACGAGAAGGAGCCGGGCAAGATCGTCGGCGTCAGAAAGGACAGTCCCCTCGTGGTCGGCCTCGGCGACGGCGAATACTTCATTGCCTCGGACGTCCCCGCATTTCTTAACTACTCCCGGGATGTCATATTTCTTGACGAAGGAGAGATGGTCGTCCTTACCGACGACGGCGTGGTCGTCTCGACCCTGGAGGGCGATCCCGTGCAGAAGGAGGTCGTGTCGATCACCTGGAGCCCTGCCATGGCAGAGAAGGGCGGTTACCGTCACTTTATGCT
This sequence comes from Nitrospirota bacterium, assembly GCA_021814475.1. Lineage (GTDB taxonomy): Bacteria > Nitrospirota > Thermodesulfovibrionia > Thermodesulfovibrionales > UBA6898 > PALSA-1316. The sequence goes on from JAKAIE010000003.1 coordinate 50,070, forward strand.
CAAGGAGATTTTCGAGCAGCCCCGCGCAGTGAGCGATACGATCAGGGGGCGGTTTTCGGTCGAGACCGGGGAGGTCAATATCGAGGAGTTCGGCCTGTCGCAGGAGATGCTGAGGGGGATCAAAAAGATATTCATCGTGGCCTGCGGAACGTCGTGGCATGCGGCCCTTGCCGGCAAGTACATGATCGAGGAGTTGGCGCGGATACCGGTCGAGGTCGATATCGCCTCGGAATTCCGGTACCGGAACCCTCTTATCAATGCCGACAACCTGATGGTGGTGATTACCCAGTCCGGCGAGACCGCGGACACGCTCGCGGCCCAGCGCGAGGCCAGGAGGCTCGGCGCCCGAGTGCTGAGCATCTGCAATGTGGTGGGGTCCACTTCCGCCCGGGAGGCCGATGCGGTCTTTTATACGCATTCCGGACCTGAAATCGGTGTCGCCTCGACCAAGGCCTTCCTGACGCAGTTTACCGCGGTGTATCTCCTGTCGATTGCCTTCGGCCGGATGAACGGGATGCTCGATGCCGGCCGCTCGCGGAGGCTCCTTGAGGACCTGCTTATGCTTCCCGGCAAGATAGAAACGGCGCTCTCGGCGGATGACGCGGTGCTGTCGGTCGCCCGGGAGTACAGCAAGGCGAGGGGGTTCATCTACCTCGGCAGGGGGATCAACTTCCCCATGGCGCTCGAAGGGGCGTTGAAACTCAAGGAGATCTCCTACATCCACGCGGAGGGATACCCTGCGGGCGAGATGAAGCACGGGCCGATCGCCCTTATAGATGAAGACCTGCCGGTGGTCATCCTCGTTTCGAAAGACGCACTTTACGAAAAGATGCTGACCAGCATACAGGAGGTCAAGAGCAGGGGGGGCAATGTGATTGCGCTGGCCCTCCAGTCCTGTGACGAGGTCTGCAACGTTTCTAAGCGGTGTATCCTGGTCCCCGAAACGAATCCCTTCCTGTCGCCCGTACTGCTGGCGGTGCCTCTGCAACTGCTCGCGTATCACATCGGTGTGCTGCGGGGTTGCGACGTGGACCAGCCCAGGAATCTGGCCAAGAGCGTGACCGTCGAATGACCGCCGGATCCTTTACAGGACTGGATTTCAGAGGCCCGGATCTGCTATTCTATAGGCACACGGATCACCACGGAGCAAATACAACAGATGTCTAAAGAAGGGTTAATGCAGGATCTCAATCCGCAGCAGAAAGAAGCCTTGCAGCACATCGATGGCCCCCTGTTGGTACTCGCCGGGGCTGGTAGCGGGAAGACAAAAGTAATAACCCACAAATTCGCGTATCTAGTCAAGACGCAGAAAAAACCGGTCGACTCGGTCCTCGCGGTCACCTTTACCAACAAGGCCGCCGAGGAGATGAAGGGGCGAATCTCCGGCCTTCTCAATAACGACATACGCAGCGCCTGGATCGGAACGCTCCATTCGCAGTGCGGTAAAATCCTCAGGAAGGAGATCGGTCATCTCGGGTATACCTCCGATTTTTCGATCTATGACGAGGACGACCGCTGCAACCTCATCCGCCATATCCTGAAAGACTTCAGGATCTATGAGGCCCTCTATAAAGGGGTTTCATCCCGGATCAATTTTCTCAAGGCTTCGCTCGTCGGGCCGGACCAGTTCCTGACGTCCGGCGACGGATTCGGTTTCGACGAGAAACTGGCCAAGGTATACGTGCGGTATCAGGACGAGTTGCAGCGTTCGAACGCGCTGGATTTCGACGACCTCATCATGCTGACAGTAAAGCTGTTCCAGGAGCACCCGAAGGTGCTGAAAAAGTATCAGCAGCTCTTCGGCTATATCCTTGTGGATGAGTTCCAGGACCTGAACTATTCGCAGTACCAACTCGTAAAACTGATGGCGAAACAGCACAGGAATATCTGTGCCGTGGGCGATGACGACCAGAGTATCTACCGGTTCCGGGGAGCCGATGTCCAGCATATCCTCAATTTTGAGAAGGATTTCCCCGGCGCCCGGGTTGTGCGACTCGAAAGGAATTACCGGTCGACCCAGAACATCCTTGACGCCTCGCATGCGGTCATCTCGAAGAACGCCAACAGGAAGGACAAGAAGCTCTGGACCGACAAGGGGCCGGGCGAAAAAGTTCATTTCTGCTGGCTGAACAATGAAGAGGAAGAATCCAGGCATGTGGCGAAGATCATAAAGGAGCTGTATCTCAAGGGGGCATTTGCCTATAAGGATGTGGGCATCCTCTACCGGGTGAACCTCCAGTCCCGCGCACTGGAAGAGGCCCTCAGGGATACGGGCCTGCCCTACAAGGTGATTGGCGGGGTCAGCTTTTACCAGAGGAAGGAGATCAAGGACCTGATCGCCTATGCGCGTCTGGTCTTTAACCACGGCGACAACGTGAGCCTCAGGCGGATTATCAACTGTCCGCCGCGCGGCATCGGCGCCGCGACGATCGCGAAGATCGAGAGCGAGGCGAAGAAGAAGTCCGCGTGTCTTTTCGAAAGCCTCAAGGCCTGTATCAAAAGCAGCGGGATTGTGGCTGCCACGAGGGAAAAGCTTGGGGGCTTCGCGGCCCTTGTCGAAGAGCTGGCGCCGGCGAATACGGGGAATGCCGCGGCCATCCTGAAGGACATCTCCGAGAGGACCGGATTGAAGGAATCCCTGGACGAAGACCGGAAACAGAATATCCAGGAGCTGATCTCCTCCGCCGAAGGAAGGGAGATGCAGGATTTCCTTGACAGGGTGTCGCTGCTGACGAACCTCAGCGAGGATGAATCCGGGGACCAGATCTCCCTGATGACACTCCATAATGCGAAGGGGCTCGAATTCCCGGTGGTCTTTGTAACCGGCATTGAGGAAGGTGTCCTGCCGTATTTCAAGGCGATCGGGAAGGAAGACGAGATCGCCGAGGAGCGGCGGCTCTTCTATGTCGGGATGACCCGGGCGCGTGATCTCCTCCTGCTTTCAGGGGCGCGCAAACGCCGGCTTTATGCCAGGGTGCAGGAACAGGAACCATCAAGGTTTCTGAAAAACCTGCCGAGAGATTATTGCCACTGGATCGAGAAGGTGACCGAACATCAGCCGGTCAGGAACAACAGGGACAACAGGAAGGTCGAAGTAGTAAAGATGAAGCCTCTTTTCGCCTCCGGCTGCCGGGTGAAGCATCCGGTCTGGGGTATCGGGGTCATTCGCGACTGTTATGGAGACGGAGAGGACCAGAAGGTGATGGTCAACTTCCCGAACATTGGACTGAAGAGGCTCTCGCTGAAGCTGGCCAATCTCACGAAGATTTAGGTGCGCATCCATGAAGATTTCGATAGATCAGGTATCCAGGCTCGCACGTCTTTCGCTCTCCGGTGACGAGAAAGAGACCTTCGGCCGGCAGCTCGACAGCATCCTCAGCTATATGGAAACCCTGAACGCACTGCAGACGTCAGATATAGAGGCTACCTCTCATGTGCTGGCGATCAGCAACGTCGTCAGGGAGGACGCCCCGGCCGCGTCTCTGCCCAGGGAAGCTGCGCTCCGCAATGCGCCGGACGGCGCCGGCGAGTTCTACCGCGTCCCGAAGATAATAGAATGAAAGGAAGACACGTGTCATGTTGAGATGTATGCTCAGGACCAAGCTCCATATGGCGACGGTTACGGAATCGAACATCGCCTACGAAGGGAGCATCACGATCGATGCCTCCCTCATGAAAGAGGCGGGGATAATCCCGTATGAGCAGGTGATGATCAGCAATGTCAACAACGGAGAGCGCTTCGAAACCTATGTGATCGCCGGCAGGAAGGGGTCCGGCGAGATATGCCTCAACGGTCCGACGGCCCGAAAAGGCGTGGTCGGGGACAAGGTTATCATCTTCTGTTACGGCTACCTGGAAGACGGCAAGGCGAAGGTCCTGAAGCCGAAGATTATCAAGCTCGACGACAGCAACCGTATTAAACGCTGACCCCTCCGGGGAGCCTGCGGTACGTCCGCAGAAAAAGAAGGATCTCCCTTAACCCTTCCCCGCCCCCCGGTTTCATACTTGCCGGACTGTATATGCTATAGTGTAGATATCGCCTGATTTGATCATATTTTAGCGAGGGCAGGATGCAGACAAAGAGAAAGTATCCCCGGTTCAGCGTGGACATCATGAACATAACCGGCAGAATAGTCGTCAGCAGTATCGTGGAGATTGAGGAAATCGACCGCGAACATATAGTCATCTCGACTGATGCCCGCATGAACCTCAACCGGGAATACAGCCTGAAGATCGAGGACAACGGCGGCAGTCTTAGCGTCAGCGGAGTTGTCGAATCTTCATCAATAGGCAGCTCCGCGGTCTCGCCGGACGGTGAGGCAATCCCCCTTTATCGCGCGAAGATACGGTTCGGCGCCGGGTCCGGCAGGGGACATGACGACATAGACGGATTTATCCGGAGGCTGCGGGAAGAGAGCCCCGCACAGGTGAGCGGTGTAGGCCTGCGGGCAGGCCTCGCCCGGGAGAGCGGCGCCCCGGTGACCGAGTCGTGCCGGGTGAAAAAGATCAGCCTCGGCGGTATGCTGATGGAATGCGCGAACCGGCAGGAGACGGAGCGCATACTCCCCGTCCTGCTGACCCTCCCTGACGGCACCCCACTGAGTGTAAGGGCGCGGGTCGCCTCCTGCATCCCTGTCTCTGGCGGAGACGCTGAGTTGTTCGATGTCGGTGTGGCGTTTGCCGATATGCCGGAAAATGACTGGCAGAGGCTTCAGGCCTTTGTCAAGCTTCTCGAGGTGATGGAGGGTGACAGTTCCGATTTATGGAGGCAGGAGAAGAGCTAGGCCATAGCCTTTTCCCTGCCTGGATTCCCTGCTCACCGCGCTGCGCGCACTGCGCAATGCGGGTACAAGAGACTATATGATCGACTGGACAGTACATATCAAGATATTTACCACTCTGCTTGCGATCGTGAACCCTCTGGGAATCATTCCTTTTTTTGTCGGGCTTACTGCCGGCATGGGCGAAACAGAGAGGAAAAGGACCGCGCATACGACGAGTATAGCTGTTGCGGTTGTCCTGACGGTGGCGACGCTGCTCGGCAATCCTGTGCTGAAATTCTTCGGGGTCAGCATCGCATCGTTCAAGGTCGGCGGCGGTATCCTCCTCATGCTGATGTCGATCGACATGATGCAGGCGAGGTATAAACACACCAACCAGACCCCTGAAGAGGCCCAGGAGGCGGAGGAAAAAGAGAGCATTGCGGTGGTGCCGATTGCTGTGCCTCTTCTGGCCGGTCCGGGCGCGATATCCACCGTCATCATTTATGCGGACCAGTCTTTTCACCCGCTGCATATCGGCCTGATTATTCTCAGTTGCCTGCTTGTCGCGCTGCTGACATGGGCTTCTCTGACTGTCGCTGCCCCTGTCAGCCGGCTGATGAGCAGGACCTCGATCAATATCGCCACTCGCCTCATGGGGTTGCTCCTGGCCGCCATTGCCGTCGAGTTCATAAGCGGCGGAATCGCTCAGCTGCTTCCCGGGATGGCGAGATAAAGGGTATCGGAGATATGCCGGAGTGGCCGGCCCCTCCTGTTTTCGCAAGGCAGGCCGGAAATTTGAAGATGCCTGCCGCGTTTGCTACAATATCAGGCGTGAGCAAGGTTACCGCATATAAAAATACCGATAGGCACTGCTTTTGTCAGATCAAATTCGACAGCAGGGAACGCATACTCGTGTCAGTTGCAGGCGTTCCCGCTCATGGCATCAGGGTGATTGAGCTGCTGTTTGGATTCATCCCGTATAAGACGATATGGGAATATAATGCGAGGGCAGAGGAACAGGAAGCCGCTTACAGGGAACTGATCGATCTTTTCACGGGTCAGACTGGGGAAAAAGCCGGCCATCCGCTAGACGCGATCATCCTCAGGCTTCTCACCTGCAGGTCCTGCTTCGAGGCCGCTGACATGCTGCAGTGCGCGGAGCACGAAGCGTCATCCTCCCGGCAGCAACCCGCCGGTCTATAGTCCTCAATCGCATGGAAGTGCGGCTGTTTGCCGCACTTCCGGAAGAAAAACCTGCCCCCTGCACATTAATCAGCCCCCCCGCCGCTATTTTATAAGTTTCATGCCCTTCAGGATCTTTGCAAGCTTCTCCCTGTTGGCCGGCGCCATCTCGCAGAGAGGCATCCTGAACTCTTCCTTTATCTTGCCCATCAGAGCCAGGGCGGTCTTGACGGGGATCGGGTTTGTTTCGATGAACATCGAGCCGTTCAGCGGCTCCAGCTGGAAGTGCAGTGCCCTTGCCTCGTCGTGTCTTCCCGCTGCCCAGAGGCTGCACATGTCGGCGACCATCTTCGGGGCGACGTTGGCAGTGACTGAGATGACCCCTGTGCCGCCAAGAGCCATGAGCGGGAGGGTCGTGAAGTCGTCGCCCGAGAGCACGGACAGCCTGTCGCCGCAGAGCCTTATCAGATCGCTCACCTGCCTCAGGTCCCCGGTTGCTTCCTTGATCGCAACGATATTCCTTATCTCCGCGAGCCGCGCCACCGTTGCCGGAAGCATATTCACCGCGGTCCTTCCCGGGACGTTGTAGAGCACGATCGGGATGTTGACCGCTTCGGCGACCATCTTGTAGTGCCTGAAGAGACCTTCCTGCGTCGGCTTGTTGTAGTACGGGGCGACGATCAGCGCAGCGTCGGCCTTCGCCTTCTTCGCCTCTTTCGTGATCATGATCGTCTCGTCCGTCGAGTTGGCGCCGGTGCCGGCGATGACAGGCACTCTTTTGGCGACAGCCTCGACCGAAAAGCGGACAACGCGGTAATGTTCCTTATAATCGAGCGTGGCAGATTCGCCTGTTGTCCCGCACGGCACGATCGCGCTAGTCCCCTGTTTTATATGCCAGTTGATGAGGTCCCCGAGGGCCGTTTCATCGACCTTGCCTTTTTTGAATGGTGTGACGATCGCTACGATCGAGCCTTTAAACATTGCGTCCTCCTCAAAAACAGTTTATATCATTATACAGGAGAACCCCGACCCTCAGTCTACCGTCCAGTTCCCCCACCCATTGAACCTCTGCCGTCCGTACTGAGCCGTCCTCCTGCCTGATCTCTATCACGAAGCCGGGTTCGAGCTTGAATGACGTCACGAACCCCAGCCCGTTTTCCGATCTGTCGATGCCGCGCCCGGTAAAACTCACAGGGTTCGGGCTGCCGAATTCCAGGACATTCATCGAAAATTCGATCGGCATGTCATACCCGATCCTGGGATGTTTTCTTTTCTCAGAGAACGATCCCATCAGTCAGATACCGAACCGGCCTTCGAAGACCTCGACCGCGGGTCCGGTCATATAGACATGGTTGTTGCCGGCCCATTCTATCAGCAGGTCACCGCCGAGAAGGTGGATGGTTGTTTTCCTGCCCGACAGTCCCTTGAGATGGGCAGCCACGCCGACCGCCGACGCCCCGGTGCCGCAGGCCATCGTCTCTCCGGATCCCCGCTCCCAGACGCGCATGCTGATCTCCCCGGGACCTGTCTTCTGGATGAACTCGACGTTGATCCTCTTCGGGAAAAGGGGGTGCCTTTCGATGAGCGGGCCGTATCTGTGGACATCGAAGTCCTCGACATTGTCCACCACGATCACTGCGTGGGGGTTTCCCATCGAGACGCAGGTGACGCTGAATTCGCGGCCGTCGACGGTAAGGGGCATGTCCTTCACCGTACCGTCGACCGCAACCGGGATCTGTCTGCCCTCGAGCACCGGTTCTCCCATGTCGACCTTCACCAGGGCTCCATCGCGTTCCGGTCTTATGATGCCTGCGGGCGTTTCTATTCCGAGGATATCCTTGCCTGACAGTCCCCTGTCCCAGATATACTTTGCCAGACAGCGGATGCCGTTGCCGCACATCTCGACCTCGCTTCCGTCGGCGTTGAATATCCTCATTCCGAAATCGGCCGAGGCTGACGACTCCAGAAGAAGGATCTGGTCGGCCCCGATCCCGAACCTGCGGTGGCAGAGCCTTTGCGAGAGACCTGGAAGGTCGTCGAGAAGCAGGTCCCTCATATCTATGACAATGAAGTCATTTCCGAGGCCGTGCATTTTTGTGAAGGAGATATTCATTTGAGGAATTTCGGGGTGATCTCGTTCCTTACCAGGTCGCCGTATGTCTCCCTTGACCTGACAAGGCCGTGGTCCGAGCCGTGCACCATCACCTCGGCGATCCTCGGCCGGCTGTTATACGTCGAGCTCATCGACATGCCGTAGGCCCCTGCGCTCATCACCGCGAGGTATTCTCCCTGGGAGACCTTTTCTAGCTTTCTTTTCTTTGCGAGGAAGTCTCCGGATTCGCAGATCGGGCCGACGATGTCGGCTATAATTGTTGCCCTCTTCCTCCTGACGACCGGCACGATATGGTGGTAGGCGTCATACAGGGAAGGCCTCATCAGGTCGTTCATCCCTGCATCCACGATTACGAATTCCTTGCCTTCTCCCTTTTTCAGGTAGAGGGTCTTTGTGACGAGCACACCGGCATTGCCGACGATCGAACGTCCCGGCTCCATGATCAGAGTGAGTTTCCGTCCGTCCACCAGCGGCAGCAGTTTCTTTGCGAGGTCGGCCGGGACCGGGGGTTTTTCGTCGAGGTAGGAGATGCCGAGCCCTCCTCCGATGTCAAGATACCGGATGTCGAATTTTTTTCTGTTCAGTTCGTCGAAGAGGAGGAGGATCCGCTCCATTGCATCCACATACGGGCGTATCTTTGTGATCTGGGACCCTATGTGCTTCTGGACGCCGACTACCTCTATATTCCTCAGACTCATGGCGAGCCTGTAGTTCTTCAGCGCGTTGTCGATCGAGATGCCGAACTTGTGCTCCTTCATTCCTGTCGAGATATACGGATGCGTCTGCGCATCGATGTCCGGGTTGATTCTCAGGGAGATCGGGGCCTTCACCCGCATCGTGCCGGCGACGCGGTCGATCGCCCTGAGTTCGTCCTCAGATTCGACATTGAACATCAGGATCTTCTTCGAAAGGGCCAGCCGTATCTCGTCATCGGTCTTGCCGACACCTGCATAGACTATCTTCTTCGGGGATATGCCCGCCCGTAGCGCCCGGTAGAGCTCGCCGCCCGAGACGATATCGGCCCCTGAGCCCTGCTTTGCAAGAAGCCGGAGCACCGCCCCGTTGGTGTTCGCCTTCAAGGCGTAGCAGATGATATGCGGGAATCCGGCAAAGGCCTCGTCATAGGCGTTGAAATGACGCTGCAGCGTTGCGGCGCTGTATATATACAGAGGCGTCCCGTAGGTTGCTGCCAGTGTCCTGACCGGTACGTCCTCGGCATATAATTCGTTGCCCTTATACGTAAAAAAATGCATGATCGCTCTCCGGATGCGTGTTTTCCCTTGATTTTACTATATTTTTTAACATAGGCCTTGGGATAAAGTCAAAAAATGGGAACCCCGGGGCCCGTCTCAGAAATGTTCTTTGTCCTCTGTTGGCCCAATGGGCTTTTGCCTTTTTCCATCCATAATTGGATTAAAACCCTCGACCCTGATCCAGAGTCAAGCTCTTTTCAGATAACCCCGCAGCAGGGGGCTTAATGCCCAGTGCTGTCTTTCCTTGATTCGTATAAATACGGACGGGTAAAATAACATCTGAATCCGGATCATCAATAAATCTTCGTGAGGTATATATGGGAAAAAATATTGTCGAAAAGATCTTTGAAGCGCATCTGGTCTCCGGGGAACTGAAGGCCGGTTCGCCTGTCGGCTTGAAGGTGGACCAGGTCTACACCCAGGACGCCACCGGCACGATGGCCTGGCTCCAGTTCGAGGCGATGGGCCTCGACCGGGTGAAGGTGCCGCTTGCGGTCTCCTATATCGATCACAATATGGTCCAGTCCGATTTCATGAACCCCGATGACCATCTCTTCCTGCAGACGGTCGCGGCGAAATACGGTGCATATTTTTCGAGGCCCGGAAACGGCATCTGCCACCAGGTCCATCTCGAACAGTTTGCGGCCCCCGGCAGGATCGCCCTCGGCACGGACAGCCATACGCCGACCGGCGGAGGCATCGGCATGATCGCGATCGGCGTCGGAGGTCTTGATGCCGCGACGGTGATGGGCGGCTCACCCTTTGAGGTGAATATGCCCCAGGTGGTGAAGATCAACCTCACGGGGAAACTCCCGCGTCCTTATGTGACGGCGATGGACGTTATCCTCGAGGTCCTCAGAAGGCTGACGGTCAAGGGCGGTGTCGGCAGGATCATGGAATACGGCGGTCCCGGTGTCAGGGACCTCAATGTCACCGAGAGGGCGACGATCACGAACATGGGCGCCGAACTCGGGGCTACGACCTCTGTCTTCCCGAGTGACAAACGGACTAAGTTTTACCTTGATGCGGTCGGCAGGCCTGACGCGTGGGTCGAGCTTTCGGCTGACAAGGGCGCAAAATACGCGGAGGTGATCGCGGTGGACCTCGGCCAGGTTGAGCCGATGATCGCCCAGCCCCACAGTCCCGACAACGTCGTCACGGTCAGAAGCCTCGGGGGGACGAAGGTCAACCAGGTCTGCATCGGGAGCTGCACCAACTCGTCATACCAGGCGATGAAGGCGGTCGCCTCGGTTCTCAAGGGCAATACGGTTTCGGAAGGAGTCAACCTCCTTGTCAACCCCGGCTCAAAGCAGGTCTACGAGATGATCTCCAGGGAGGGGCTGACCGCCGACATGATCGCCGCCGGAGCCCGACTGCTTGAATCCTCCTGCGGTCCCTGCATCGGCATGGGCGGGGCGCCCGGCTCGGGGCAGGTCTCTGTGCGTTCCTACAACCGGAACTTCAAGGGCAGAAGCGGCACAAAGGACGCGAGCGTCTTTCTCGCCAGCCCCGTCACCTGCGCGGTCTTCGCGGTGAAGGGTGAGATGGTTGACCCGCGGGATGCCGGGATCGAAATCAAACCCTTTAAAGAGCCGAAGAAATACCTTGTCAACAGGTCGTCGATCATTCCGCCGAAAGACGATACCTCGGGTGTGCGGGTGATCAAGGGCCCGAATATCAGGGAGGTGTCGGTCAAGGAGCCTCTTTGCGGCGTGATAGAGGCGGAGGTCCTGCTGAAACTCGGCGACAACGTCACGACCGATGACATCATGCCTGCAGGGTCGAAGGTGCTTCCTTTCCGCTCGAACATCCCCGCGATATCCGAGTTCGTCTTCAGCAACCTCGATAAGACGTTCAGTGCGCGCGCGGCGGCGGCCAGGGGGCAGGGCGGCGGCATCATCGTCGGGGGAGAAAACTATGGCCAGGGCTCCTCCCGTGAGCATGCGGCGATCGCGCCGATGTTCCTCGGTGTGCAGGCGGTCCTGGTCCGTTCCTTCGCGCGGATTCACCGGTCGAACCTGATCAACTTCGGCATCCTGCCGCTTCAGTTCGAGAAGGCTGAGGATTACGGGAAGATAGAGAGCGGCGACCGCCTGAGACTGAAGGACATCATCTCCTCGATGGAAGGCAGCCAGAGGTACCAGGTCGAAAATATGACGAAAGGCTATACGTTCGGGGTCGTCTCGACCCTGAACGAGCGCGAGCGCGAAGTGGTCAGGAAGGGCGGCCTGCTGCCGTATACGAGGGAAAAGGCGGGCTGAGCGGTTCGTCCCCGGCCCCTCGAGTCGCGCGGGGGGCCGGGCAATTCATGCTGTGCTTGTCTCTGCACTCTCCTCTTTGCAGCTTCTTGTGCGGAAGTCCCTGCTATAATCCCCCTCTCTTCTAATGTTCTGTCGTCACCGCGTCGCCGTTTTTTGTTGAGACACCCGGCGGAACGCGATAAACTCTAAAAAAGGAAGATGAGCCGACGGAAGGGGTTTTATAATGGACCGCCACATGACAAAGGTGTTGTTCCCGGCTTTAATCGTGTTTGTTGTTATCGGGCTTGCTGCCTGCAGAGGGAAGGAAAGTCCCAAAAGAATAAGTCTGGAGAAGAAGGAATCAGCAGCGGTTACGGCGGGAAGGGACAAGGAGAAACATCTGAGGATCGCTGTCGGCGGCATGATCACCCCAAAGGAAGGCCTCGCCTATTACAGGCAGTTTCTGGACTACATTGAAGAGAAACTCGGCATGAAGGTGGATTTTGTGGCCAGGGAAGACTATGCCGAGATCAATGACATGATCAGGGAGGGTAATCTTGAAGCTGCCTTTGTCTGCAGCGGGCCGTACGTCGACGGCCACAGAGAATTCGGCATGGAACTGCTGGTTGCGCCTCAGGTGTATGGGAAGACTGTGTATTACTCTTATATTATCGTTGCCAGGGCCAGTTCCATCAACCGTTTTGAGGATTTGAGAGGAAAAAGTTTTGCCTTTGCCGATCCGTTGTCGAACACAGGGAAGCTGGTACCGACGTACATGCTCGCGAAGATGAAGGAAAAACCGGATACCTTTTTCGGAAAATATGTATTCACGAACGCGCATGACAAGTCGATAAAGGCTGTTGCCCAGAATATCGTCGACGGGGCGGCGGTGGACAGCCTGATATGGGAATATGAAAACAGTACCAATTCCGAGTTTACGTCAAAGACCAGGATCATAGAGAAGTCCGCTCCCTATGCGATTCCCCCGGTGGTTGTTTCCCGGAACCTTGACCCGAGGCTTAAGGAACGGTTGCGTCAGATATTCCTGAACGCCGGTGCCGACCCCAGGGGCAGGGAACTGCTCGGGAAGATGAAGATAGACAAGTTTGTTCTGATCAATGACAGAGCGTACAATTCGGTAAGGGAAATGAAGTCCTGGCTTGCCAAACAGAGACAGGGATGACTCTATGGTGAAAAGTTTCGGTTTACGGAACAAAATATTGCTCGGCCTCACGGTGATTGTCCTCCTCCAGGGGCTGACTGCGGTTATTTTTGCGAAGACGGTATTCTATGACAAACTCCTCGTCAAACTCGAAAGGAGAGGCGTCTCTATAGCCAGGCACTTTGCCGCAGTCAGCGTCAATCCCATCTTGACAGAAAAATACCTTGACCTTCAGCTGATCGCCAAGGATTTCATGCGCAGTGAGGAAGACATCGAATACATTTTTGTCGTAGGCCACAGCGATGATGTCCTTGCGCACACTTTTGATGACGGTTTTCCGGCCGCCCTGCGTGAGGTGAACAGGAGTGTCGGCTCACAAAAACAGGCCTTTCAGGATATATTGACGGAAAAGGGAGAGCTTCTCGACATAGCGGTCCCACTGCAGAACGGCGAAGCAGGTGTTGCGCATCTGGGTTTTGCCAAGAGACGCATCAGCGCGGAGATCAATTCAATTATACGGATGGTGCTGTGGTTCATCGCCGCCATGGCGGCTGCGGGTGTCGGCATGGCTTTTTTTCTTGCGGGGATTATAGTGAAACCCGTTGCCGCACTTGCGAAGGCGGTGGAGGCTGTCCGCGGCGGGGACATGGACCAGAGGGTTGAGGTCCATTCAGACGATGAACTGGGGCAACTTGAGAAGACGTTCAATGCGATGATCAAGACCCGGAAAGAGAGTGAATCGGCACTGCTGGACAGCCAGAGATCCTATCAGGCTCTGGCGGAAAATCTCCCCGGCGTGGTCTACAGGGTTTTTGTGCGGGAGGAATACCGCGCGCAATTTTTCAACACATACGCCGAGGTGGTAACGGGTTATGCGCTTCAGGAACTGAAGGCTGGGGCCTGCTGCCTGCTGGAACCTATTGTCGTCGACGCGGACCGGGAGCATGTTGCGGAGGTCGTGGGAAAGGCGGTAGAGGAGCACAGGCGGTTTGAGGTGGAGTACCGGATCAGGCATAAGGACGGTCAGGTCCGGAACTGTCTTGAGCTGGGGACCCCGATATACGGAGACGATCTGCAGATCCTTCATATCGATGGTGTCATCTTTGACATTACCGGCCGCAAGAGGGCTGAAGAGGCTCTCAGGGAGAGCGAGGAGCGGCTGCGCGATGTCACCGCAAACCTTGGGGTGGGGGTCTATGTCCTCGACGGGGAGGGGAGGATGACCTTTATGAATCTCACCGCTGAACATCTTTGGGGATGGACACGTGATGAACTCTTCGAAAAGGGCCCTCATGACCTTGTCCACTCTCGCAGGCCCGACGGCACACCACTGCCTCTGGAAGAATGCAAAATGCATGGTGTGATTTCGAGCAGGAAGATATACGAATCATCGGATGAGGTCTTTGTCCGGAAAGACGGCACGGTCTTCCCCGTGTCGGTTATTACTTCTCCGATTATCAAGGGGGGGGAGGTTGTCGCGTCAGTGACGGCCTTCAGGGATATCACCGTGGACAGGAGGCTCGAAGAAGAAATCCATAAGGCCGGGAAGCTTGAATCCGTGGGGATACTTGCGGGGGGCATAGCCCATGACTTCAATAATCTTCTGGCAGCCATCATGGGGAATGTCTCGCTCGCAAAGACCTTTCTTGAAGGGAACGGGCCGGAGAAGGCGGGCCCTCTGCTGGATCACGCGATTGAGGCGTCGGAGGCTGCCAAAGAGCTCAGCTTCAGGCTGCTGACCTTTGCAAAAGGGGGCGACCCCTTGAGGCAGTTGTCCTCGCTAGAAGGCATTGTGAGAAAATCGGCGGCCCTGGCCCTGAGCGGGTCCGGCGTCTCAAGCGATATCACGATCGCCCCGGGTTTCTACCCTGTGGAGGTTGACCAGGAACAGATGCTCCAGGTCTTCAATAACATACTTATCAATGCAAAGGAGGCGATGCCCCAGGGGGGTAAAGTGGCGATCACCGGCGGGAATGTCACCGTCACGGAGGAGGACCACATCCCGCTGAAGAGCGGACGCTACGCGCGGGTCTCGGTAAAGGACAACGGCGTTGGCATTCCCCAGGAAAACCTGCAGAGGATATTCGATCCGTACTTCTCGACTAAGGGGCTCGGAAGTCAGAAGGGTACGGGGCTGGGGCTCTCGATCTGCCGGTCCATTGTCAAAAAACATGAAGGTTACATCAGCGTCGAATCCCGGGAAGGGGCCGGGACGACCTTCCATATCTGGCTGCCCGAGGCTTCGGCAATGTCCGGGGCGCAGGAAAGGAGGCCTGACTCGGCAGGGCCTTCGTCCGTTACAAAGCGCGTTCTGTTCATGGATGATGACAGCAGGATCAGGAACCTGATCGGGACGATGATGGAGTATATCGGGTATGAGGTCGAATTTGCCGGGACGGGAGAAGAAGCCATCGATCTCTACAGGCGGACGAAGGAGGCGGGTGGTGATTATATGGCGGTGATCCTGGACCTGACGGTGCAGGGGGGCATGGGAGGAGACCTGGCGGTGAGAAGGATGCGGGAGCTCGACCGCGGCGTCAATGCGATAATCTCGAGCGGTTATGCCGACAGCCCGGTTATCAGGAACTTCAGGGATTTCGGCTTTGTCGGGGCTATAGCAAAACCCTATAAGATAGAGGAACTGAAGGCCCTGCTCGACAGAGTGGCCGCATCAGCAGGGAAAAAGGCGGAGGGAGAGACTTAGGGCTTAAATGATACGGGCCGCCTCTTTCGAGGCCGGAACGGGTTCCCCGGGTCTATATGATAAACTTTCTGATAGCGTCGATAAGCTGATTGGGTTTATACGGCTTGAAGAGCCAGCCGCTTGCGCCGGCCTCTTTTCCCTCCTTCACCTTGGCCTCCTGGGAGATGGTCGACAGCACGATGATCGGGACGAACCGGTGCACGCTGTCTGTCCTGATCTGCTTTATCAGCTCGATGCCGTCCATCTCGGGCATGTTGATATCGGTGACGACGATGTCGATCTTCTTCCCCCCCATCTTCGAGAGCGCGTCTTTTCCGTTGATCGCCTCGATGACCTCGAACCCCTCTTTTTTCAGGGTGAGTGAATTCATCTGGCGCATGACTCCTGCGTCATCAACCACCAATACAGTCCTGCCCATCTGTTACCTCCTGTCCGTGTGCCCTTGTCCCCGCGTACCGCAGACCCGGCATATAGTTCCAATGATAGCGTTTTATCTCCTTTGATGCAATAAGAAACAGAAAGAAGATCTCCGTTGCGTAATTTTCGGCAGCCGCCGGTCTTATGTTGACATTCGGGCCGTATCAAGTAAACTGGAATTGAGGGAAGCTGGTAATCATAACTTTAGAAATGGAGGCCATGCATGCCAAAGGAGCAAATCAGAGGAAAAAGCAAAAGTTGAGCCTGCGCGACCTCATTTCCCGGGTGAAGACCCCGAATCATGATCAATATTGACAAGGTCATGTCATATCACCTTGCCTGGAAGGGAAGACTGAGAGGTTTTCTCCAGGGGCAGGAGGACATGACAGAGGCTGAAATAGGGTCCTATGAACATTGTGAACTGGGGCACTGGCTGTATTCCGAGGGAATTGTCTCCTTTGGGTCCATTTCCGGAATCACGGAACTCGAAAAGAGTCACCGGGAGCTCCATGAGCTTGCCCTCGGTATTATCCGGATGGCACATCCTGAGAAAAGAATCTCTGCCCGAAAGGAACTGCTGACGCTGGACACCATCAGTCTGAGAGTTTTTTCCCTGCTGATTTCCGTTCAGAAGGCACTGAATGATATACACGATATGCAGGAAGGGTAGTATCGTGCTTCAGATATCCCGGCTCAGGAGGTGTTCATGAAAGGAAGGATAATTTCAGGTCTGTTGATAGCGTCAGCAATACTGTTTGCCGCTTCATCAGTGCTGGCGGCCCCATGGGGAAAATGGCGCGGAAGCGGAGGCTGGGGAATGAACTCATCCTACCAGAGGATGTATAACCCGGCAACAGTAGAAACGGTTACCGGAACGGTGCAGGTCGTTTCCAGGATTATCCCCATCCGGGGCATGCGTGCCGGCATTCACCTTACGGTCAGGACGGACAAGGAAGATATTGACGTACATCTTGGTCCGGAATGGTACATCGAACGACAGGACACGAAGATAGAACAGGGCGATAAAGTCGCCATTAAGGGGTCCAGGGTAGTTATTGACAACAAGACGGTGTTGATCGCCGCGGAAGTCAGGAAGGGTGAAAGCACACTGGTGCTTCGCGACGAGACCGGTGCGCCGGCATGGGCCGGCTGGCGGAGGTAATATTCGGGTATATGGCCCAGTATTGAGCCGGGCAGGGCCATACCCCGAGGCAGTTGAATGTATAAAGAGATTGAATAATACCCTGCAAATTGTGAATAGTCTCCGGAGGAGATTTCCGGATTATACTTGGACATTGTTGTTTAAAATCAGCTGGTTTAGGTAACGTTATTTTTTTGGCGCATGTTTTGCAGCGTTCGGGGATGAGCAGAAAAACAGAGAAATGCGGGGGGGATCGGTATTTTGGAGACAGTTGAGAAACGGGTAATGCTGCCGCCATCACTAAAGGTACAGTGTTGGGAATTTATAAAGTGCGGTCGGGAAAAGGATGGGTCCTGTCCTTCGGTGACGCAGCAGGCGGGCCGCAGGTGCTGGCATGCGGCGGGGACACTCTGTGGCGACGGGGTGCAATGCGATCATGCCCTGACCCTCAGGTCGTGCATGGAGTGCAGTTTTTATATATACATCAAGCTCATTGCGTCCGAGTGATCGCGACGCGATCTCTCAGGGGGCCTGAGGAGCGCGCTGCGCAGGGATGTAGGAGGAGGCGACTATGGGTACTGACCGGGTATCGATCGTTCGGTGTGAGATCAGGGAAGGCAGGGCGTATTTATCCGCAGGGGACAGGCATCTCAGAAACTGCAATGGGGCGTGTTCGCTCTGCATGAGTTTCCTGGGCGTGGACATCAGGCAGGTCGGCCAGCCGTATCTTGACGGAGATTGCCTCGAATCCCTGTATCTCCACATGCAGGACACGGAGATGCCCGCAGCAGGCAGTTCAAGGCTTCACTGACGAGACCGCGAAAGCAAGATACTTCTTCATCCGGCAATTGCTGACTGCGGGTTTTCTTTGTCTTCCCCCCCAAAAAAAGGTTTTTTTGTGCTCTTACCACTGCTGAACCCTATATCAGGATGTCCGGGCACTTGCAGAAACCCTTTTCCCGGGGCCTGTCCTGGGATGAAGGAAGAGATGAAATAAACTTAACTGGTAAGAGTGATGCCTGTCCTGTAGACTAAATATAGTGGGTGGTTTGTTAATTAATTTTAATAATTCACTCCTGCTTGTGCGGACATTAGATGACTTTTATGATTATGCAGGGACAGGAAAGATTCAAAAGAAAGATCAGGCAGCATCAATATCAACCCCACAGGATGAAATTCTGATGAGACATTCCGGTATTATCCTCTGGGCCGTGACCGGACTCTTGTTTTTTGGGGCTGAGCGGGCCTGCCCCGCTCCGCTGCCTTACAGCATCGGCGGAACGGTGACTGTTGACGGGGTGTTGTTGACCCAGTCATCGGGTCATTCCCTGACAATCGAAGTAACCAGGCAGGATGGCACAAGCCTCTCGGATATAAATGGCGATGTCCCGGTCGATAACGACGGGTTGGACGGCAGCAACAGGTATATGGTGGATATTCCAATCTACTCGGCGAGTGAACAGCCTGGAGGGGTTCTTGCCGGCGACAGCGCAAGAGTCGACGTTATTCTCGATTCCTCCGTGCTCCAGGTCATATCCCCGGCAAACGGCCTGTTCAGCGTGGGAAACTCCGGTGCATCCGGCTCTGTCAACCTTTCTGCAAACAGCTGCAGCCAGAGCGCACGAACAGGCGCTGGTTCCTATCCGTCGCTTCAGGCATCCTATGACAGCGCCGTAAACGGGGGTGTTATTGAGGGTGCGGCGGTTGTGTACGGGGAGGACCTCATAGCCGACAGGGATATCGGGGTGATCCTTTCGGGAGGGTATGACTGTGACTTTTCGAGGATTGTCGGCCAGGGAACCACAACCCTTAACAGCCTCGAAATCGGTTCCGGTCCGGTGGTGGTCGACAGGGTGACAATAAGGAATTTGTCAAAGACCGGAGGGAATCCGCCAGCGGCGCCGACCGGCCTTACGTGTGCCTTTGAGGGACCGACAACGATCAGCCTCGTCTGGCATGACAATTCAGATAATGAGACCGGGTTCCATGTATATATGGATACGACGTCCGCAATGCCTGCCGGTGCGGCTGCCGCTACAGGGGCAAACGCCACCTCGTACAGCTCAACCGGGCTGACCCCGGGCACAGTATACTACTTCTGGGTTGACGCCTATAATGCATCCGGCGCCAGTGCCCCCACAAGCTGCAGCGTGACGACGCCGGCAGATGCAAATACGGGGTGCGGAAGCTGCGACGGTTCCAGCTGGGACAATCCGAAGATTCTCCCCGTAAACCAGACCCAATACAATGTAAGGGTCGGGCCTAATTCAAAGATGTTCTACAAGGCATCTGTTCCGATGGCGAACAGGAACCTTGAGGCGCACTTTTCGACAAACAACACTCAACAGGAGATGCATATGATGCTCAGCGAGGATCCTACCTCCGGCATCCTGACCACCTACGAGGCCGTGCGCGCATTGTACCAGATCAGCGGTGCCTGGGGTGGACCCTATTATACGACCTCATATCCGAGGGTGTGGGCTGACTTTCTCACATCCGGGGCAGGGGAGAATATCATTGTAAGTCAGAGATCCAGTTTTATCGCAACCGTGCCTGATTATTATCTTATGTTTGCCAACGAGAGCGGTGCTACGGTAACATTGACGGGTTTTGCGCTTCAGTCTTCTCCCTGAATAGCTTCGCAGCCGCTGCTGAACCAGTCGATCAGCCGGCGGGCTATCGTTCCCCTGCGGGGGATCTCAGGGAGCGTCGCTGCAGTAAACCACCCGGCCTCCGAAATCTCCTCATGATCGATCGATATCTCCCCCCCTGCATACTCGGCTGTGAAGCCGACCATCAGCGAATGGGGAAAGGGCCAGGGCTGGCTGCCAAAGTAGCGCAGATTGTCGATTTCAATCCCGACCTCTTCCCTTACCTCTCTTTTCACACACTCCTCGAAGGTCTCCCCCTGCTCGACAAAGCCGGCCAGGACACTGAAAAAGCTCCCGGTAAAACGGCCCGACCTGGCAAGCAGCAACTCGTTGCCCCGTGTCACTGCCATGATGACGGCCGGAGTCACATCCGGGTAGCTGACCAGGTCGCAGGAAGGGCAGACCCTTGCCCTCTCGTCCTTCTTAGGTTCGGTATTTTTTCCGCACCTCCCGCAGAACTGATGGGTCCTGTCCCAGTCGATGACCTGGAAGGCCCGGCCGGCAACAGTGAAAAGATCTTCTCCCAGGGTCCCGAGGAGTGTTCGCAGCCCATGAAACGACATGCCAGCTGGGGCGCCTGTCCCCGCCGGTACCTCGGCGGCATAACAGGGGCTGTCATCGAGCGTTCCGAGATGATGACTCCGTAGCAGACTGTCCGTCAGCCCGCCGATCTCATCACCGCGCGGGATGCCCGGGGCGTCCTCTGTCACCAGCATGTTGTCGCCGCAGAAGACGAACCACAGGGCCGGCTCCGCATGCGAAGACGAAGGCAGAAAGGCCGGTACAAAGTTCATTGAATACTCCCCCACGTTCCGTCTGTTTTCAGTATTCAGATATCCAAGGCAGCCGACCTGGTCAGTATGCTGCTACACTGTTACTACCCCACGCCTTGCCCGCATCACGGGCAGGTGGCGGGAGCGAAACTAATGTTGTAGTTCTGAAAGCACCTGAAAACACCGGCCCCAAAATTCGTTGAGGTGGTATTGAGCTTGGTGAAGGCTATATCAACCCCATATCCGGCCGAGTTATAGACCTGGGAATCGTTACCCGCAAGTACGGAGTTGAAAATCTGGTTGTTATTATACTGGGTGCCAGAATTATAAATAGCCCAGCCATTGGGAGTGAGCGTGACGATACCGGAGTTTCTCATGTCAAGGCTCGAGTTGTCGTTAAAAATGCCGATATTGTACGATGCACCATAACGGGCATCGATGGCGACATTATCAAGAAACAGGAGCCCTGCATTATTATAGACTGCATAGGCATAGGTGGCTGCCGTATTATTTATTCCCAGATTCCTCAGCGTGCATCTCGATGCGGTTGACCCTGCGTGCACTGTTCCTGTCCCGTCAGAGGAGCTGGTGATCACTGTCAGTTCCTTTCCTGAGCCCTCAATATCCACATACTGTTTCATCGAGAGCATGCTTGCCCCGAGGTTGAAGGTGCCGGGGCCCAGCTTGATCAGGTACTTGTTGGAAGCTGACGCATCGACGATCATGGCAAGGGTATTTAGCAACGCAGTCCCGTTGGCCGTGGCAGAGGACCCTGCCCTTGGGCTGACCACGACTATGTTGCCGATACTCGCGTTGTTCGGCGTGAGGATAAGGTCGTTTGCCGATACGTCAGAGATCAGGACTGAAAGAATACAGAGTACTGATAGTGCAATTACGCCGAAGCCGCTTCTTATGTAATTCATAATGCCACCGCCGCAGGAAAGCAATCTGCCGTGAAACACGGCACTGTATTATGGTACAGGTCCGTACGATTGTATCATAAACACTCCAGGGACGGCACCTTCTTCAGGAAACCGACCTCTGGCCGGGGCCGCGGAAGGCCTGGCTGCAGAAGGCTATTGACAAAATGCCGGGAGTTCTTTATTGTAGTTCTCAATTCAGGGGAATGACGGTGGAATGCGGGATCGGGACACGCCTTTTATCGCGGAACGCCTGCCTGCCTTTCCCCTTTGCGGACCGGAGGGATGCACGTGAGATATAACTGGGAAGGGGACCGGATCCTTATCGATTCGGGGATCGAAAAGAAGCGCTACGTAATCGGCCGCAGGCAGCCCATCACCACTGACATCCGCGAATGGATAACCTTCCAGGACAACATCATCATGAAAGATATCCTGTCCGCACTCAGGGCGGAACACGGACTTCCTCTCACCAGGAAGACCGGCGACTTCGACAGGCGCGCAATGGTCGTCTGGCGATTCATCGCGGAGCGGATCAGGTATGTCCACGATACCGCGTTGTACAAGAAGGGAGACTTCTGGCTTTTTCCTCCGGAGACGTACCAGATAGGCAAGGGCGACTGCGAGGACTCCAGCTTTCTCCTCGCCAGCCTCCTGATCTCAGGCGGCATCAGCCCCTTCTGCGTCAGGGTGGTTCTGGGACAGGCCTATGACAAAAACAGCAGGCCCCTGGGGGGCCACTGCTGGCCGGTCTACAAGGACGAGACCGGAAGGTGGTGTATCCTCGAGAGCACGCTGGACAACGTGCCTCCCTGCATGCCGGACGCGGATGCGTTGACGGAAGAGGGGCAGCCCTTCCGGTATGAGCCGCTCTACTGCTTCAACGGCCACCACCTCTGGGAGGTCTCTTCCGGAAACGGGATCCATGCTGCAGAAGGGACAATGAAGAGATACTTCAGGGCACGAAAGAAGAGGGTCGATATGCGGAAGACGGAGCTGCGCTTTTAGCGCGTCATAACGAAAAGGAGTGATTGAAAGGGGATTTCGGGATGGAGAAGGGGATCGGGACAGGTATCAGAAAATGGACGGTGATGGTCTATCTGGCGGGCGACAACAACCTCGACAGTGCGGGAGTGGTCGATCTGACGGAGATGAAGAAGGCAGGCTCCAGCGATCAGGTGGCGGTGGTGGCCCAGTTCGACAGGATTGGGCCCCTGACTGGTACCAGGAGGTATTTCCTGCAGAAGGGAGGGACACTGGATGAAGATGTTGTCGGGGACCTGGGCGAGACGAACACCGGCGATCCAGCGGTGCTAAGGGACTTCATCCTCTGGGCGGCGACAAAGTACCCGGCCGAGCACTATATGGTTGTCATCTGGAACCACGGCAGCGGATGGGACGATGAGGATGTCTACCGGATCGGCCGGTCAATGAAGAGGGACGTTGTCAGGAGAGGCATTCCCGTTTCTAAGACGCTCTTCGGGAGTGAGGTTCCCTTCGGAACGGCGCGTGCGATCACCTCCGGCAAACTGAGGCGGGCTGTCCTGAGTCCGACGATCGAACAGGCCCTGAACACCCGCGCCATAGCCTTTGACGACAGCGCGAAAGACTTCCTCGACAACATCGAGATGAAGAAGGTGTTTGACGCGGTCACCGCCAAACTCGGCCGGAAGATCGATATCCTCGGCATGGACGCATGCCTCATGAACATGTTCGAGGTCCACTACCAGATGAGGGATGCGGCCGGCTTCTGCGTGGGCTCGGAGGAGGTCGAGCCGGGAGACGGCTGGCCCTATGACGCGGTCCTCTCGGCCCTGGCAGCGAAACCGTCGATGACCCCGCGCGAACTGTCTTCCCTTGTCGTGGATAAATACATCAGGTCCTACAGGGCATCGGACAACGTGACGCAGTCGGCATGCGACATGGGGAAGGCAGAGGCCGTTGCGGCTGCCGTAAATGCCCTTGCGCAGGCCCTTACCGCGCATCTCGGCAGTTCTTCCGGAAAGATGTCGGTCATCCGGGCGCGCAGCAGTGTCCAGTCCTTTTACACGGCCGATTACGTGGATCTTGCCGATCTCTGCGGGCTTCTGGCCTCGGGCACGGCCGACAGGCAGATCAGGGCTGCCTGCGCGGCAGTCATCGACGGCCTCACGAAAAACGGCATGGTCGTGAAGTGCGGGTGCAAGGGCGCTGACGTCAGCCGCGCAAAAGGCGTCTCCATCTACTTTCCGGCAAAGAAGATATCGCCTCTTTATTCGAGGCTCGATTTCACGAAAAGGACGAAATGGGGCCAGTTCCTTAAGGCGTACGCCGGAATGGTGAGGGAGAGATAATGGTGCTCAGCTGTCTTTTTGGGAAGGGAGATATTCTATGAGACTGCGGCATGGCAGACAAACTGCAGCCGGTATGTTGTTATTGCTGTGCCTCTGTCTTGTGGCCTGCGCCCCGCTGATAGGACCGTACAGTCCCACGGCATATCAAAACGCGACGAGCCTGAAGGCGGAGACACTCGCACTGATGAACAAGGCGACGAAGCCATTTCCGGAGAACGAAAAGAAGGTGGAGGCACTTCTGGTCGATATCGACAAGGCATATGAATATGTCCATGGAATCCCCTCTGACGATCTCTCCGCGCGGCAATGGGAGATCTTAAGGCAGCCCGACGGCGCCCTGCTCGGCAGATTTTTAGGGAGATGGAAGTCGGAGGGAACCCTCAGCACGGTGTATATTGACGAATTCAGAGGAGTTGTTTCCGACGCCTTTGATGAGATCATCTGTCTTGAGGCGAACAAGAAGGGGACGACCAGGTGTTCCCTGCAATCCGTATCAGGGGGTACGAAATAATGGCCACGTTCAGGGAATTTGTGAAGGCACTGGAAGAAGGGGTCAATGCGCTCGCCAGGGAACAGTTCGATGGTTTTGAGACGGACGCCGTTGCGGACATGAAGGCGTTCCTGGAGAAGACAAAAGCGGACCTGCAGAGGTGGACGGCGCTGCTGGTTGCAAAAAAGATTACCCGGCAGGATTTTAGTGACCTTGTGAAGGCAAAGGCGGCCCTTGCCGAACTGCACGCCCTGACCCGGGCCGGCATCGTGCTCATAAAGCTGGAGCGGTTCAGGACCGGGCTCATAAACCTTGTGATCGATACCGCTATCAGGGTGTATCTTTAACGCCGGATATTCCGGCGCCACAAGAGAGGCCCGGGTCTTCCCCGGGCCTCTCTCGGTTACTGACATTCCGGTCTGTCCGGAATCCTTTCTGGCGAGTTTCTCTAGTTGTGGGCCTTGACCTCTTCGGTCTCCTTGGCCTTGCCGAGGGAGCCTACCACATCGACGATGTAGGCAAGGGCGGTACCGAATACGGAGCCCAGGACTATGCCGACCGCGCCTGCGCAGAAGATGCCGAGCATGATACCGACCACCGTAAGCATCCGGATGATTGTAGTGGGTTCCACAGGGCCTCCTGCCAGCCTGCTCATCAGCATCAGCGACCCGAAGCTCGCGAAGTAGATGGTGGGCATCAAGCCCACGGCCAGAAAAGCGATGAACCCTAACACCGCACCGATCTTCGTCCCGGCTCTCATTGTCTGTTTTCTCTCTTCTTTCATGACACGTCCTCCTTTGGTTATATAAATAACGAAGTTATTTATGGGTTGATACAAGTTCCTTCTTATGTGCCGTCACGGCATCGGCGATCGTCCCTATGAGCCACCCGATTATTGAAAATGCGGTGACGAACATTATCCCTGAGACCATAACCCCGATCACCATCGATGCCGCCACGATCAGCCTTGAAAGGAGGCTCGAAGAGACCGGCAGCCCAAAGAAAATCCCTGCGACGTTAAGCCCCATTATGCCGCCGAGGTATGATCCGGGCAGAAGACCGAATATGGCAAAAAGTACCACGCCGCATCCTGCCCCTATGTACATCAGCTTATTTGAGTAGTTCGTTTTCATCGTCCTGTCCTCCTTCCTTTCTGAAGTCTTACTAATAGACCTGCACGGACTATGCCAGCACTAACCCCTTGAGAGTAAAAGATATCGACATGTGACACCCCCGCATTGCTGCAAATCTCTTTGCAGTAATGCGAAAAAAGCAGTAGGTCCAATTCACGAATTGCCTACTGCTGATTGACGATACGAATCTGACGCCGGGGACCCGGGATCTCGATCTGTTTCTGCCCGAAAATCCCGACCACGTCCTGGTAGATTTGGGCCTGCTCGCTCACAAAATCTTCGACTTTAACCCAGGGTTTGATCGCCAATGAAATGGAGGACTCCCCCAGTGAGGCGATACCAACAACGGGGGAGGGCTCTTTCAGTACGCCGGGTCTTTTCCGCAGGAGGTCATTCACCGAGGTGAGTGCCAGTGTGAGGTCCGTCCCGTACGCGATGCCGACGGAGAGGTCCAGTTGACGGATCTTTCCGTAGTTGTGAAGGATCTCCCCCACGATCTTCCTGTTGGGAACGATGACACGGGAGTTATCCAGATGCAGCAGGGTGGTCGAAAAGAGAGATATGTCGGTCACCTGCCCGTATACGCCGAGGAGTTCGATATATTCGCCGATCGTGAATGGCTTCGAAAAGATGATGGTGAGTCCGGCCACGAGGTTGCCGAGGAGTCCCTGCATCGCAAGGCTCGCGCCGACGCCGGCCACGCCGATGCCGGCGATGAGAGGTGTGATCTGGACCCCCATCTGGCCGAGGGCCATGATCCCCACGATAACGATGATCAGGAGCTTGACCATCCGGACGATGAGCATCGTGATCGGCTCGTCGAACGCCTTTGCCGAAAGCCAGCGGTGTACGATCCTGCCTGCCCAGCGGGCGATCAGGACGCCGATTCCCATCAGGACGATGGCGGTGAGGATCTGCAGCCCGTGATCCACAAAGTAGAAGATTATCTTGTCGGACAGTTCCGTAGATTTCGGGATCAGTGGTAACTTGTCAGCCATGCTTTTCTCCTATAAACAAAGGATATCACTATCAGGCCGCGTTCTCAACAGCACCGCTGCCGGGCGCTCTGGCCCCGGCGACATCGCCACGGGGTTTTCACAATCAATCAGCTCGTTGACGGGCTGTAGGCTTGGGTGACAGAAGAAAACTGACAACAGATCCACTGCCGGGCAAAATGCAGTTGAGTTTGAACGCGGTTTGAACATGATGCAAAATTAGCCGTACTGAAGTTAGTCTCAGAATGGCAGAACGCTTATTTCCTTGGACGTTTTCATGTAACTGCTGCTTCATTTCGGGCGAAGTTGCCCATGAAAGGCCGGCTTTTGTGAAGGAGCAAGATTTCTAAGGGGAATGCACATTAAGAAAGGCAGGGTCAGAAATGGCCCTGCCTTTGCTCTCTTTCACGTCTGTTTTTAGGTCTTCCTATTGTTTTCCCTGGTCATGAGGCACTGTTACCGTTACGGCCTGGTCGAACGCGTTGCCGGAAGTATCCGCACAGTTGATAGTAAGCGTATATATACGGCCGTTACCGGTTCCTGATCTCTCGGCACGCAATTGAACGTTATGAGCGTCCACAATGCTATAGTCCGAACTGCTGATCGGCTCATTGCTGACCACGCTGCTAATCTGACATGCTGGTTGATCGCAGTTATCTGCGGCGGCGTAGTTAACAGTTACGTTAACCATTTTGTGGTTCGGAGGCCACAGGATGTTTGGCTCGGCCATGAGGCCTGTGATGGAAGGCAGCGTACTGTCGCTTACGGTTACCGTCCCCGTGCATTGGCTTGAGCCGCCGTTGCTGTCAGTTGCTGTGAGGGTCACCAACGTATTGCCCAACGGATAAGGACCTGCCGGTGATTGGTTAAGCATAACCGAATCGCCATCCGGATCATAGGAGCCGTTGTCAATCGAGGAGGCTGCTGTGCAGCTCATGCCTGAGACTGCTGTCACATCCTGGCATAAAGCCACTGGCGGTTGATTGGCCGATGTATATAGCTCCGCACTGGAGAGCACGGTCCAGTCTGGCTGGCCGGTTGAGCCACCGGCGACGAGGACCTCGCCGTTGTCCAGAAGCGAAGCCGTATGGCCTTCACGGGGTGTAGTCATGCCGTCGGTGGAGGTAAAAGTGCCGGTGACGGGATCGTAGAGCTCTGCACTGGCAAGTGTGACACGATAATTGTTTTCCCCTCCGGTTATGAGAACCATTCCGTTGATCAGGAGCGTCGCTTTTGGCCCGCTGCAGGTCATAGCCATGCTGCCAGTTGTGGCAAAGGTGCCGGTGACGGGATCGTAGAGCTCTGCACTGGCAAGGCGGACAGCCCCGTCAGACCCTCCTGCAACTAGTGTAGTGTCTCCAACGCTTCTTTACATTTAGCTATTTTGGTCAGAATCTTTTCTGCAGGTGCGGTCCATGAAAACACCCGAGGATTCTGATTATGATTTTCTAGATACTCCTTGATTGCCGC
>JAKAIE010000131.1 GCA_021814475.1 Nitrospirota bacterium
CAAGAAGCATGGATAAATGCGGAATTTGACATGTCGGAGATACTGAATAGAGAATTAGGATGTCGGTGAAAAAGTTGCGGCGAGAAAATCAGTTGAAAAAAGGCTTTCCGCAACAGAAACTAGATAGCACAAAACAGATTATCTCCGGGGGATAAATGGGGGGAAACCGCAGGGCTATTGTTTACGATGATGACCATCGAATACTGAATCTGCTGGAGTCGTTTCTGTCGATGAAAGGGTATGAAGTCCTCTGCTTGTCCGTGCCTGTTGTATGTCCCGTCTTCGAAGATGACGAAGTTCAATGCCTCAGGGAAAGCCCCTGTGCAGACATCATACTCACGGACTATCAGATGCCCGGTATGAACGGCATGGAACTCATGAAACGTCAGAGCGAAAAAGGCTGCAGGATTGATATAAGGAACAAGGCCCTTATCTCGGGGTTTGCCGCCGCCCTGCAAACGCAGGTCGCGGAGATGGGCTGTGCATATTTCAGAAAACCTTTCAATCTCACGGAACTCTGGAAATGGATCAGTTCATGTGAAGAGAGGCTGCCTCGTTGAAACACCCCTGACAGATGCCCGGCCGGAATGCCTCCGGACTCATTTCTCCGCGGCCGATTTCAGCTCCTTAAGGAATTCAACAGTCCCAAGCCCGATATTCCCGCCGTGGAAAAGCCTGCCGGCGCTCACCGCCGGCGTCTAGGGGATATCGAAAGAATCGAGCAGGTTGAAGAGTGCGGCGACTGCGGGAGAATCCGGCGGCAGTTCGCATATCGCCCGGCCCTGAAGGTCATAGTCGAAGATGTTCCTGTCCTGCGGGATCATCGCCGCAACCTCCATGCCGATCCCCTCTGCGAGTTTCCTTAGCTCCTCGGCATCCGTGCCGGAGGTGCGGTTGATGATGACCGCATGCCGCGCAACATCGAGGTTCAGTTCCTTCACGAGGTTCTGTATGCGCTCCGCGGTCCTGACGCCCCTGACCGAAGGATCGCTGACGATCAGGAGGAGATCGACCTTATGCGTCGTGCGCCTGCTGAGGTGCTCCATCCCCGCCTCGTTGTCGATCACCACATACGAGTAGGTCTCCGAGAGCTTGTCGGTATATTTCCGGATGATATTGTTTGCCGCGCAGTAACAGCCGGGGCCTTCGGGCCGGCCCATCACCATCAGGTCGAAGCCCTTCGCCTCGATCACCGACTGCTGGACCTGGTAGTCGAAGAGCTGTTCCATCGACATGCCGCCCGGCCGGTCGGAGCCTGACCGGATCTTCTCGAGGGAGTCTTCACGGAGTCCGCCGATTGTGGCATGGACTTCAACGCCGAGGGCCTCGTTAAGGCAGGCGTTACTGTCTGCGTCGACCGCGAGCACCGGTTTTTTCCTCTTCTCCATGATGTATTTCACGGTCAGAGACGCGATGCTCGTCTTACCTGTGCCGCCCTTGCCTGCCAATGCGATTACGTATGCCATGGGGATTACCTTCCTTGTATGTTGTTTTTATCTATTATATCGTTTTCCTGAAAGGTTATGGCATTCAGGCACCGGCAAACGCCGCCCTATTCAGGAGGCGTATTGCTCCATTTCTCCTTGCCAGCCTGCCAGTCGCCGTTCTTATTTCTGGACATCTCGACTGAACCGTATTGCCTTTCCTTCTCCATCACTCCAGTCAGGTACAGGACCGCCTTATCCTCCGCTGCATATCCTCCGGTCACCTTGAGGTCCTGCGGCATCATGAGTGTCAGGAACTCGATCCCTTTTTCGATTTCGCTGTCAGGCTCGTTTTCCGTCCCTTCATGCAGCTTCCGGACTCCGGCAATATCCCTGGCCAGGACCGCCCTGACAAAGGCCATATACGCCTTCCCGGGTTCACCCCCGCCCGCAGGAAGCTTCTTGCCGGTCTTGTCGTTCGGAAGCGGATCAGGTCGTTTGGCCTCGATGATCGGGGCCTTGAAGCTGACCTTAAGCTCATAGGTATGGTCCAGGAAATTCACGGCCTTCCCTGTCTGGAACGACCCCTCAATACGGTCCTTTCTGAAGACCCTCGAAGTGAACGTAGCCTTTGTCGCACCCGGCCCTCCGGAGGTCATAAGACGCATACCCTTCAGGGCAGGATGCTCGACCATCTCGTCAGTAGGCTCTCCCTTGTCATTGATAAGGAAATGCACCCAGCCGTGCAGGTATTTATCAGCCACGGGCTGAAGCCTTTCAATGTTGCTCAGCGCTTCGGGAGGCAGAGCCTTTTCGCTCAGAAGGACGGCAATGTCAGTCTTTGTTTCATCAAACGTATTGGGCTGCGCCACGGCATAGGCATACTTCAGGTTCAATGCCTTGCCGTCGACCTTGACTGTGCCCGATGCCGTCCCGGCTGCGGATTTCGCCGAAGCCGCGGACACCGTCATCGGGACGGACAGCATCATGAGAACGCTTATCGCAATCGCGGCGATGAATCCCCTGCCTGTGTGCCACACCCCCTCATATCTCCACGCCGCACGCTCTCTGTCTCTCATTCCAGTTCTCCTTTCAGATGTCGGTACATTTTCTGCTTCCTGTTTTTCCCCAGTATAGCATGTCACAGCAGATATCCAGACTTTGCAGCAAAGTTATGTGGCGAGACATTCGCTACAGCGTCAATGCGGGATTGAATATGCCCCTGTAAACGGCAAGGACCTCCGGAGAAACCTCCAGCAATCTCATCTTCTTGTTCTTCCAGTCCTCGTCGCACCACTGCCCTGTCTTGCTGTAGTTCTCTGAAGTACTGCCAGTCGAGAGTATTTCCTGACCGATGTAGGCGAACTCCTCCACTCCTTTTTCTGACCACCTATACCGTTTCTCGTAGCGCATATCTTTCCAGCCTTCGTCCTGAGGCACATTGTTTAACCCGCGATAATCGTACAGCTCATGCCATACAATATACTTCATCCTGTTGATCGCGAGGGTAACAGGTCTTCCGCCTTTTGCCGTGCCCGCATAGGCCATACCGCCTGGAGACGGTACGCCGTACCGCGGATCGAGATACCATCGCGCGACCGCCTCGTAGCACAGACGGGGATCGATTCTTAAGTGGAACTGGAGAATGTGCAGGAATTCGTGAATCAGCAGATCCGTCTTGAAGCGATGCCTGAATACCGGATCCCCGGGTTTCATCCCCCTCTGTTCATAAATCGCCCTGTATTTCGACTGCAGCACCGTATTGTCCCAGTCCGGACTGACTCCGATATATCCCTTTGAACGATACGCCTTCGCGGTATCCGCCGAGGAATCCACAACGATTGGCACTGACGCAAGAAAGGATCTCAGTGACGGGTTAAACACCTCAAAAACACTCTTCAACACACCGGCGTTGCGCTCCTGCGAGATTGACACTGCATTTTTATGCAGAAACCTTGCGGGCACAAGAGGGAAGAGGGGAACCTCCACAAGCCCGGGGCGCACACCGGCAGGTCTATCCCCTGCTATGACAAAATTACTGCCTTGAAATCCGCTTCCATTCAGGTACAGGGTTACAAGGGCGCCGCCGCCGAGAAGGAACAACACAACCAGAACTGCATTTCTCATCCTCCGGGGTTCAATAGTCTTCATGTCCATCCTTCCGTCACCGAAAAAAAGCGGACATCACCGCACAGTCCGGCCGGCAGCCGCAATTCGAAGCTCCTCCAGAACCCCTTGCAGATCCGTAAAGACACCGTCAAAGCCGTCTTTCCCTGTGAGGAGTTCAAAACCGTCCGGCAGGAATTTGACCTTCCCGGGCCTTGCCCCCTGCAGTGCGAAGATATGCTCCGGCTGAACCGGCGTCTCAGGAGAAAAGGCGAGCCTCAGCCTTCCCCCGGTCTCGCTCACCTTCAGGGCCATCAACTCCCTGCCGAGGATCTTGACCCTCATCACCCTTAAAAGATTCTCCACCTCCGCGGGCGGCGCCCCGAACCTGTCCTGAAGTTCCGTCCTGACGCCTTCGATCTCATCCCCTGACACGAGAGACGCGATCCTGCGGTAGAAGCTCAGCCGGATGCTGATATCCTCTATATACTCGGCCGGAATAAGTGCGGAGACCTTCAGGTCGACAACCGGATCGATTACTTCCCGCGTCTCTATGCCCTTAGCCTCTGCAACCGCCTGTTCGAGCATCTCGATATAGAGGTCAAACCCGACCTCGTGGATATGGCCTGACTGTTCCGCGCTGAAGATATCTCCTGCGCCCCTGATCTCCATATCCTTCATCGCCAGCC
>JAKAIE010000057.1 GCA_021814475.1 Nitrospirota bacterium
AAACAAAAGTTGTCTCACACATGCGCAAGCTGCAGAAGTTGCCGAAAAGGATTTCGAAATACTTTAAGCACCCAAGAATAAATTATGCGGCATAACTTGTCCTATTATATTGCCGGGTTAATAGAAGATTTCTGCTTTTATCTGTCATGGAAAGGATACCAGGGGAATTCGTGGCAGAGGACAGGAAGAGGCTTAAGGAGTTCCTGCGGGACAAACCATCAAGGGAGAATGTCGTTCCTCTTAGAAACAAGAAAAGATGTTGCGGAGGGTGACCATGACCGGAAAAAAATGAAGTACCTACCTATACACAATAAATCAATCCTGATAAATCAATCCGGGAACCCGGCGCCAAATATAATTGGCATTTATCAGTAGGAAATAAGCCTGTTAACAGAAGGAGACCTTAATGAAAAAAAGTGCGCTTCTGGTTTTATCAATTGTATTAATGATCTGCGGCTGCAGCCAGGAGGCAGGCGTTGAAGGGGGATAAGGCGGGATATTGCTTGAAGCATATTGGCTGAATTCTCCAGATATACCACAGACAAACTACTACGGAGGTCAACATGAAAGAATTCAAGGAATATTTTGATGTGGCAATGGAATTCCACGGCCATAAATGTCCGGCGATGCCTATGGGGCTGAGGGCTGGCCTTGCGGCAATGAAAGTGCTTGGGGTAGAACGTTCCAAAGACAAGGAACTGTTTGTCGAGGCTGAGACCGGGAAAGGACATGCTGCGGGATGCTTCCTCGACGGGATTATGACAGCTACTGGATGCACTTATGGAAAAGCGAACATTCAGAAGCTGTACTACAGCAAGATGGCTTTTACCCTTGTTGATACCAAGACGGGGAAAGCGGTACGGGTTTCCCTGAAGCCCGAGTTTTTCGAAAAGGCATTAAGCTCGCCCTTTGTGCAGGAGCGTAAAAAGGGCGTTCCTCCGCAGGACATCCCCGCTGCAATTACAGACCCTCTTGTGGAGCGGGTTCTGGGCCTTCCTGAATGCGATTTCCTTAATATCAGCGATGTCTTCCAGAAAGATGTGAAGAAGGGCTCCCCCCACTTCGCTGTCATGCGCTGCGCGAAATGCGGTGAAGCAGTATTCACTGACAGATTGACCAATTCCGCAGACGGGCGGATGCTCTGTACCCCCTGTGCTGCAAAAGAGAAAGCTGATGGAGACTGACAAAAAAATAACGCGGAGGGACAGGGAAGAACCACTCCAGGCTCTGCGTTTGAATAAAGAGGCACGCCCGGCGCTCTCCCTGTCGGGCCTGCTTCTTCATTTCCTGAAAATAGGGGCCATGGGGTTCGGCGGAGGGATGGCGGTGATTGCCCTGATGGAACGTGAACTCATACTCAAGAAGCGGGTCATGGAGGCGGAGGAGTTTCTTCACGGAGTCGGGCTCGGACAGGTACTCGGCCCCTTTGCGGTAAATGCGGCGCTTTTTGTCGGGAACCGGGCATACGGTCCGTGGGGTGGACTTGCGTGCGCCTTCGCCTTTATAGCGCCTTCTGTTCTCATGGTGATCATACTCGCTTGGCTTTATTTCAGCTTTCATGCCATTCCAGAACTTCAGAATGCTATCGGGGGCCTGGGCCCCGTTGTCATCGCGCTGATCCTCGGCGCGGCGTGGTCCATGGGCAGAAAGGCGTTGCGCTCCCGGCCTGCTGTGTTTATGGCGGTCCTTGCCATGGGGCTCTCTATATTGAAGGTCAACGCCGCTTATGTCCTCATTGGGGCGGGGCTGATAGGCCTAATTGCGGGCAAGCGGACACCGGATAAAAAATCCACGGACCGGGATAAACCGCAAAGTCCCGGAGGGCCCGCCGCAACTTGCGGGCGCGCGCTGCTTCCTGCTTTCGGGGCTGCCGCGGGAGGGACATCCCTCATGGCGTCTATTGCGTGGGTGTTCCTGAAAATTGGCTGCGTATTTTTTGGCGGAGGTTTTGTTCTTGTCCCGATTCTTCAACAGAAGCTGGAGACCTTGGGATGGCTCACCCCAAGGGAGTTCATAGACGGGGTCGCAATCAGCAACCTGACGCCCGGTCCCATCGCTGTTCTGGCAACCTTTGCCGGATTCCGTATCTATGGTGTCCCGGGGGCATTGGTTGCCACTTTCGCGCTCTTTGCTCCGTCTCTGATACTCATGACTTTTCTCTCGCAGGGGTATTCCCGGCTCAAGGCAGGACCGCGTGTTCAGAATATTCTGGCCGGAATCACGCCTGCAGTAGTGGGCATGGTGGTTAGCGCGGCCGCGCTCCTGGCGCCGGGAGCGCTCCACGGCCTCGCCGGCTTGGGTCTTCTGGCTGTCGCATTCCTGCTGCTGTCGCGTTTTAAGTGGCATCCCGCCTGGGTCCTTGCCATCGGAGCCATCCTGGGAGCTTCGGGCGTTGTCAGGTGAATGGCGAGAAGGGCACGACTATACGGTCCTGATGATTAATGAACGGCTGACAATGGATAACGCGTCCATAACCCCGTTCCTGATATCACGCCGGTAACAGGGCACGAGGGCCTATGCCGGTGATCTCGGCGAGTGGCAGATAGAGATCCACAGAAGTCACCTCCTGAGAAATATATCTTGAAACCGGGGGAGTTTCGTGAGATCCTGTTATTAGCTGGATTAATAGATCAATAAAAATGGCTAAAGAGGAGATTATGCCGGTCGTCATGAATGACAGGCTCGCAGGGCGCGGGAATGCCGGTGGGCGCCGGACACCGGATGATTCAGGAGGGGGCTGGCCGGGACGGGACTCCGCACCGCTTGAGACCGCTGAGCAGCGCGGCAGGGATATCTTCATCCAGGAGATATTTGCCTCGATCGCATCGGATATCGATTTTTTGAGTTCATTCTTCAGCTTCGGCCTTGATCAGAGATGGAGGAGAAGGCTTGTCTCACTCCTGGATCTGAAAGGGGGAGAAAGGATCCTCGACGTATGTACGGGCACCGGGAAGCTGGCGTTCCTGCTCGCCAGAAAGGTGAGGAAGGGGGGATCCGTCAGAGGCGTAGATTTCAGCCGGGAGATGCTCGGAGAGGCGCAGAAGAAGCTCGGGGCACGCTCGCCGAACATCAGCTTCGGTTTCTCTGACGCAAAAGCTCTCGACTTCGCGGAGAATTCGTTCGATGCGGTGACCGTCTCCTTCGGCATGAGAAATATCCCTGATACGGCTTCCGCGCTCCGGCAGGCCTTCAGGGTCCTGAAACCGGGTGGAAGGTTCTGCTGCCTTGAGCTGACACCTCCAACGGACCGCCGGGTCAAACCCCTGTATGAGGTCTACTGTTTCAGGGTCATGCCCTTTATCGCGATGAGGGTGCTCAAGACGGCGGTGCCGTACAATTATCTGCCGAGGTCGATCAGGGCGTTCCCCTCGCGCGATGAATTCAGACGCACGCTGGAAGACTGCGGTTTCACCGGCGTCAGCGTTCATTCGATGACCTTCGGGATCGCCACGATTTTTGAGGCCCGGAAGGCCGGATGAGGGACTCCATGGAAAAGGTGCAGCCCCCATACTGATCGAGTCGATGCCGGGAGTCCACTACAAGAAAAGATTCCTTAAGGGGCTGCTCATCGCCCTGAGGATCCTGATTTCCTACAGGATCGCGGCGGTCGCCGGGACCTTCTCCTCCCCGGACCGCCACAATGCCCGCCTGAAGAAACTCCACAGAAAAAACGCAGTGCTGATAAGGGAAAGAGCCCTCGAGATGAAGGGGTTGATGATCAAGGTCGGTCAGTTTCTGAGCTCTAGAAAGGACTTTCTCCCTGACGAATATACCGAAGAGCTCTCGGAGCTTCAGGACCAGGTACCACCACATGACTTTGGGGAGATACGGCAGCGGATCATCGATGAGCTCGGCGCCGCTCCCGAGGAGATCTACGCCGGGTTCGACAGGGACCCCATCGCCTCGGCTTCTTTAGGTCAGGTGCACAGGGCGGTCTTGAAAGACGGACGGAAGGCTGCGGTCAAGGTCCAGTACCCGGGGATAGAAAATATTATCGAGACGGACATCAGGATGTTCGCATTCCTGATAACTCTCATGCGCGGCAGGATGGGATGGATCAATCTGAGGCTGCTTCACGAGGAGTTCTCCAGGATCGTGAGGGCGGAACTGGACTATCTCCAGGAAGGACGAAACGCGGAGAGGTTCAGGAAGAATTTCGCCTCGGACGAACGTGTGATCATCCCGCGGGTATACTGGGAATTCACGAGAGAAAAGGTCCTTACCCTCGAGTTTGTGGAAGGAACCAAAATAACTGAATGCGCGACGATCAAGGCCTCGGGCCTGGACTGCGCAATGCTGGTAAGTCTCCTTGCGGAGGCATACTCTAAGATGATTTTCGTGCACGGTTTTTTCCACTGCGACCCCCATCCCGGGAACATCTTCGCGATGGAAGGGCCGAGGATCGCCTTCGTCGACTTCGGTATGGTCCAGGCGATTCCCGACTCCACTCGGAGGCACCTGAGAAGATACGCCCGCGCCATTGTCGAAGACGATGCGTCCGGCATTGTAGAGGCGCTCGAAAAACTGGGAGTGCTCATAAAAGACGCGGACTACGGGGCGATAGTGGATGTCACCCAGGACCTGATAGACAAATACCGGTACATGACGCCTGAGGAGATGAAGGCCCTCACCATCGACACCATCGGAGAGGAAATCGACAATCTCCTGGGCATCATCAACAATTTTCAGGTGCCAAACTATTTCATCCTTCTCTTCAGGACGATGGGTATGCTCAACGGCATGGCCTACCGCCTTGACACCGAGGTTAACATCGTAGAGATCGCCAAGCCGTATGTGAAGGAATTCTTCAGGGGAACGCAGGAAGAAAGCCTGCGGCAGCTCTTTGCCACTGTGAGGAAGAAACTGACGGAACTGGTTGATCTCCCTTCCCAGACCCATGCATTTCTCAAGAAGGCGAACAGGGGGGACCTGTCCTTTAAACTCGCAAAGACAGACATGAAGGGCGTGGTCCACCGGCTGACGTCCCTTTCGGACGTGCTCCTCCTCGTGATCCTGACGGTGAACACCTCCACAGCCGCGCTTTTTTTTGCCTTTATGGGAAATCAGCGGCTTTCGGTCATCTCTGCCGGATCGGCCGTCCTCCTCAGTCTTCTTTCCGTATTCAGGCTGCTCAAGAGATAGCGGCCACTCCCGGACGCCGGCGGAGATTCAGTTGACCATGCGGTAGATCATAAAGAGGGCGAGAGGGTCCAGGTGGTGTATGGCCGCCCGGTAGACCGCGATACTGGTGCAGCCGCAGCGGCTGCAGTCCGCGTTGTTCCCGTACGTGCACGGCTTGGGCGTCCCGTCGGAGTTGTAGCAGTTGCAGACCCTGCTGACCGGGCACCTTTCGATGCTGTTCCACGCGGAGAATTCTCCTCCCTGCCTGAACTGGTCCGCCATTTTCGGGGTCAGGCCCATGATCCGCCAGTATTTCTTCCTCAACCCCAGGAGTTCGTCCAGGATAAGGTCCCGTTCGTCCAGGGTGAGGGCCAGGCTGCTCCGGTCCTCCGAGATATGGGGCGTGTAGAAACTGAAGCCGACACCCTTGATCGGCAGCCCGCTCAATTCCTCGAGGAACTCTTCGAGGTTATGCCTGTTCTGCCGGGTGATCGTCATATGGACAACCGGCCTGCGGGGGGCCTTCCTGAGGTTCGCGACCGAGCAGTCATACGCCCCGCTCCCCCTTATGCTGTCGTGTATATCCCGCGTCCCGTCGAGAGAAAGTATCCATTGTGCGTCGATCGCCGAGAAGCCCTGCGTACCGTTTGTGAAGATGAGGGGATGGTCGAATATCCTGGAGGCTGCCTCGCACATCAGGGGGCGGAGCATCGGTTCTCCTCCGTAGATGATGGCCGCGGTCATCCCCTTCTTTCGCAGGCCTTTCATGAACGCAACCATCTCGTCGTCATCGAGTTCCGCCGGACGCTCTTCCTTCCACCAGTAACAATGGCTGCATTTGAGATTGCAGGTGTTCGTGATATCGATCGCAGCCGTGGTCTTAGTGCCGGTGAAGGTCCAGGTGAAGAGGAGGCGTGCCTTCTTGTAGAGCTTCATTTCTTCGTCCCTGCAACGCCTGTTGCCCCGCCACCATCCATGTATGCCCTGCGCGCATGCATGTCCGCGACCTCACAGGCGGCCTCTTCCATGATCGAGAAGACCCTCCCGGAAAAAATAGCCTTCAATGCTCCGGCGGGTCCCGGTGCAACGAGAGAGCCGCCGAGCAGTTTCGTCTCGACGGTGTAGAGATGAAGCAGTTGGCCGAGGGTCTCCTTATAGTCATTTTGGGTGTATGTCTTTTTCACGATGCCCGAGAAGGAAAGCTCCTCATCCCAGTGCGAGAGCAGGTCATGGACCATGTCCGAGAAGGCGCGTATCCTCTGCTTTCGCACGGCTGCGACATCATCGTACCGGATCTCGATCGAAAGAAAAGGACCGGACCATTTCTTCAGAAATTCGGCATCGACCTCTTTCGTCATTTCGAAAAGCCTCTCGACGTGTCTGTCCGGACGGGGCCCCTCCTTTCCGAACCCTTCAGCCGCATGCTCGATGATCAACCTGTCCTTTTCTATCTCCTTATGCACGTTGGCGTCCAGGAAAGGCCGAAACGGGGAGAGGAAAAGCCTCAGGGGGAGATGACTGTTCAGGCGTTTCAGGCAGAGGCTGCTGAAATCCAGCATCATCTCCCTGTCAGTCCCGCATAATACGTCGACACTGCTCATGCCTCACCGCCTGATGACATGTATTTTCTTAAAGTATATCAGGCTATAAACGGCGTGAATACTGAAATAATCCGCTCCCTTTTGGCCGGGTCAGCGACGTTGAGTTCCTTCAGTGGCAGGCAGATATTGATAAGGCACGGATCAGTCCATTCACGGCCTGGCTGGCCATTTCCCTCTCAGGACTTTCTATACAGGTCGCGGACCGTGGGGAAGAGGCTCATATCCGTATGTGGGAGGAAGAGGGCGGACATGTATTCGTCCATGAAGCCGCGGGAGACCGACAGCTCGGCGTAGGTCATCTTCTTTGCGATCTCCTCCGCCTCTTTCCTCATCCTGTCGGAGAGAAGGCAGAGATAGGCCCCCGCAATCGAGGTGTTGCCGATGAACGAGAACTTCTCTTTCGGCATGTCGGGGAGCATGCCTATCATGATCGCCTTGTCGATGTCGAGGTAATTTCCGAAGCCGCCTGCGATGTAGATCCTCTCGACGACATCCAGGTCGAGGCCGACCTCTTTCAGGAGTATCGAGACGCCGGCATAGATCGCGGCCTTCGCCCTCATCACGTTTTCTATGTCCACCTCTGTCAGCACGATCTCCTTCAGCCCTCCGCGGTGAAGGAGATACTCTGGCCCTTCGTCTCCTGTCCTGATCCTGTCGGTCTTCAGGTCCTTCATGAACTTACCCCGCTGGTCTATCACGCCTTTGAAGAAGAGCTCCGAGATCGCATCGATCATGCCTGAGCCGCAGATGCCTGCCGGGACGGCATTACCGATGACGCCGAGGGTCGGTTCGAAGGTATTCGGGTCGACCTTGACAGACTCGATCGCGCCTTCCGTCGCCCTCATGCCGTGGCGTATCCCGCTGCCTTCGAAGCAGGGGCCTGCCGAACAGGCAGCTGTCATCAGCCACTCGTTGTTGCCGACGACGATCTCGCCGTTCGTGCCGATGTCCATGAAGAGCGCAATCTCCGGTTTCAGATACATCTGCGACGCCAGGACTCCCGCGACGATATCCCCGCCGACGTAACTGCCGACGCAGGGCACGGTATAGACCGGGGCCTGGGGAAGGATGTCCAGGCCTGCGGTGCCGGCCTGCCATATAGGGAAGGTGTTCAGCGTCGGGATATACGGCTCCTCCCGTATAGAGGAAGGGTCGAACCCCCAGAAGAGATGCGCCATCGTGGTGTTGCCCGAGATGACGACCGAGTCTACGTCCTCGCGCCTGATTCCGTGTTTTTCGAGCATCGGGCTGAGGATGTCGTTCATGTCGTTGACGACCGCGGACCTGAGGTCTTCAAGCCCTCCGCCCTCGGTTGCGTGGACGATCCGTGTGATGACGTCGTCTCCGTACCGCATCTGGGAGTTGTAGGTCATCCCGAGATCCACGATCGCGCCGTCGGAATAGTTGACGAGGTAGAGGACGACGGTGGTGGTGCCTATGTCGATTGCGATGCCGTACCGGTCAACCTGTTCCGCAGAGGAGACCGCCACCGCATAAAAATCTTCTGTATAGTCGAGGTTGAACTGCCAGTGCAGCTCCCGAAGAGACCGGGCGAGCCGCGCCGCGAAGTCATGAGAAAAGTGCATCTGCCCGACCCCCTTTTCAGAAAGGGCGTGCTTCAGCCTCTCCAGGTCGCTGGCAGGGTCGTCGAGGCTCGGCGGTGTCAGTTCGAGGTAGATCCTCCGGATCGCCGGCTGGAGCCCCGCCTCGACGGAGTGCAGGAAGTCGCGGAGGTTCTTTGTCTTCGATATGGCGATCTTGTCGCCGATGACCAGCTTCGAGCCCTCGGGGATCTCGATCAGTATATCCTCTTCAGGGAATGTGGTGCAGGCGAGGGTGATATGCTCGTCTACCTCTTTCTTCATCAGTTTGCCGGTCGACTCTGTCCTGACCCGGCCCCCGAGCACCTTCACCCTGCATTTGCCGCAGACGCCCTTGCCCCCGCAGGAGGCGACGAGATAGATGCCGCTCTCCTTCAGTGCCTGATAGATATTCTGACCGGCATTGGCTTCCACGACCTTGCCGTTTGAGATTCGAATCTGCATAGCGTTAATTCTATTGGTTGCAGGGAGGAAAATCAAGAAGACGGAAAAGAGAGGCCACAGCCTTACGGGAAGACTTTCCCCGGGTTCAATATGTTCAGGGGATCGAAGGCCTGCTTGATCCTCTTCATCAGCTCGATCTCCGCGGGTCTGATCTCCATGCCGATATAGTCCATCTTTGTCAGGCCAACTCCGTGCTCGCCCGATATCGTGCCGCCCAGGTCGAGAGTTGCCCTGAAGACCTCCTTCACGAGGCCGGTCGCCTTTTCATATTCCGGCCTGTTGTTTTTGTCGACCATGATGTTGACATGGATATTCCCGTCTCCCGCATGGCCGAAGTTGATGATCCTCAGGCCGCTCTCAGCTGCAAGCTCCTTCAGCCTCTTCAGCATCTGCGGGATTCTGTTCCTCGGCACGACGATGTCCTCGTTGATCTTCGTCGGCATGATGTGGTAGAGGGCCGGAGAGAGGGCACGCCTCGATTCCCAAACCTTTTCGCGGGCAGACTCGTCCTCTGCCATGACGATCTCCCCGCCCTGCTGCGAACAGAGATACGATATCTTTTCCGCCTCTTTCTTGATCACGAGGGGGTCTCCGTCGAGCTCGATGATCAGCAGCGCCCCGACATCGACAGGCAGGCCGACGGGTTTGTAGTTTTCGACCGCCCTGATCGCCTCGCTGTCCATGAACTCGAGGGTCCTCGGGATGATGCCGCTCGTCATGATCGAGGTGACCGCATTTCCGGATTTTTCGAGGTCTTTGAAGAGGACGAGCAGGGTCACGATATCCTCGGGCAGCGGCAGCACCCTGAGCCGTATCTTCGTGACGACCGCGAGTGTCCCCTCTGAGCCGACGAGGAGTCTCGTCAGGTCATAGCCGACAACCCCCTTTGCGGTCTTCACCCCGGTCGTGATGACGCTGCCGTCAGGCAGGACCGCTTCAAGGCCCATGACGTAGTCGCGGGTCACGCCGTACTTGACTGCACGCGGCCCTCCCGCATTCTCCGCGACATTGCCGCCGATCGTGCAGAAGTTCATGCTCGCGGGGTCCGGGGGATAGAAGAGGCCGTGGCGGCCGAGTTCCCGCTGCAGGTCTCCGTTGATCACACCCGGCTCGACCAGTACCTGCATATTCTCCCTGTCGATCTCGAGTATGCGGTTCATCCTCTCGAGGCTCATCACGATCGCATCCTGATGAGGGGCGCTAGGCACTGTACCTCCGGTCATCCCGGTGCCAGCGCCGCGGGGGATCACAGGGGTGCGGTTCGACCGCGCATGGTCGATCACCGCGACGACGTCCTGCAGATCTTCGGGCCAGACCACTACAGAGGGGGAACCATCGAGCCCAGAGGCATCGAAGCCGTAACAGGCGAGGTCTTCAGGTGATGTCGAGATCTTTCCGTGGAGGCGTTTTTCCAGTTCGTGTTTCACGTGTTGCCCGGGGGACGATGGTTATGCAGCGATATCTTCGAGCTGCATCGAGATTATCTTCGAGACCCCGGCCTCCTGCATCGTGATGCCGTAGATATGCTGGCCGACGGACATGGTGGTGCGATTGTGGGTGACGACGATAAACTGGGTGAAGCTCGACATCTCCTGGAGCATCCGGGAGTAGCGCTCTGTGTTCGACTCATCGAGGGGTGCGTCCGCCTCGTCGAGGATGCAGAGGGGGGTCGGCTTGATCAGGAAGCTCGCAAAGGAGATCGAGAGGGCCGTCAGTGCCTTCTCCCCGCCCGAGAGCAGATGGATATTCTGGAGCTTCTTGCCCGGAGGCTGCGCAACAATATCGATGCCGGTTTCGAGGATATTGCTCTCGTCGGTCAGTACCAGAGCCGCCTTGCCGCCTCCGAAGAGCCTGACGAAGATCTCTCCGAACTTTGCATTCAGTATTTCGAAGGCGTCCCGCAGTTTCTTTCTCGTGGTGCTGTTGATCTTCGAGATGGCCTCTTCGAGTTCAGCGATCGACTTGGACAGGTCCTCCTGCTGCCGGGAGAGGAACTCGTACCTCGTCGTAAGTTCCTCGTACTCCTCGAGTGTGCCGAGGTTCACCTGCCCCATCTCCTGGAGTTTCGCGCGGAG
The DNA here is from genome assembly GCA_021814475.1 of Nitrospirota bacterium. GTDB lineage: Bacteria > Nitrospirota > Thermodesulfovibrionia > Thermodesulfovibrionales > UBA6898 > PALSA-1316. The sequence continues at coordinate 10,843 of JAKAIE010000057.1, forward strand.
TTCGGAAAGACGCGTCTGCTCTTCCTCTGTCACCTCTTCGACCGGAAGGTCCTCTATCTCGACCCCGAAGTTGTTTCTGACGTTCGTGGCGAGATTTTCGAGCCTCATCTTATGTTCTGTCCTGAGCACGTCGAGTTCTGACAGCCGCTGGACGATCGCGGAGAGCTCATGTCTGAGGCCCCGGAGACCCTGTTCGATCGAGAAGAGTTCGGCGTTCTCCTGTTCGATCGCTTCTTTCTTCCGGGAGAGGTCGAGCCTGAGGACGTCCGCGTCCGCAACCAGCCTCCTGAGATGTCCGTCCCTTTCGAGGATCTCGGCCTCGCGCTGGGTGATCCGGCCATTGACCGATTCCTTTTCTGTGAGGAGTTCGGACCTCTTGTCCGCGAGCTCTGCGACCGTCTTCTGGGAGGTCTCGATCTCCTTGCGCACTGATTCGAGCTTCTCCCTGTTTGATGCGGCAAGGAGCCTCAGCTCGGTCACCTCTGTGCGGTGCTCTTCTATCTCGGCCTTCCTGACCGCGATCTCTTCCTGTATCCTGGCGGACTCTGCCTCTATCTCGGCCTTCCGTGCCTCATCAGCCCCGATCTTCTGTTCCGTCCCGGTGATCACCTCGGACAGGGCGGTTTTTTCTTTCACCGCCTCTTCGATCTCGAGGGTCAGGTACGAAAGCTTCCTGTTTGTCCGCTCCTTCTCCTCTGCATAGTTCTCGACTGTCAGCTTCGAAAGGGAGATCTCCTTTTCGAGATTATGGATCGCCTGCTGGACCTCCCTGATCGTCTCTTCCTTCTCGGCTATCGTGTCCTGGACCGTTTGGATCTCCTCGTTCAGGGACGCGAGGGACGCCTTCTTTGTCTCGAGCAGTTCCTCCAGTTCCCTGATCTCGCGTTTTCTCTTGAAGACGCCCTTGCCTTCACCCACCACGACAGCGCCTGTCGGCTCGATCACCTCTCCGTCCACCGTCACGATCGTAAAGTTCCCTCCGGCAGACCGTGCGGCCGCAAAGGCCGCATGGATATCCGGGACGATCAATATCGGGGAGAGGAGGTTGGACGCAACCGCCTGAAAGCCGTCCTTCACCTTCACCACATCGAGTGCCCGCGCAACGACCCCTTCGGGCTGAGCAGCGGCGGAATGAAGCGGGTTCGGCGCCACCGGCATGAAGGCGGTTCTCCCTGTCCCCGCGCCCCTGATCGAAAGGACTGCGTTTTCGACCGATTCCTCGGACTCGAGGATCAGCATGTCCGCCTTTTCGTAGAGCGCTGCCTCGACCGCCTTTTCGTACCTCGGGTCCACCTCGATCACATCCGAGACCGACCCGAGAAGCCGGATGTCGGACCTCGCCTCGATCAGCTCCCTTGTCGGCTCGTCGAAGATGATCTCCCTGAGGGATTCGAGCCTCGACTGGTTCGAGGCGATCTCCTCCCTGGCCCCGGCGAGGGTCTTCATGAGTTCTTCGAGCCTGTTCCTGCCCACGGCAAGCTCCTCGGTGAGGATACCCTGCTTTTCCTTCAGGATCAGGTTTTCGTTGTTGTTGCCGACGATGATCGCCTCGACGCTGCTGATCGACGATTCGATGCCTGCGAGGATCCTGCGCGAATCTTCGGATTCGAGGTGGGCGTTAGCCTCCCGCCTCTCGTGGTTCTCGTACGCCGCATGCTGGCGGCTGAGTTCGTTCCTGAGCCTGCTGATCTCTTCAGAGACCTTGAAGATCTCCCGCCGTTTCTCCTCGATCCGCTCTTCCTGGTCCGCAAGCGCCTCCTCGATCGTCCTGAAGGCGGAGGTCTTCTGGTGGAGCATCTCTGCGTGGGTCTCCATCTCCTGGCCGATCTCGCGGCCGCTGATCTGAAGCTCTTCGATCCTCTGGCCGATCTCGACGGACCTTTTGTCGTTCTCCTCGACCTGGGTGGTCAGCCGTGTCCTGTAGTCCCCGAGGTTGCTGATGTCGTTTCTGCTGACAGCGATCGTCCGTTCTATCTCGGCGATCTCCCTCTCCATCTGCTGGAAGTCCTTCTGGATCAGCTCCAGCGCCTTCTCCCGGTCGAGGAGTTCTATCCTGCGGGACTGAGTCTTGTTCTCCGTGCCGGTGATCTCTGCGGCGAGCACAGCCTCTTTTTCCTTCAGGCTGCCGTATTCCCCGGTAACCGCCTGGTTGGCGTCCTTTATCCCCTGGTATTCGTTCCGCTCTATCTTCAGTTCGATCGCATGCATCTCTGCAGAGAGCTTCTTGTACCGTTCTGCCTTCTTTGCGAGACGGTCGAGGATGTTGATCTGCTTCTTCACTTCGGTCACGATATCGTTGATCCTGGTGAGGTTGACGCGCGAGGATTCGAGCTTCGAGAGGGCCTCCGCCTTCCTCACCTTGTATTTCATCACCCCCGCGACCTCTTCGATGATGAATCTCCGGTCAGCGGGCTTGGAGTTCAGGATCTCGCCTATCCTCCCCTGTTCGAGGATCGAATAGCTCCTGAAGTCGAGTCCTGTGTCGAGGAAGATGTCCTTGATGTCCTTCAGACGGCAGGGGGTCTTGTTTATCATGTACTCGCTCTCGCCCGACCGGTAGAGCCGGCGGGTCACGGAGAGGGTATCGCTCTGGGTTGCAACAGGGGCATTGAGGGGCATCTCGACGTTCTTCGGCTCTCCGCCATCCGGTGAAGGATTTTGGGCCGGGTCCTCTGCCTGGGTTCCCTCCGCAGCGGATTCGGCCTGCGCCTGCTCAGGCGTCTGGTCACTGAACCGGACCTGGGGCGTCTTCGGTGTGTTCATTCCGGAGATGACCATCGTCACCTCTGCCATGCCCTTCTGCTTCTTCTGGGCAGAGCCGTTGAAGATGACCTCGTCCATCTTCTCGCCCCTGAGGCTCTTGGCCGACTGCTCGCCCAATACCCAGCGGAAGGCGTCGACGATATTGCTCTTGCCGCAGCCGTTGGGGCCGACAACACACGTTATCCCCGGGTGGAGGTTGAAGACGGTCTTGTCCGCAAAAGACTTGAAGCCTATGAGTTCAAATTTTTCGATCCGCATTATTTAAAAGAGATGAGTAAAGGTAACGTTTTTAAGGCTCCTTAGTATACCCTATATTAATTTTTAGTGACAAGCTGTTTGGACGGAGAGGGCCGCAGCGGGGCAAACAGCAAAAAAAACCTTTATTGACAAGGGGTAACGCCAGTTATTATAGTTAACAAAACTGGAATAGGAGTTGATAATGGATATAGTGCTTGCGACAAAGAACAGGAAGAAGGCGGCGGAGATGAGCCGCATGTTCGAAGGATACAACATCCGTTTTCTTACCCTCGACGCCTTTCCCGGCTGTCCCGACGTGGAGGAGGACGGCAAGACCTTCAGGGCGAACGCTCTGAAGAAGGCCCGGGCTGTGGCGAAGTTCACCGGCCACCCGGCGCTTGCCGACGACTCGGGACTCGAGGTCTTCAGCCTCGGCGGTGCGCCCGGAGTCTACTCTGCCCGCTACGCTGGAGAAGATGCGGACGACCAGAAGAACGTGAAGAAGCTCCTCCGTGAACTGAAGGGGAGTGAAGGAGAGGACCGGGACGCCCGTTTCGTCTGCTGCATGGCGTACCTGCAGCCCGACGGCCACCAGAAGACCTTCACCGGTTACGTCAAAGGCAGGATCGGGAAGAAGGAAAAGGGCGACAATGGCTTCGGGTATGACCCGCTCTTCTATCCCGAAGGCCATGACAGGACCTTCGCCGAGATGGAGGCCTCAGAAAAAGACTCGATGAGCCACAGGGGAAGGGCGCTGAAGAAGCTGTTCAAGCATCTTGCGGGACTTCCGGTCCGCTGATGAGGCGTGAGGTTGGCTGCGGGCTTTCCACAACACATTATGTATTAAATTCAAGAAAGGTCTTGCTATGAATGAAAAGAAATTTGATCCCAGGAAATTGCAGAAATTGAATGATCCTCAAAGATTGCTGGATATCCCCCCTGATTATATTTGGGAAAAATTACATATAGAAAAACCCGGTGTATTTGTTGAAATAGGTGCGGGAACAGCATTTTTTGGTGTTGCGTTTTTTCAAAAATTTGAACCTTCGACATTATATGCTTGCGACTTATCGGAAGTAATGATCAACTGGATAAAGGAAAATGTGTCTTCGCAGTATCCCGGTATTATTCCTGTAAAGACTGAAGAACATACTGTGCCACTTGATGATGGAATTGCAGACCTGGTGTTTATGATAAACCTGCATCATGAATTAGATGATCCATCTCTGTCCTTGGGAGAAGCCTATAGAATTTTGAAACCCGGGGGAACAATTTTTGTCGTTGATTGGAAAAAGAAAGATATGCCTGAAGGGCCTCCTGCAAAAATCAGATGTTTGCCCGAAGAAGTTAAGGAACAAATGGTACAGGCGGGATTCAAAGACATAAATATTTACAATGACTTGCAAAAGCATTTTTTGGTGGTAGGAATAAAGGGCAATCTGTAAACATAACGAGGCAAATTAACTCGGCTGGAGGGGCTGAAGAAAAAGCGTGAGAGATAAAAAAGGGCCAGACAGCATATGAGCGAAATACTGTCGTATTGCGGTCTCTTTAAAAGAGCTCCTTCTGTTCCTCTCCTCTGAAGTAGAAGGCGTCTTCGATCAGTTCGATCAGGTGGATGACCGGCCGGTCGGTGATGCTCCTGCTGAGCTGCATGATGCAGCCCGGGCAGGACGTGATGACCGTATCCGCGCCTGACGAGGTGATCGCTGCCGCACGATCCTTCAGCATGTTGGCCGACAGCTCCTTGTTTGAGACGCAGAAGAGGCCGCCGAAGCCGCAGCACCCCGACTCCGCGGGGCCGACCAGTTCGATGCCCGCCCTGGTTATAAGCTCCCTCGGTTCTTTCTTGACACCGAGTCCGAAGCTGAGATGGCAGGGGTCGTGGAAGAACGCCTTCTTGTTGATGATATCCGTGTTTTCGAGCTTGTCGATGAAGAAGGTCGATATGTCCATAGCCCTGTCGAGTCCCTTGCCGATCATCTTCGGGTAATCGTACTTCAGGGTCATGGTGCAGGTCGGACAGAGGCTCAGGATCGCATCGACCTTCAGACGGCTGAAGACCCTGTGGTTCTTCTTCGCCTGCTCCACCGCCTCGTCCTCCAGCCCCAGAGTTCTCAGGGGGCTTCCGCAGCAGGTCTCGCCCTTTGGGAGGATCACTTCGTAGTTGAGCCTCTGGAGCACGTTAAGAAGGGACTCGCCGAAATGGGGGAAGATATAGTTGATGCTGCAGCCGGTAAAGACCGCGACCCGTCCCCGCTTCTTTCTCTGCGTCCTGAAGACCTGGTCGGTCTTTCTCAGCGGGGCCTCCGGGAGGTCGGGGATCGGCGGGATGATGCCCATCCGCGTCAGTGCAGGGAATATCGACCTCTGCCCGATCTGGGCTGTCTTGTAAGCGATATCGGGCCATGTGACCGACATCTTCGCGAGAGCCCTGAGCAGCGCTCCCCTCCGGTCTCCCTTCTTCAGGGCTGACCTTCCGCGATAGATCGCCTCCGTCAGGTCGATCCCCAGGGGGCAGCTCCGGTTGCAGGCGCCGCAGAGGATGCAGCTGTTGATATGATGACGGAGGAGCTTCGACGGCTTTACCCCTCCTCCGAAGAACCTCTGGAGCAGGGCGAGCCTGCCCCTGCCACCCCTCATCTCGACATGCTCCGCCGCATACGTCGGGCATAGCGTCTTGCAGTTGCCGCAGCGCACACAACGGTCGATATCGCTGCGCTCTTTCTGTTTCATGGGATGCATTTGGCCTAAAAGCGGGTCAGTGGTTTTTGTGTTCAAGGTTGCGGTTCATGCTGCCGCTCTTGTATCCGTCGAGGTCCACCGAGACGAACGCATACCCAAGCCCCCGGAGCCTCTCGGAGACGCTCCGGCGTGTGACAGGATCGAAGAGGGCCGCCATGTCGTCAGCAGGCACCTCGATCCTGGCGATGTCGCCGTGATCACGTACCCTGACAGTCGTCAATCCGAATGTCCGGAGAAACTCCTCCGAGGCCTCGATGCGTCTCAATGCCTCGGCAGTGATCTTCCTGCCGTAGGGCACGCGGGAAGAGAGGCAGGGAGAGGACGGCTGGTCCCAGGTGCCGAGTCCGAGCCTCCGGGAGGCATTCCTTATATCGTTCTTCGAAAACCCGCATTCCGCCAGCGGGCTCCTGACCCCGTGCTTTGCGGCCGCCTTCAGCCCGGGCCGGTAATCGCGGAGGTCGTCCGCGTTCGTCCCGTCAAAGACATGCGAGAGCTGCCTCTCCCGCGCCATCATGCACAGTTTCGAAAAGAGTTCGTCCTTGCAGTGAAAACACCGGTCGGCATAATTTCTGACAAATTCCTCATTGGCCAGTTCGTCTGTCCTGATCACCAGATGCTCTGCACCCTCTTCGCCGGCAATAGACAGGGCGCGCTGATAGTCCGAGGAGGGCATCGTCCCTGAGCAGGCGGTGACCGCGACGAACTGTTTCATGCCGGCAAGGCCCATCGCCCGCAAGAGAAAGGAGCTGTCCACCCCCCCGGAGAAGGCCAGGACAGCGGATTCGTACTGCTTCAGAAGGGAGAGGAGTCTGGAGAGCTTTTCTTCAGCTTCGGGGTCGGCATCAGGACTCACAACGAACTCACCTCGTAGTTTTCCTGGTGCATCTTGGTGTCTGCGCGCACGATTACCTTTACGCCGTACTGGCTTTCCACATCCTCTATCCCGAGCATCTCTTCGTCCGAGAGCATCTCGGCGACAATGGGGTGGGCGGTGATGATGATCTTTTCGCTGCCGTGGCGCGCCAGCTTCTTGATCGTCCTGAGGATCTCGTAACAGATCGTCTCCGGGGACTTCACGAACCCCTTCCCCTCGCAGTACGGGCAGGTGGTGCTCAGGGTCCTGCCGAGGCTTTCCCTGACGCGCTTGCGGGTCATCTGGATCAGTCCGAGTTCGGAGATATGGAAGATCGTGTTCTTGGCCCGGTCCTTCTTCATCGCCTCGACAAAGGCATTGAAGAGCTTGTCGCGGTTCTCCGGTTTGTCCATGTCGATGAAGTCGATGATGATGATCCCGCCGAGGTTCCTGAGCCGTATCTGGTAGGCGATCTCCTTGACCGCCTCGAGGTTCGTCTTGAGGATCGTGTCTTCGAGGCCTTCCTTGCCGACGAATTTGCCTGTGTTGACGTCGATGACGGTCATCGCCTCGGTATGGTCCACGACGATATACCCCCCGGACTTCAGCCAGACCTTTCTGCCGACGGCCCGGGCTATGTCCAGTTCGATGCCGAAGGCATCGAATATCGGTTCGGTCTCCTCGTACAGTTCGATCTTGTCGAGAAGCTTCGGAAAGTAGGTCTTGACAAATTCGATGATCCGTTCGTACTCCTCGGCGGAGTCGATCGTCAGGCGCTCCACATCCTGGCTCATCAGGTCGCGGACACTCCGGAAGACGAGGTCCAGGTCGCTGTAGAGCAGTCCGCGGGCCGGCACCTTGTCCCGCCGCTCCTGGATGTTCTTCCAGAGGAGCAGCAGGAATTCCAGGTCCTTCCTGATATCCTCTTCGGTCGCTTCCTCGCTGGCAGTTCTTATGATCAGGCCGTACCCCGCGGGTTTGATCGACAGGACCATCTGTCTCAGGCGGGCGCGCTCCTCTTCGTCCGAGATGCGGCGGGATATTCCGATATGCTCGACATCCGGCATCAGGACGAGGTATCTGCCGGGTAGGGTGATATACGACGTGACGCGTGCGCCCTTGCTGCCGATCGGGTCTTTTGAGACCTGGACGAGCAGTTCCTGCCCCTCCTGGATCAGGTCCTCGATCGTGGCCTCGCAACGGGGGCGGCGCGATATCAACTCGATCGAGACGTCCTTTTCTTCATCCTCGAAGAGAGGGGCGTACTCGTCGGTGTCTGCCTTGATGTCCGCAACGTAGAGAAACGCCGCCTTTTCGAGGCCGATGTCGACGAAGGCCGACTGCATGCCGGGGAGGATCTTGACGACCTTCCCCTTGAAGATGTTGCCGACGAGGCTCGCATCCCTCTTCCTCTCGACGTAGAACTCCACGACCTGTCCGCCTTCGAGCAGGCCGACCCGTGTCTCTTCCCTCGTGACATTTATCAATATCTCACTGCTCATCGAATACTCATCTTCTGATCAGGGTCAATCGGATCGATCCATCCTACGGATGGGTCCCTCGGGTCGGCCTGACCGTACATCCCGGTCCTGGTGATCTCGAAATCGACCGCGGAAGAGCCGAAGATCGCCGGGACGAGTTCATCGAGCCGGACCTTGTCCTCTCCGCAGTCCCTGACCGTCAACCTGAACGTCCTGTCATCGATCTGTCTGACCTCTTCAATCATATCCTTGATATTTACCGGTCCCTTCTTGCGTGCGACGATCATCTCTCCGCTGCTGAAAAACCTTTCCGCCGAGGGCGCCGATTCCCCGCGCACCTCGTATATGTACCTTATTATATAACTATTGAGCGATTTTTCCTTGCCATGGAGCCCGGCCATCCGTACAAAGCGGATACCCTCCGGCATATGATGGTTCAGGGCGTGGATCGTCTGG